>CALVVB010000072.1 GCA_944363735.1 uncultured Bacilli bacterium | reverse complement strand
GCATTGAAAATTGCCGTAGATAGTTTCGTCGTGTTGTTCACTTGGAATATCCGTGCCAAAAGCTGTAAAAACGAATTGGCGATGAGAATACCGAGGATCACGACGGCAAGCATCGCCATAGCACCTAAAAGCGCGAGAAAAAACTTCCCCACGACCGTTGCCACGCCGCGGTTGCCGGAGATCATATTCTTGATGAGCCCCGCGATCGCAAAGATACAGGTGAGCCCCACTGCCGTGATAAAGATACACCAAAAGACGGTGCCGATGGCAGAGTCGCCGACGATGAACTCAATGAGATTGACTTGCTGCCCGTGGTAGTTGACCGTGGCAATGCCCGTCATGGCGGAAAATAAGTCCATCAGCCCGTCCACAAGCTGCAACAGCCATAAGAAAAGCTGCAAGCCTATCTCCTGTAAAAATATCAGCATTTAACCTCCTCCATTATCTGAAAATGAAAGGCGGCAAACAACGCGCCGCCTTTCTGTTCAGACTTCCGTTTTTACGCGCCGACCCAAGCGGACAAGCCGTTGATGAGAAGCGGTGCGCCCATCGCTACGACGAAGATAATGACGATGCCGATGACAAGATTTTTGATCATGTCGCGGGCGTTGATCTTCTCTTCGTTCCTGTGCGCGATGGCGATCTTGATGCCGATGTACGCGCCCCAGATGACGACGACCGCCGCGAGCGCAATGACGATATAGAGCCAGAAGCTATCCATCAGGCTCTGCAATTTTGCCACGATCTCGGCAAGGCTGCCGTCCAGTCCTGTTTCCGTAAGTAAGTTAAAATTCATATCTTATATCCTCCCTTTCACTTTTGATCTTTCTTTTTCTTCCTTCTGATAAGAAGCCATGCCGCGGCACCGCCTGTGGCGAGTAATATGAGGATGAACAGCAACAGGACCATCGTCCCCGTACTGCCTCCCTCTTCTCCCTGTTCCGTCTCTTCGGGCGGCTCCCGCGGCTTGTCCTCGTGCGAGCCTTCGGGCGATTTCCCTTCCGCCGTCAGAAAAAACTCTTTGAGAAGCTCCCCCGCTCCGTCCGTGATGCGCACCGTATAGCTTCCCGAAAGGCGGGAATAGTCCACCTGCCCGTATTCGTTGACAGAAAGTTGTACCGCCGTGCCGCTTTGATCCGTCGCCGTGACCGACACATTGCCCACGGCGCTCGCGCCGCAGTCACAGACGTAGCGCGCAATGAAGTACTTCTCCTCGGGCGCATCCTGCACATAGAATGCATACGCATGTGCATGGTCTTGTTCAGGCGGTTCGATATAGCCCGTATCGCCGCTCGTTACATAGTCAGAGATATAGCTGTAATCGCAGACGATGCAGATGTGCCGCGTATAGCCGATGCTCTCGGGCGTCGCCTCGACGAGCACGTCGAGAAAGGTATGCCCCTTTGCCTCGGAATAACCCGTGACATACCGGTCCCCGCAGACGGAGCAGAGGTGTTCGGTATATCCGTAGCTCACACACGTCGGCGCGATCGCCGTTTGGGTGTATGTATGCCCGAGTGCGGGCACATAGTCCATCGTTACCTCGTCGCCGCACCTTGAGCAGGTCTGCTTCGTATACCCTTCGCTCGTGCAGGTCGGGGCGAACGTCTCTTCGGCATACGCATGCCCGAGCGCTTCGCGGTAATCGTCCCGATAGCTGTCGCCGCAGACCGAACAGGTATGCAGCGTGCAGCCCGCCTGCGTACAGGTGGGGTCTATCTTTTCCGAAACATACTTATGCCCGCGCTCCTCCTTGTAAGCGTCTGAATACTCATAGCCGCAGACGGTGCAGAAGTGCGTCGTGTACCCCTGATGCGTGCAAGTCGGCTCGACAACGATCTCTCGCATCGTATGCCCTTTCGCGGGGGTAAAGTCGTCCGTGTAGCTCTGCCCGCACTGCGAGCAGGCGTATAAGGTATAGCCCTGCTCCGTACAGGACGGCTCCACCGTCTGCACCGCGGCAAAGGTATGGTCACAGGATATGCTCGCAAGCGCCGTAGCTTGCAGCGATACCCCTTCCGCCATGCTCCGGACAACGCCTGCCGTCTCTTCCCATGCCGCGGGTGGATCCGCGTTGCTTTCCGATGCGGCACACCCCATCAGCGCCACGGGCGCAAGCATGCCGCATACCATTAGTCCTGCCAATAAAAATTTTTTCAAATCATCCCTCCCTTTTTTTCTTTTTCCCTCTTGACAAATCGATCGATATAGCATATACTATAGATGGGTAAAGATTTCTTTACTTTCTTTACCCAATCATATCGGAGGTATATGGCATGATCGAAGTATCCAAGATCTCGTCCAAGGGGCAAGTCACGATCCCCTTAGAGCTGCGCAAAAAACTCCACCTTACCGAAGGCTGTAAGGTCGCATTTATCACCGACGAAAATGACCGCGTCTATCTTGCCAACTCTTCCATGCTGGCGCTCAAAGATGTGCAGTCGGCTTTTGCGGGCGCTGCCGAAGAAGCGGGGCTGCAAAGCGAGGATGACGTCGCAGCTTTTTTGAAAAGCGTATAAGAGGTATTGCTCGTGCGAATCATGGTCGATACCAATGTCCTATTTTCCGCCATCCTCTTCCCTCAAGGGCGTGCGGCGGAAGCTTTGTCGCACTGCATTCGGAAACATGAGCTTGTCATCTGCTCGTATGTCTTAGACGAACTCAAGCGCGTTGTACGGAAGAAATTCCCCTCCCGTCTGAGCGAGCTTGACACGTTCTTTGAAAAACTTTCCTTTGAACTTGTCTATACGCCCGAACATATCGAAAAAGCTCTGTTTTCCATCCGCGATCCCAAAGACTACCCTATCTTGTATACTGCCGTCATCGAAAACGTCGACGTCCTTCTTTCGGGTGACGATGACTTTTCGGATACCGGTTTAACGCACCCTGAGATCGTGACCCCCGCCGAGTTCTTGAAAAGGTTCTGACCCATCCCGCCGCTCATGCGGCGGGATATTGTTTTGCCTTTTCCTGCAATTAGAGCAGTTTGGGGAGCGCTTCGCTCAGATATGCCGAGAGCGAGTTGAGCTTTTGGCGGACAGAAAAATCGGTGTACTCCTGCAAGAGGAGCGCGATCAGCGTCTGCTTATTCTCCAACTTTGCTTCCACCAATGCCTGAGCATCCTCATCGCCGAGGACCGCTGCGACGGAACTCACCTTCTTCCGGATCGCTTCGCGCTGCTCTGACCATGCCGCGTCGAGCTCGGCAATGTTCGGCGCACTCCCTGCTCCTTCCCGCTCCCGCTGCTCGATCGCGATGAGCTGTCTTTCTTCTTCCTCTGCCTGACTTCCGCCGCAAATATCAAACACATATTGACTCTTGTCGAACAACCGCGCTTCGCGCTTCCCAATATCCGCCTTACCCGCCGCAAAATAAATGTGTTTTAGCTCATACGACGATGTGAACCGCGTCCAGATCGGCTC
>CALVVB010000071.1 GCA_944363735.1 uncultured Bacilli bacterium | reverse complement strand
ATGGCAAAGCCGTCTTTCCGCCCGTCACTGGAATCCTTCGTAATCTTCAGGTTTCCTCTCTGTGCCTCATTGGTAAATCCGCGTCCTGCCTCTCCGTTCTCCACTACGACTGTCTGGCCGTCTTCGCTGATCTGGAAGTAATAGGCATTTTCATCCAGCTCATATCCTTCCGGTGCCTGGCTCTCTTTAATGAAATATCCCTTTGCCAGAAGATTTTCCGCTGCATGAAGTCCTGCGTCTGTCTCCGTCAGTTCCCCGATCAGCTGATCCTCTTCGTCAAATTCCTGGTTCCCGTTGGTATCCTCATACAGTTCAAAGACCGCTCCTTCCAGAGTCCGCATAAACGGCTTTTCTTTCTCCTCTGCTTCTGTGGAGGAAGGTTCGTCTACCGCTTCGGTCTTTCTGACCTGTACGCTGCCCCGGATCAATGTATCATCAATCCGGATCTGGATGCTCTGTCCGTCTACCCCGACATAAACATGATGTTCCTCCGGGCTGACCGTATAAAGGGAAGGCGCAGAAATCTCTTTCACGATCCAATGACCATACGGAATTTCCTCAAAGGCAAAACTGCCATCCTCCCCGGTCGTCACAGTAAGCAGGGCATTTTCTTCCATAAAGTCCTCCGTCTCCGGCCGGAAAAGCCCGATCACTGCTCCGGCCAGTTCCGCCGGATCGCTGCCGTCTTCTGCCTCCCCGTACTTTCTGCCATCAACACGTCCGCGGATCAGCTCATTTGGAACCGCGCTGCCCTCATTCACTGTGATCTGTACGACTCCTGTATCCTGTCCGGCATATTCAAAATCCACCGGGTACTCCGTATCCGGGAGCACATAAGCATTGTTCGTTGTCCGCTCTTTTACATAGTAACTGCCGAAAGGAAGATCCGCTGCAAACGCTGCTCCATAGCTTCCATCTTCTCTCTGTGAAACTGACACAACTTCCAGAAGTCCATCCTCTGGGATCACACTGCCATCCGCCGCCGTCACCTCAGCAGCTACATACAGGCCAAAGGAAATATCCTGATATTCTTCGCCCAGTCCTATGCCGAACAGTTCATCCGTTTCCAGCTCTTTCAGAAGATCAAGAGAAACTTTCTGCCGTTCATCATATAATCCGACAGCTGCCTGTGTCACTTCCACGGTCTCTCCTGCATAGATCAGCTCCACATATTCCGGTTCCGTATTCAGCACCATTCCCTCCGGAGCCTGCCGTTCTTCCAGACGGTAGCGCCCCAGATACAGAAGGGAACTCTGTGCAGATCCGTCTTCCCCGGTCGTCAGTGTTTCCACAACCGTATCCTTTTCTGCCCGGAGTGTTCCATCACCGGTGTAAATATCTTCATCTGCGATCACATCATAGACTGCTCCCGGCAGTCCGGCCACTTCATAAACCGGCTGATACAATCCCTCATTCTCCTGGACAGAAGAGAAAACTTCTCCAGTCTTCGTGATTGTCAGCTGTCCTTTCTGCGGCATGTTATACTGTGTGACCGTCACCACCGCTTCACTTCCGTCAATAGTAAAAGGCACCGGTTCATCTGCAAGCACATAGCCCTCCGGAGCAGCCACTTCGTACAGTTCATAATCCCCTGTAGGCAGAGGCTCCGGCAGCATCAGCCATCCTTCATCGGAAACGTAGAAGGTATCCAGAGTCTCCGGGTTCGGATAATAGATTTCCTGTGTAACAAACTCCCCGGTAGACAGATCCCTGATCTGAAAGCCGGTTCCGGAAAGAGGAATGATATTTCCTGTCTCCGCATCGCATTTCTCAACTTTCAGTCTGGAAGCGATCGTGCGGTTGTTTAAGATATAGCTGTATGTATGGCTGTTCTCATTGACAAAAACGGTAAAATCCGGGATAAATCCTTTCCCATCCTTCCCTTCAATCTGATGGACTGTATAGTGACCATAGGGCAGCTGTTTTGACGCCGCAAACCCGTTTTCATCTGTTGTCAGCAGATCCCGCTCACTTTCTTTCGCTTCCTCATAACTGCCTGCTGCTGTCAGATAGATTTCAAACACAGCTCCGGCTTCCGGCGTTTCGATCACACCCTCATTCGGATTGTCTGCGTTCTCTTCCTCCGAAACATCCGGATCTGCTTCATCGGTATGCTTTACAAGCTGAATATTTCCATAGATCACAGTCTCAGTAACACTGTTCTCCGCTGTATTCAGCTCCACTTCGTACAGAGTGGGAGAAGCGCCTACTTCATAAACCGTCTCATTCAGAAGATATCCTGTACTCGGTTCAATCTCCCGGAGCGTCCAGTTCTCCCCGCATACGTAATATCCGGTCAGGAATTCCCCCGCTGCATCCGTTGTAAAGGTATCCACCAGATTCCCGTTATTGTACAGTCCATAGGTCGCGCCTGCCAGGGTAGCGTCGCCCTGTGCAGTTCCCGTATCCGCATCTGTCTTCACGGCATGAACACGGAACTTCTTTAAAATATTGCTGAAATGAACGGTAGATGTCTGTCCGCTCTCGATGGTAATGTACTGTGCCGCAGGCGTCACATAACGGTCCACAGGCAATTCTTTTACAAGATAGGTTCCCGGAAGGAACTTCTCTTCGATCTGCCCGTTTTCCCCAGTGGTCACGTCCTGATCCACTTCATTTCCCAGGATATCCGTGCCGGATATATTGAATGTAATCCCCGATACGATCCCGTCCTCACTTGTCTTAACGATCTTCGCCGTACCATAAGTTTCTGTTTTGATCTTCACATAGAAAGACACCGGATCACTGGCTCCGGTCATCATAGTCTGGTATCCCGGCCTGCCCCAGATCAGCATATCTTCTGCTACCGGAATATCCTTACGGAACATAAAAGTAACCGGATCCATGATCATCTTCTCGCTGGTAAACGTATAACGGTTCCCGCTCCGCGTGACAGATACGCCGCTGCCGGAAATCATCTCCAGATCAATGTTCAGGTTGTTCGTATCTGTAACTGTAAGTGTATAGATCTTCTTCTCTGTATCCCATTTCAGTTCCAGTTCCGGAGCTTTTGACTGACTGGACGAGGTAAAAGAAGGAACCGTCGAATGGAACGCCACCTGGTCAAGGATCCAGTTATATGCCTTCTCTGCCGGACGTCCGGCGATCACACTGTAATACTGATCCGCCGATGCGTGTCCGTTTCCGTGCCGGCTGTACGGATCACTCCGTAACTGCTGCTGGTACTCCCAGAGGATCACCTGTGTCGCTATCTTATAGTCATCCTCGTTGATTCCCGAGACCGGAAGGGAAGCCCCCGGTTTCCAGCCATAAATAGAAGTCAGCTTGATCCCCTGTCTGGATGCGGAGGGGAGAAGATCAAGGTAACGGCTGTTGCTTCCGCTTTCAGATGTATAAGTATTCTCCGAAGCATTGTAGGCAACTCCGCTTTCTACACAGTAAACCTGGTGGCTTGTTCCGTCCGAAGCTGTCAGCATATAATGCTGATAGGCTCCGCCACCGGAGCTGGTGCGGACATCCATTGTACCGTCAGAATTGTAAACCAGATAAGTATAAGGCGCCGGAGCGTAATATCCCTTTCCGTCAGATCCTACATATCTCTCCCCGATCCACGAACTTGCTGTCTGCCCCGGCGATAAAGCCAACACCTGCATGGGAAGGATCCCCAGTGCGCAGATGACACCAAGCAGAAATGCCACGAACCGTTTCCAGCCGTGGCGGTGTGTATTCGTATTCACCATAAAAATCCTCACTTTCTCATATTGATAAGGACGGCTCTACCGGCCGTCCTCCCTCCTGTCGTCAAAGTCATCCTCTGACAAGTATTCCGGTTCTCCATAGGCTTCATCCGGATCAAAACCATCCCCGTAGCCTTCCTCGTCAAATTCCTCTTCTTCCTCTGCCTGCTTTCTCGGCCGGATCACTTTCACATAGTATCCGATCCCGACCACTGCCAGTACACCAAGTATCAAAAAGACGATCATCCCGATACTTCCTTCCTCATTTGCAGACTCTTCCGGCTGTGCAGATTCCTCCGGTTCTTCCGGCTGCACTTCCTTTCCCGTACATCCTGTCAGGTCATTCTTGCAGACCAGACAGGATGTATTCACACTGCCCGCCTCACATTTTTCCGTGCAGGTGCAGGCTTCTTCCTCCGGGATCACGCTGATACTGCCGTTGCTCTTCTCTGCCAGGCTCATCAGATCCTCTTCTGTAACCCCATTAAGGAAATACACATTATTGGCATCCCGTTTCCCGTCAATGACCAGATAAAAGACATTGCCGTCTTCGGTGGTAATGGTATAAAACTGTTTCTCGTCTTCCTCTTCCACAGCCGCATCCTGGATCGTTCCGGTTCCCTCCTGGGTAAACGCTCCGTCAGGAATGGACGAAGCATTTTCTTCCCCTGCATCCTCACTGCTGCCCGAAAATGCACTCCCTGTATCACTGGATGATCCCGTATCTTCCTGAGAAGATCCGCTGTCCTGTTCTGCACTTCCCGTACTGACCGGAACTGCCGCCACACTCGGTTCTGCCGTGTTCTGAGCAGCCTGCGCTGCCGCAGAAATAGCCGTTACTTCCGGTTCTTCATAATACGGATTTTCCAACTTTACCGTATCCGACCGGTTCCCGGCATAGTCCACTGCATAGACACTGACCAGTCTCCCGGTTCCTGCATAATCTTTCAGCAGGACGTCCGCTGATCCATCTGACAGAGAGTTGATCCGGGTTCCATCTACATACACCGCCTGTAAGCCGGACTCCGCATCGCTGCCTGACACATGCAGCGTACTGCCGTCCAACAAAGCCGAGAGCACAGGAGGCGACGTATCTGTCTTCCCTCCCGCATAGGCTGTCAACGGCAGAGTAAAGGCGCCTATGGAAACCATAAGCGCCGCCAATAAGGAAATCTTTCTAGTCCTCATTTCCTTCCTCCTGTCCTTTCGGCAGTTCCTTCCCTGTAGATGGAACCTGCCTTGTTTTCAGAAATTCTGCCAGTTCTTCCGGTGTCAGGCGAAAGCTGCGCGCAACCGCCACATAGTCCGTGTTCTCCAGCTCAGTTTTCTGTTTCTCCAGATCCCGGAGCTTTGCCTGCAGCTCCGAGATCTTATTCTTTGTTTTCGTGATCTCCTTCTCCACTTTTTCGATTTTCGGATTCAATCTGTCTTATTACCTCCCATCTGCTATGGCAGTCTTGCAAATGTATAGAAATGCTGCTGCCAGTAACTTGTATTGATACTTGCGTAGGAAATCGGATCCCCGCAGTGGATCATCATTCCATTTCCCACATAGATGCCTACGTGCGATGCGCCGCTTGTATTATAGGTTCCCTGGAAAAAGACCAGGTCGCCCGGCTTTGCCTCTTCTCTGGACACCGGCGTACACACTCCCAGAAGTCCGTCCGCGGTCAGCCTGCCCACATTCCAGCCTACGCCGCAGTTATTGATCACCCAGCTGACATAGCCGGAACAGTCAAAGGATGTGGACGGATTTGATCCAGCCCATACATAAGGATATCCCAAATATTTTTCCGCCTCTGCGATCATAGCTGCGAACTCTTCATCTTCCAGCGCCTCCGGCGGGATATCATAGTCGAGATAATCCCCGCTGCCGCCGGCTCCGCCTGCTCCCAGATCCGGAAGATGCCGCTCTGTCGTATCCCCGGTATCTGCAAAATACATTGGATTCACATACTCACCATCCAACAGCACTTCCAGATGAAGATGGGCTCCGGTGGAATTTCCCGTGTTCCCCACTCTGGCGATCACATCCCCAGCTTTTACTTCCTGCCCCACGGATACCAGAAGCTGTGAACAGTGCCCGTACTTCGTCGTCGGGGTATGATCTTCATATGCTTCTCCCTCAATCGCAACGCACAGACCATAACCGCCTGCTTCTCCCGCCATTGTCACCTCACCGTCATGCCCGGCCAGAATGTCTGTACCCTGAGCCATTGCAATATCGATTCCGGTATGGTAATTCTTCTCCCCGCTGATCGGGTGGATCCGATAACCATAATAGCTCGTAACATAAGGCAGCCAGTTGGTTCCGAATACATTCTGTACATACTGCCGGTTTCCTTTCGTCTGAAGCAGGATCTCACAGATTTCTTTCTGATCCTCTGTCATCCGCGCCACGATCAGGTTTGCCATAGGCGCCGCATCCAGTTCTACATTCAGGATCTTCCACTCATAAGGCACTTCCACTTCCGTTGTTTCTCCGGTTTCCGGATCCGTCTGCGTTTCCGTCCGGGAACGGGTTTCCGTTTCCTCAGTAAAGGTAAGGGTATACTGTTCTGCGAAGAGCTCCCGGAGTGCACTCTCTACCTGTTCATAAGTAAAATGCTGATATACCGCAGTCAGATATCCCATCAGTTCATAGGGATCATGCTCAACCGCATCGATCTGATAGCGGTATTCGTCATACCCGGGACGGTCGGTCTCTACACGGTTGATCTGTAATTGAAGATCTGTTTCCCACTCGGTGTAGGCAAGTTCCGCCTGATTGATATCATGGTCGTCTGCCAAATATGTAGAGGCAGCCATAACCCCAAGACTCCCCGATCCGATACTGGAACATGAGGTAAGTGCAGAACTGATCAGGAAGATCAGCAGAAGCAGGAGCGTAAGGATTCCGAAAATAACCGGATGCCTCTTCACGAACAATGTCACATGCATTGCAATCCGCTCTGTCGTAACCGCCGTATTCTTTACCCGTTTTCCAGTCTTCTGCGCTTCCCTTGCTGCTTTGGCATACCTGCGTTTCAGTTTCCGTTTCTGCCACATCCGGGAAACTATATTTTTCTTAAGCTGCGGGTTTTCCTGCAGGGCTTGATGATAGGTTGCTTTTGCCCTGGCACGAGCTGACCGTTTCTGCAGGCGTTCCACCCTCCGGTAAGGTCTTGTCCGGTGCCGCCGGTACGCAGTCCGCGCTCCGGCTTCTCCTGCCATCTCCATCCGGTGCGCTGCCTTGACGCCTACATTTTCATCCTCAGCCTGATACACTTTTCTGTGCGCATAAGCAGTTGCTGCATTTGCTGCCGCCTTGACCGGGCGCAAAGGAAGAGCGCCCTTGACATGAGCGCTCTGGGATTTCACCTCTTTTTCAAATTTCAGCCGTCTCTTTCCTTTCCCGGTCTGCGGATCCGCCTCTGTCTCCAACCGGAGTTTTCTCCGCGCCGGAAGACGCGCCTCCGCCTTTTCCAGCTTCTGTTCTGTCCGCTCTGCCCTCTGCCGGGCTTTTGCCAATTTCTTCTCCGCACGATCCACCGGAAGTTCATCCGCCGTAAACTCCAGTTTGGAATTACGCTCCGGTTTCTCCGATACAGTGCCCTGACTGTTCTCTTTTGCATCCTCTGCCTGCGCCGCCTCCTGGAAGCGCTGCTGATACTGATTTCCATGCTGATCCAGTCTCCGCCTTTTCCCGTTCTCCCCGGGCTGCACGGTCTTGTCCGGCTCTGGATGTAGTCTTTCTGTATCAGAAAAAGAGGCGCTCCTTTCGTCTCTGCCAAACCTCTCATATTCAGCTCTTTCCCCTCCGGATCCAGATCCATCCCCCGGACGTGGCTCTGCCCTCTGCTGCCGGTCTATCGTTCCATTCTGCCGGTATCTCTTTTCTCTTCCATGCACCGGTGCATCCCTTGGCCTGCGAAGCTCAAAGTCCTGCTCCCGTTTCCCGGCGTCCATGCGTTCATCTCCATGTACATCCCGGACCGGCATACGGCTGTCTTTCTTTCCTCTCTCAAATTTTCTGTCACGCGGTATCCTGATCACCTCCCGTAAATAACCCGCTCTGATTTTCTCTTTCTATCGCTCCGCACCGCTTCTTCCTCTCTCTGCCTTTGCAAGCTGCGGAAGATATGCCTCCATCGCTTTTACAGCCTGCTTTACCAGAGGATGATCCCGGAATGCCGGGACAAGTTCGATCTGCTCTTTTGCAAGCCTGCCGCCTTCATAGATGGGATACTCAATCCCGGAATAATCCGGCATATTTCTGTCTTCCAGGACAAATCCGATCCCCGGTCCGGAAGAGGCGTTTCTCCGATATATCTTCTTATATTCCCTGACCGCGTCTGCAAGCGTCAGATTATCACGAAGCTCTCCATAATGAATGAACTCCATACACTCCGCCGCATAGAACGTAATCTTTCCGTTTTTTTCATCACTCATTTACGATGCCTCCTGTATCCTGCCGGTTCCCACCTCTTCGGGCCTGGTCGTAAGGACGGAATACAGCATGGTATCCCGTGGGAAGTGGTCCACGAATGGGATAATGACATTTCCAAAAAATAAAAGCCCTTCCCCGGGGCCGGAATGTGTCACATAAGAAAGCTGATGGGGTGAGATTCCCAGCTGTTTCGCAAGGATCTGCCGGTCTCCCTGGGCCTGATTGAGCATATAGATAAAATCGGAATTCTCAAATATATTTTCAATCTCACGGGAAGCCAGCAGATCTTTCACGTTCTGCGTCAATCCTGACGGGATCCCGCCCCATTTGCGGAAGCGTTTCCAGATCTCCACACTGAAACTCCCCGTCTGCCCTTTCAGAAGAAGATGGAATTCATCAATATAAAACCATGTAGTCCTGTGCTTTGAACGGTTTGCCGTTACCCTGTTCCAGACCGCATCCTGCATGATCAGCAGCCCGATCTCTTTTAATGCCTTCCCCAGAGATTTCAACTGAAAGCAGATGACACGGTGGTCATCCATCCGGATATTAGAACGGTGGTTAAACACATTCAGCGATCCGTTGACATAGATTTCCAACGCTGTCGCAATATTCTGTGCCTCCGGCTCCGGCTGCTTTAAAAGAAGGCCGTGCAGATCTCCCAGGAGCGGCATATTTTCCGGTACAGGATCCTGCAGGTACTCCCGGTACACAAGCCTGGTACAGCGGTCGATCACCGTCCGCTCAATTGGTGTCAGCCCGTCTTTTCCGCCAATAATAAGGTCGCACAAAGACAGGATAAAATCACTTTTCAGTGTGACCGGGTTTTCGTCATCCGAATAATCCAGATTGATATCCATCGGGTTAATATAATTCGCAGAACCCGGAGAAATATCGATCACCTGCCCCAGTTCCCCGAACTGGCGTACCAGAGGAGCGTATTCGTTCTCCGGATCTGCGATAATAATGTCGTCATCCGTTGTCAGGAAAACATTCACAATCTCCCGTTTCGCACTGAATGACTTGCCGCTTCCCGGCGTTCCAAGGAACAGCCCGTTTGGATTTTTCAGCGTCTTGCGGTTCGCCATGATCAGGTTGTTACTCAAAGCGTTCAGACCATAGTAAAGCGCCTCTCCTTCCTGGAACAGTTCACAGGTCGTAAAAGGCACGAAAATAGCGGTACTGCTTGTTGTCAGCCCCCGCTCAATCTCGATCTGGTTTCTTCCCAGGGCGATCGAAGACATCAGCCCCTGCTCCTGCTGATAGTCAAGCCGCTTTAACGCACAGTTATATTTCTGCGCTACGCCGGATGCTGCAAAGATATCATTGAATAACTTCTGCCGTTTCGGGGCGATATTCTCTACCAGCAGAGTCACAAGAAACATCCGCTCATTCCGGCTTTGCAGATCCTGCAGCAGGTTTTTCGCCTCTTCCCCGTATACGGACAGGTCCGTTGGTATGATATCCATGTCATAACCGGACCTCACCGCTTTCTTCTGTTCCTCAATGGTCATCTTCTGTAGATCCGACATCTTCCGCTTGATATTCCGGATTGCCTGCGCCTGATCAATAGACTGGATATGCAGATTTACCGTCACCGCATCATTTAAGTCCAACAGCTCTGCCAGCAGCCGGTCTGTCAGTTCCGGCGCCAGGATCTGCAAGAAGGAGATCGCACCGGAATGGTCTCCCACCCGGAAAGTCTTCCCGTCTTTTGAGAACGACATTCCGGAAGGGGCAATAAAGTCTTTGGTACACAGCCCGGTCTCCGCCAGATCACTCCACTGGAAATGAAACTTCTCCTGACCGTCCGGATGGAACTGGCTGTGCAGAAGCTCCAGACGCTCCAGGCCATTCAGTGGATTGGCTTTTACTCCCAGCGTCTTAAAGTTGGCGATCACATCCGTCTCGATCCGCTCCAGCCGCATCTTTGCCGTGCGCAGGTCATCCGCCTCGATCCCGAACGTGATATACTTTCTTTTCGTAAGACCGTTGTTTCCTTTCTGGAGCTGTCCTTTCAGCATCTCACTGTACTCCCTGCGGATTCCGTCATATGCATCCCCTTTTTCCGGGATCTCAATATTCCGGGAGAAATCCTGCATATTGGCTCTCTGGTTAATGAAGGTCAGCTGCACATGGATTGAAGCGTCAAAATAGTTGAGGAAATCACAGTATCCCTCAAAGATCTGCGCTTTATCATCCGCCTGCGCCAGCTGATAATTGATATCGTAAAACTGTACTGTCTTTGTATAGCTCCTGTCATCCAGCCGGCAGATCCCATCCCGGTACATCTCCCGGTACGGGATACTCTGCTGGACTGTCTGCGGGGCATCCGCACTCAGACCGAAGATGGATTTATTCTTCCCCGGCGGCCTTGTGCGTGAACCTTTATGCCCTCCTTTTTTTGCGTTGGCCCTGTTTCTTCCTGCCTGCCGGATATTTCTTTGCAGACGCTTTTCCTGAGCCTCCTGCTGTTTGCTTTTTGGCAATCTCACAGCCCTCCTTCCGTGTCATCGCTCTGTATAAGTTCTCCGTCCGATAGATCCTCTGTTTCGGCCAGATCTTATGACGGAGTATATTCTTTAAGATCTTTTCTGCCGGCTGCCCATCCTTTTCATACATGGCGAAAAAGAAAAACGGCATCATTACCCCGATCATCAGGAGTACCGCTGCTGAATTTCCAATCCCCCCGCGTGTCAGGAAATATACGGGCAGCCCTGCCAGCCCGCCCAAGCTGAAACAGATCAGCTGTCTTTTTGTCAGATTAAACGCCAACTTCGTCTTCACCCGGGCAAGGTCTTTTGGCACAGGCACATAAGGCATTGTAATCACCGTCCTTTCTCTCTCGTCCGGCCTGTTTTTTCCTTACCACTATTCTTTCTGTCATTTTCCCTTTTGATATCCCTTGCAGATTTTTTGAGTTTCCCATGAAGAGATGCCGCCTTCTCCTGACGTTCTTTCAATTCTGCACGGGCATCTTCCCTGATCTTCTTCATAACAGTGTGACCTAAAAGAGGATCCGGTTTCGGCCAGTAACTCTGTATCACCGCCAACGGATTTTCATACTGCAGAAGAAATTCCATCTCTTCCAGCTGTGGCTTATAGTGATTGATCATATAGCGGTATATTTCCATAGACACTGCAACCTGCTCCGCACTCTGAGCCATTACCTGTTTATCCAGAGACAAAAATCTGCCCTGGACCTCGAAAAGATTACTGCCTATACGCTGAATCAGCTCCACATATTTTTCATCTGTTTCCTGCCCCATATTTCTGCTCCCTCGCCTTTTCAAGATCAGCGTGCCTGCTCTGTCTTTGCAGGAGCAGATTTCGCCGGCTGATTTTTGACTTTACCGGCGTTCTCCTTTAATGATCCGGAAACAGACGGCTTTTCCGCTGCTCCCCTGGTCGCTTCAAGGGTTGCCTGGAGATTTTCAATCGCTACGCTGTATCCCTCGATCAACGCATCGCATAACTGCTTTCTGAACTCTGCCGTTACCGGATAGCAGACATCCTTCCAGTTTCCTTTCCCGTCCTGAGTAGAGGGCATATTGACATACATCCCTTTATCTCCGGAACAGATACGGAATCCATCGATTTTAAAACAGCCTCCGATCGTCACATTACCGAAAGCAAGCAGATTTCCCATCGGCGCGATCGGCCTCACCCGGACGTCCAGCTGTAATCCTTCCTGCTTTCCCTCATGCGCCGGAGTTTCCGGCACTTTTGCTTCTGTATTTGTTTTACTCATAAAATCAATTCCTCCTGTCATTTTGACTCATTACTAATGTGTGTTAAAAATTCCTTTGGATAAGGTTCCTGTCTTAAAGAGGGCAAATGCCAGCAGGACCGTATACCCTGCTGTGCCCCAGATTGCCCCGTGGATATCATCAGATGCAGGGATAGACTGCACCAGCACCGCATAGATCGCAACACAGATCAGGATCAGAAATCCCTGAAATCCCAGTGCAAACAGGGATCTGAGATAGTTCTGCCCCATCTGCCCCAGTTCCCGGTTTACCATTGTAGAGAACGGGATCGGCGCCAGGCTCACGGAAAGATAAATCTCAATCATCCTGCCATATACGATCACAAAGATCACAATAGACAGTATCCACATACATAGATTGATGATATTCGTCTCCAGCCACAGACCGATCAGCTCCCACATCCCCATTGCTTCCAGCTGCGTTTCCAGATTCTCCAGAGCTGCAGTGACGTCCAGACTTCCGTTGATCACCCCCGCACTGTCCGCCACCACACTCTGCGCCACATCAAAGACTGCCATCACGATTGTAAAGCAGTTGGTCAGCAGATATGTGGCAACAAATGTCTTAAAGATCCACTTGAAGATATTGAAGGTATCGAACTCATGCATGTTATTCTTCTCCAGGATCATCTGGATCAGCTCGTACACAAGTACGAATGTCAGGATAATCCCCGCAATGGGAATGACCACTGTTTCTGAAAGCGTCTGTATCATGGTAAATACAGCACTGTTCCATCCCTGTGGCGTCTCCCCTACCTGAGACGCCACGTCAGCAACCTGTGTATTCACCGAGTCAAAAATATTCGTATACTGCCCGGTGATCGCATCGATCAGCCCCTCTTTAATCCATTCGGTTATCCAGTCGAACAGACCGCCCATCGGCTATTAACCGAACAGGCCGGACAGCAGAGGGATCAGCGTCATACCCACAACGGCAATGCCAGCTCCCGCCATGAGCTGCTTGATTCCCTGTGATTTCGCACCTGGATTATCATTTCCGTAACCCTCTAATAAGTTAATGATCCCCCATGCTCCCAGTCCTGCTCCCAGAGCAATAACCAGAATACGAAGGGTATCAATAGCACTCGAAAAAAACTCCATTCAGTTCCTCCTTTATTTCGGTAATTCTATATTTCATCTTTGAACATAAAACGCAAAAAAGCCGCCTCCATGCAGTGAAAATATCCAGGCACAAAGGCGGCATACAAACGGCAGGGACATCCCTGCCGGATATTCAGTTTTCATGGTGAGTCACGGATTCTCAGCCCGCCACCTCCTTCTCGGTAAACCAGAGAAACTGCCGTCAGGGTGCACGATCCCCAGGGCTTAAATCTCTGTCTCTTTTCCTTACGCCGGCTACTGTTTCAGCTCTTCCGCCGTAATTACATAATTCTGGTACATTTCTCCCGGCAGTACATGAAGCCTTGTAGAGAGAAATTTTTCAATATCGAAAGCATTCTTCTCATTGTAATCAGAGAGAAGATGATAGTTCGGATGTTTTGTAATGTCATACTTCTTAGAAAGAAACGGCCGGACGCCTCTGACCTGCAGCAGACATTTCCCGCCGTCCATCACAGCCAGCTCGTCCATTGACATCAGATCTTTTCCCAGCTTCTGGAAATTCTGGCCGTGGCTCTCCTGATTTCCTTTCGTAACGCTTGTATTGTACATATCAATGGTCTCTTTCCCAAGAAGGGAACTCCAGCTTTTCAGGGTGGTTTCTTCCTTGCCTCCCAGAAACAGGCTGGAATCACAATTCCCGATAATTGTGTCCATGTTGTCCTTATACAGTGCCTTTAACTGGCTCTGCGCCTGCAATACAAGGCATGCGGAAATCTCCCTGGACCGGATCGTCGCCATCAGTTTTTCCAGATTCGGGATCTGCCCGATATTTGCCGCTTCATCGATCAGGCAGCGCACGTGCACCGGAAGCCGTCCGCCATACTTGTCATCAGCTCTTTCACACAGCAGATTGAACAGCTGCGTATAAGCCATACTGACAAGGAAATTGAAAGTGGCATCCGTATCCGAGATAATAAAAAACAGAGCTGTCTTCCGGTCTCCCACCAGATCAAGCTCCAGTTCATCATACATGGTAATTTCACGCACTTCCGCGATATCAAAGGGCGCCAGCCTCGCTCCGCAGCTGATCAGGATACTCTTCGCTGTCTTACCTGCCGCCAGCTTATATTTCTTATACTGCCGCACAGCAAAGTGATCCGGATCTTTCTGCTCCAGTGCGTCAAATAGCAGATCAACCGCATTTTTAAAGGACTCATCATCTTCCCGGACCTCCATTGCATTGATCATCTCGACCAGCGTGGAGAAGTTTTGCTCGTTCTCCGGCGCTTCATAGTAGATATATCCGATCAGCGCCGTATACAGAAGCGTCTCCGCTTTCTGCCAGAAATCATCCCCGGCTTTTCCTTCCCCTTTCGTATTGGCGATCAACACTGTCACCAATTTTAAGATATCTTTTTCACAATGGATATACGCAAAAGGATTATAATGCATACTTTTCTTAAAATTGATGGTATTGAATACCTTAATCCGGAATGGCTCATAGATGATCTTTCCTTTTTTATCCCTGAGCGGTTTCCCGTCTTTTCCTGTCTTCGGGCTGCCTCTTTGGAGCATCTTTCCGCACTCTACTAATACCGTTCCCTTTGGATCTGTCACCACATAGGAACTGTGGAGCTGCATCAGGTTCGGTTTTATGAAAAACCGAGTCTTGCCGCTTCCGGAACCGCCGACCACAAGAACATTCTTGTTTCTTGCATATGCCGGATTCTTCGGTCTTCCTGACATCATCAGCCCCTCCGTCTGTGTCAGGATAATATTATTCTCCGGCTGCGGATCCATAAATGGCGCGATATCCGCTTTTGTTCCCCATCTGGCGCTTCCGTACTCTACGTTCTTCCGATACTTTTTTGCATCTTTTCCTTTCAGATATACAGCAAGACGCATGACCGCCATCCCGCACACGCCGACCAGCCAGTCAGTCGCTGCTCCCGGCCAGATACTTTGGAAAGACAGCGAAAAACCAATCCCCAGCCCTAAGAGCTTCTGTGGCATATCGTTTCCGGGAGCAAGCCGGACGGCCTGTCCGACCTTCGCAAATATCAAAAGGAATAAAAGATAGGGAAGGTTCAGGATCAGCTGACGCTTAAGCGCCTCCCGATCCACTTTCATCGCTCCGGACCTCCGTGCTCCTTGTTCTTCACGCGGTCACGGCCGAGCGCCTGTGCCAGTTCCTTAAATTTACTAAGCTGTGCCAGCAGAGACGGTCTTTTTGTCCGGGTAAGATCTTTCCTCGTATATTCCTTGAACGCAGCGGTCACGGCATCAGCCTGGTTCGCTTTAAAATAGACAGTCCATGACGGAGGCGTCGTAGATATATTTTTTTCAATATGATAACGGACCTGATATTTCCTGGCATACCGTTCAAAGGACCGGATCCTGCCTGGTACGTCGATCGTATTCGTTCCGCCGTCTCTTCCCGCCAGCCGCTTCATACTGTTGCGTCCGACTGTCGGTGTTGTCCTTTGCTGCTCCATTTTCCGAAGCGCAGCTGCAATCGCTGACTTCAGGACACGTCCGGACAGCTTTGCCGCCTGAACCGTAATAGACACGGTTCTTTGTTCAATGTCTTCCTGCAACTATGTCCTCCTTCCTTTCCATTCTGTTATCTCGCAATCTCAAAAGCCTGCTGTTTTGGTTTATCTCCTGCTGACTTCGCCGCCTGGTCAATCTGCATCTTCGCTTGTTGAAGAAAGGTTTTGATAACCGACTGTGGCCGGATCCTCTCTTCCAACTGATCCACCAGATCTTTACAGTCATCTGGAAGCTGTTCTGCAATCCTTTTCCTGACTTCATCCATATCGCCGATAAATCCCCAGCAGCTCTCTTTCAGCTCACCCTTTTCATACAACTCATATCCGTAACACTCTCCGCGGAGATACGCATCATAAATTTCAACTTCATCCCGCAGAGCTTTTTTTATCATTTCCCTGATCTTTGGCGTCATCTCTGCTGCTTCAAATGCTTTGAGGGCATCTTCCTTTGATACATAGATCCATCCCACCTGTCCACTATCCCAGGGATCGTGAAAACTGACTGTCCTCATAGCCAGACCGCTGTGGTCAAGGAGATACAGCGGCAGCATGATATATTTTTTTGAGATCACATTCAGCATAGTCTCCGCTACTGCCTGCTCATTCCGGTTTGGTCCGGTCATTTTCCTGCTCCAAATCGCATTGACCATCCATTCATACCGCTTCATACCCTTTTCATCATGTCCGACTGTATTCAGATACATTTCCCTGAGAAAATCGTCAGGATCTATATAATTATGATGATCTCCCAAGGCATAACGGGGATGGAAACAGATCATTGTTCCAAGTGTCTCGTCCACTTCCCGCGGACTGATCATCACATCATCCGGCTGTACCAGCAGAAGATAAGCGTCTTTCGCTGCCATCAGCATTTCACATCAGCTCCTTTCCGGTGTTTTCTTCTGCACGTTTTCCCTTTTCCCCGCCTGCGCAGCCTGCATTTTTGTTTTATCAAGCTGCTCTTTCACAGAAAGATTACGGTTATTTTCTTTCTCTTTCCCTTCTCTCTTAAAAAAGTCCGGCAGCTCCTTAAATCCGATACTGTCCACATACCACGCTCGTTCCTTTCCATACTCATGGAAAACAACGACGTCTGATACAGAAAGGGAATGACCTCTATAATCTGCCGGAATATCCAGGTTCAGGTCTTCAAAGATCGTATGCAGCGTATCTCCGGGCGTCAGCTCCGCCGAGTAGACCATCTGATAATTCTCCCTTTCAACCGAAAGCCCTTTCTCCTGCAACCAGCTAAAAGGCATAAAACGGTACGGATCTGTGCTGTAAGATAGATTGAGCTGATAGATGGAATAGGTATTGATCCCGTATCTCTTTTCATAATCAGAAATCATCCTATGTAAGGGTGCAGCTTCCTCTGCCAGATATTCCTCCTGCACTGCTGTCGCAATGCACATCCTCACCTTCCACGTCTTCCCATCAAGCAGATCCCGCGCGATTTTTTCTCTTTCTGCCTGCGGATTGCTGTACATTTCATCATAAGCCTGACTGTTCTGCCTCAGGAATTTATCTACTTCAAAGGCCAGATGATTCGATTCACTCAGACGTATCTCTTTATCGCCCTGGTATCCGCTCAGAGGATTTTCTTCTTTCTGATTCATGATCAGGACTCTTCCGGCCACTCTTTTAAACTGCTTCGGCTGATGAAATTCTTCTTCATATTTTTTCAGCAGATGATCCGGAAGATCACAAAAGTCATCTTCTCCTGCTCCTGCAATAAAGAACCTCCCGGCAATAATATCATATACTTCCCCTCTGCTGTCGTGAAGCGGCCGGTTCAAAGGCATCCCTTTCATCTTTCCTTCCTGATTGCAGATAAGGACTGCCGGATCATCTGAAAATTCTACTGTCTGGATCCTGCCTCCGACTGCTTCCTGCATCGCCCGCAGACTGTTCTCGATTTCTGTCTCATAAGGAACTTTCCCCGGTTCTATCATTAACACTTTCATCGCACAGCCGCCTCCTTCTTTTTATTTTCCGTTCCTGTCAGAACTGCTGCCTGTTTCTGATCCTTCCTCACGGATAATTTCCCCAGTATAGAGGCTTTCTTCTCACGCTCCGCAAAAATACCGCCTGCCATAGATTCTAAGATCTCGGCGGCGGTATGCTCTGCCCTGTGAGGTTCCTGCCCCTCTACCGTATACCCCGGAAGGAGCAGCCCGTTATATTCAAATTCTTTTGCATATTCCTTCGGGATCGGCGGGGAAATTTCTCTGAATAAATGTGCATATGCTTTCTTCCGCCCTTCCACATATTTCATCGCAGCAGTTCTATCCGGATACCTTTTCTCAACCTGCCCGGCTAATTTTACCTCCCTTTTCCGGCTGTTCAGACTCACATTCCATGTGACGTACGCCGCGGCAGGCACATTCTCTTTTGTCTTCGGATCATATTCTGTCTCTACCCAGATCATATACCACATTTTATATACACGGTTGCTGATCTCCATCCAGTTCGTATTGTTCTTATCCTGTCTCCACTGGTTACCTGTATGTTCTGCCTCTGGTACAGAAAGATAATCAACTGCATGATCCAGCAGCGTCGTAACCGCCGCGGTCCGTTCCCATTCGTCTGCCAACTCTTTCATACGTTCAAAGATATTCTGTTCCACAGCTGCACTTTTTCCCCTGAGACGCTTCAACTCCTCCAATGAAGTTTCTACGAAAGGCGACAGGACTGCCCGCTCGGAACGAAATGTGATCCCATGATCTATCCTTAATTTTCCACCTGGATCCAGACAGTCTCCGCGAATATTCAGATCATAAAACTTCCTGACTTCCAATCCGTACCACCTTTCATCCTATTTCCGGTTCTTTCTTTTTATCAGATACCGGACGGCCTGATTTTCCCATATCTTTTCCGCTCTCTTTTAGCTGATCCATCACAGAAGATTTTTTCTGTTCCGGCTCACTTTCTTCTGTCTGATATCCCGGAAGCAGTACACCATTCACCGAAAACATATTTTCATATTCCTTTGGTACAGGCGGTGAGATTTCTTTAAAGAAGTGCGCATATCCCGTTTTCTGACCTTCCAGATATTCGCTTGCTTCATTTCTGTCCATAAACCGCATCTTAATCCGCCCGTCGATCACTGCCGGACCTTCCGGTCCTTCTACCGGGGAATTCAGCGACACCTGCCAGCTGACATACCAGACTGTAGGATTTTTATCTCTTGTCAGGCTGTCCAGATTTTTTCTCTCCCGAATCCAGACTTTCATTTTATACACACGGTTACTGATTTCTTCTCCTGTACCAGAAGACCGTTTTACCCACTGATTTCCTGTATGTTTTACTTCCGGAGTATCAAGATATTCCAATGCCTGCTCATACTGCTGGGTAACTGCCGCCTGCTTCTCCCACTCTTTTGCCGCCGCTTTTACAATCTCAAAGGCTTTCTTCTCATCACGGATGCTTTCTGCGCACATCGCTTTTATTTTCTCTTTTCCCTGGCTGACCAGATCTGAAATATCCTGATTTTCGCAGATTACGGAATGTTCAAGCCGGATTTCTTTTCCTTCGATTAAACGGTCTGTTCGATGCGCAACAAAATGATTCTTCTCTTCTATTGTCTCCACCTCCCATTCTAAAGCTCCGGCTCCGTTTTTTTCGCCGCAGTCATATATTCCGATTTTGTCTTTACGCTTTTCCCTGCTGCCAATCGGTCGATCACAGAGCTCCGTTCCGATCCAAACATAGACAGCTGTCCATCCGATGCCTCGCGTATCCCACTGATATCCAGAGGCTGTGTTTTCTCTTCGTGGGTGAGGATATTCTGTAGTTTCAGCTCCGCCACGATTTCATCAAACACGGCATTGATCGCCCTGCGTTCCTCTCCTTCGGGATAAGCCTTGATAATATCCAGATGTCCATTCTCTCCGCTGCTAAAAGCAACCGCACTCTCTGCGTGACCAACCAGATAGTCCGAACGATAAGGCAGCTTATCTTTGATATAACAGGCAAAGGCTCTTGCACTCATTTCTGCGTTGCAATCCCAGTATCCTCCATCTTTCCCATATTCCTTTCCCATTCTGATCGAATTCTGGTAATAATCTGTCTTAATCTGCCTGGGCTTCACAGTCTTCTGTTCAGACATCCCATGAAGGATCCGCTCGTAAGCCTCTAGCATCCCCCTGTCAGTCTTCGGGATCATCCGTCCGCTTACCTCTTTTTTCAGGTCATTGATCTTCTCAACCGTTCCTGGCTGCCCTGATAAAAATGCCGCCTTGAGCTCG
This sequence comes from uncultured Bacilli bacterium, assembly GCA_944363735.1. Lineage (GTDB taxonomy): Bacteria > Bacillota_I > Bacilli_A > RF39 > UBA660 > Onthousia. The sequence continues at coordinate 3,690 of CALVVB010000071.1, read as the reverse complement.
GTATATTGTTCCCTCTGTGTTTTATTTCCATTCTGATCCAGAGAAGAGGAAACAGCATCATCCAACACTCTTTCTGCGTTTTTCTTTGCCCTGCACATTTCCTGTTCTGCCCGCTCCTGCGCCTGTTCCGGGCTCTCCAGCTTATATTTCATAACACTTTCCAGCTTACGGAAAAGAGGGTGGCTTCCAGGTTTTTCGGAAAGCATCTCCCCAGCTCCCATCTTTACGCCTAAATAATCGTCTAAGCCATGCCACCACTCATGTGCGAGTGAACCTGCCCCATGCATCTTTGTCAGATTGATCACTTTCCGGAGCGGCTCATAATGAGCCGCTGCATTTCCGCTGCCGCGGGCACCAAAAGCAATGGAAAGCGTACCCTGATAGGAGATATCCCTGTCGCTGATCTTCAACGCTGACGCCAGATCTTTCAATGCTTCAAATCCCATATTAAGAGATGCCTGCCGGTCGTTCTGGTTCATCCAGTTTCCGAACTCGCCGCCCCGGAATCCAAACGTATCCAGATAATCCTTTCCTGTAATATCCTGGCCATTGCGATAATCCGGACCATTCCGCCTGACTCCGGAAAGCTGCTCCGGGACAAACCTCTTTTTCCCGCCGCGCCCACGGTCTTTTGCTTTTTCCTGCGCCCAGTGAAGCGCCTCATCCCATGTCGCCAGATTATTTTTTAGGATCTGATACCCTTTCGTCACATAATAGGTATCCGGCTTCCATTCCCCGGATCTTGAATAACCGTTTTCTCCGTCATAATAGCGGATCGAATACCCCCGCGGAACTTTTCTCTCTTTTGGTACGCCAAACTGCTCGCTCTGCGCCTTTTTTGTAAAGTGCCACTCAAACTGATCTGTAGAACGGATGTGCAAAGTTGTAAAAAGTTTGTCTGTAACTGACGGATTATCCCGCCCTTTCTTTTCCACCATATACCGCGCACTGCCGCCCATTATCGGAACTCTGCTCAGATAGCCATTACCGACCATAAATCTGTCGCAGGCCTTCATCGCATCTTCTACGGTCCGGACATCTTTCATCACAGCCTCCAGCTGTCGGACAGTTTCAATATATTCTTTCTGTCTGGCAAGCCTTTTTTCCGTTGTGTTGTCGCCATACGGATATCGGGGCGACGCGGGGAGGCAGTCTCTTACTTTCTTGATATAATAAACGACGCCCAGCGGGATACCTTCGTCAATCATTGCCTGATAGTCCGGCTTTTTCCAGATATTATCTTTTTTGACGTACTTCTCCGCTTCCCTTTCGTTCATACTTTCCAGATCATCTGTGTACAGCCCCCTGCTCTTCCACAAATCCTTTTTTGCGCCGCCGATCTTCTCACCAAAGTCTTCATGCTGTATGTTCTTTGCTATCGTTTTTCACCTCCAACTTCGCTCACTTCCACTTGTCATAATAATTCCGCCCTGCATCCCGTTCACGGATCCGGTTTCTTAAAAAGACGTCGGCTTCCCTCTGCGCCAGACGGTTCAAAGCGCCTGCGTCTTCCGGCATGACGGCAAATTCCTGTTCTTCCTGATACCAGAGTCCACATGTGAATGCCGCGATCGCCGGAAGCTGCTCGGGATCATACGGGTACAGACGGTACACCGGACAGTCTCCGTAAAGCAGAAGCTGCTTTGCCGTCTCCATCGGGATCCTGATCATATCAGGATCCGAATTTTCTGCATCCAGCATATATTCCATGTTCAGCTGATGCTGGATATATTCATCCGAAACCTGGACCGCCAGTTTTCTCCATACGTCAAAAATTTCTAAAAGATGGACCTGGATCAGACCGGTCTGGTCTTCCCGGTAACGGAATCCCCAGGTTCGCAGTTCCAGTTTTTCACAAAGCCGCATTGTCATCCATGCCTCCAGACTGATCTCTGTCTGTTCTCCTCCGCTGTCCACGATACTGACGCCGGAAGGATACTGGATCACACCTCTGATATCCTGACGCAGCGTGTTTACATCGGTCAGCAGAACTTCGCCATAAAAATGACCGTACCTCTCTTCCATGATATGGAACAGGAACGCACGGCCATCTTCATATTCTCTTGTAAAAATTGTCTGTTGGATCTTTCCGGTGGAACAATACGCATCCATTGCATCTCCTAGCCGCAGACGCCCGTTTCCCATCACTGCGATCAGGTCTGTTCCGTGACCTTTCATCAGGGAACTCATATTGCGCTCCACATCTTCCGTATAATCACCACACATTATGTGTAGCTTATAAATAAAATCCGTCAGATCCACTTCTGAAATGTAGTAGATCCTCGTCAGTGCTTCCTGCATCATCTTTCATTCTCCCTTCTACCGGCTTTCCCGGTCCTTTGCCGGAACAGTCCGTACTGGTTCCTGATCCATCTGCAATTTCTGATCTTTCATCGCTTTCAGTACCGAAGGTCTCTGTGCAGCCTTTTCCAGCCGCCCCAGACTCTGTAGAGACTTTTCTGCGCCATTGCGGATTGCCGAAACACAGGTTCTCTCCGCCCGGATCACAGCTTTCAGCGCACCGGCAGCTTTTCCGCTTTCTTTTGCAGTTTCGGAAAGCTCCTTTCCACGAAGAACTCTCCCCATATTTTTCAGATGCCGTCCTGTCTCATGGAACTCTGCACTGAATGACTCTACTCTGGAAATCGCCCGGTTACTTGTCTGAATGCTTTTGTCTGCCGTCTCCCTGATTCCCTCCAACATCGTCTTTAAACCAAGGAACCGGGTAATCCCATCCAGCGCGTCCACGCCTCTCTGCTTAAAATCTGAAAGGATATTCTGGCAGCCGCTCACGATCTTATCTTTCAGATCATTCAGCCTGCTTCTCATATCTGCAATACTTTCTTCCATTGCCCGGCAGCTTTTCTGCATAACTGCTCTCAGGGAATGGCTCTGCGCCTCCTGCATCTCCTGACGCATATTTTTTAATTCACCCACAGCCTCAGCAAGCCGGTTCTCCATCTCACCCACATAACTGATCAGCTGAGCAAATTCCTCCGCACCCGGCGTTTTATTTTCCTGAAACAGTGCCATGACTTCTTTTACCTGTTCATTTTCCACAAGCTGCCCTCTCTCCTGCTCCTTCATTCTTCTATCCTCCCGGACATCGGTTTCTCCCCGGCTATCCTGCCCACCGTCTCCGGTGCTGTTTCAAAGATCTGCATCAGACGTTTCGCAGTTCCGGACGGCTGCGCTGCCCCGCTTGTCCACAGCCGAACCGTGGAAGGAGTGACATTCATCAGCAGGGCAAAACCTTTCTCATTCATATCCAGCTTCTCCATCAAAGCCTTAACCATATCCGGACCATAGTCCGGGCACCGGGCAGCTTCTGCGATCAGATGCAGCGCAGTATTCTCTTTCTTCATCATCTCTGAAATTCCTCCTAAATAGAAATGGCCGCCTCTTTCTGGCGGCTCACATCGGGATCTTCTTTTATCTGCTGTAATCTGCACAGCAGTTTCTCATTGTAATCTTTTCCTGTCCGGGGAGGATTGATCCCTACCCGGATATGCTTAAATCTGGGATCCTTACGCAGTGCAAATTTGATCTTCCGTGCATTGACAAGGCCTGCCAGATCATTATCCATATAGAGTGTAACCCGCAGGATCTCGGGGTGTCTTTCCAGAAAGGAGAACAGCGCCACTCCGGATGTTCCGCCTAAAGATAGTCTATATCCGTTCCATTTCCAGC
>CALVVB010000070.1 GCA_944363735.1 uncultured Bacilli bacterium | reverse complement strand
AACAGAGACGGTCTTTCCTGTCTTTCCTCCTGCCCGGCCGGAATATTATTGATCCGTCCATCGATCATATTATAGTTTCCTGTCTGACCTTCCACATAAAGCTCTACATCTCTCAGATAGTTTTCCGGCTCCCGGAAGGGTTCCCCTGCAAAAAGGATCTCACGACGAGATGTAAACTGCGACAGCACTTCTCCCCGTATCCTTGCGAATTCTTCATACTGCTTCATGGTAAGCCCCCGCTCCAGCATCTCTGCCTGAGTATGCGTCCATCCTTCCCCGTAAAGAAAATAATACATATCAGGCTGATCACTGACAAAACACAGGGAACCATCCCGGTTATCATAATATGCCGGCTGATCTTCCTGATGATAATATCTCTCTTCCCTGCCAAGATACACCCTGTTATCCACTCCCAGCATAGCAACCATTCCCACATAATTGCTGTGTACAGCAGAGCGGATCTCCACCATAGGATTTCTTTCTTCCCGCTCTTCATAAGAGCCTGTAATATTTACATACTCCCCGATTTTTCCTTCATGTACTTCCTCCAGTGGACCGCCAAGATAATTGTCCACAAAATCCGAAAGCCACATACTTCCAAAAGTCTCTCTTGTCTGCAATCTCCAGATTGCAAGCCTTCCCATATCCAGATCTACATCTCTAAAAGGAAAAAGCAGACAGACCAGCCCGTCATGTTCAAATTTATAAACATTTTCAAATGTTGTATCATTTTTCAAAATTCCGCTCTCTGTCAACATGTCGTTGATCCCGTCTACCCATTCCTGTAAGTCTCCGCCGCATCCCTGCAGGATCAGGCCCTCTCCCGCATCATTCCTGCGCATTTCTTCTGTTGTAATTGTTTGGACTTTCAATCATTCACCTCCGCTCAAAATACTAAATTTGTCCGCAACTTATGCTCATTTCAAAAGGCAGGCATACTCTTCTCCATAATCCTATGAACCAAATCTGGAAAGTCTTATAAATCCTGCCTCTTTTTCTTTAAGTTGCGGACATCCTCTATCTCTTTTTCAGCCGTTCCCTGCGTTTCCGTTCCCGCTCAGATTTCCGCCTGGCATAGCTCCGGCAGACCTCAGAACAATATGCCTGGCTCGTAACAGGAAGATAGGCTTTCCCGCAGACCGGGCATATTTTCTGTCTCATGGATGTATCTTCCCCGGTAACAGCCAGGGCAAGTTCCGGATCTGTCGGAAGCAGCGCCTCACAAAAATACCGACATGCCCCACCTGTCCAGCATTTATGCAACATATAGCACGGGCCGTCCAGAGTCAGGCAAATCTGCTCCTGGCTGTCATAGTTTGCGCACTGCCCTGTCACCATCCGCCGGATTTTCGCCCGCTCTCTGCGAGTAAGCTCCCTCATTTTCTCCTGCCTTTCTTCTCAGGGAATTCCAGACGGAAATTTACATATTTATCCCCGGTATCCTCCATCACCACATCAGCATCATATGTTCTGCCAGTCTTTTTACTATACAGCCCGGGCAGAAAGATACGCCCCTCTTTCAGCAGAGCCGCAGCAACAGACCTTGTGATCCTTTTTTTCTTCTCAGAAAAGAAACGGTTCTCTTTCCAGAGCGTAAAGGTACATTCCCTGTTATCACAGAAAAAGCCTTTCTTATTCTCATACACAGGAGCTCCGCATCTGGGGCATGTACCTACGGCCTCCCTCCCGTTTTTTGTATTCGGAAAAAGCTCTGCAAATTCTTCCTCCGGAGCATTATGGGTTTCCACCAGATAGCGGCTCATTTCCGCAATCCCTTTTATAAACTCTTCCGGAGCCATTTCTCCGTGCTCCACTTCTTTCAGCCGTGCTTCCCACTCGGCAGTAAGCAGGGGAGATTTTATCTCTTCCGGAAGGACTGTAATCAGATTCGTTCCTTTTTCTGTCGGGACCAGCTGCTTCTTCTTTCTCTCTACGAATCCGGCAGAAACCAGCTTCTCCAAAATCGCCGCACGTGTGGCCGGGGTTCCCAGCCCTCTCCGCTCTGCATCCTCCGGCATATCTGTCACCCCTGCCGTTTCCATCGCCGCCAGAAGGGAATCCTCCGTATAGTGTTTCGGCGGGCTTGTCTTTCCTTCCCTGATCCTGGCTTCTACCGGCTCAAATAACTGTCCTTTCAACAGTTCCGGCAGAGTTGTATCTTCTTTTTCCTTTTCTTCTGTTTTCTGTCTCAGACTGTTCCGGAAAAGACGCTCCGTTTCTTTCCAGCCTTCCCTCAGCACACTCTTTCCTTTTGCCGTAAATGTGTGTCCGGCACAGCCGATCTCTACCCTCACCGCTTCATAACAATGCGCTTTTCCTGTCGCACAAAGCATCCTCATGGCAATCAGAAGAAGTACATTCTTCTCACCGGACGGCAGTTCTGACAGCTCTTGTCTGGCAATCTCCATTGTGGGAATGATCGCATGATGGTCTGTTACTTTCTGACTGTCCGTCACACGGCCAAGCTCAGGTTCTCCCTGGCATCCGCTTCCAAATGGGAGATGTTCACGCATCCAGTGCACCAGCTCCTCTGCTGTATCCTGCATATCGTCGGTCAGGAACTGGCTGTCTGTCCGGGGATAGGTCGCCAACTTTTTTTCATAAAGAGACTGTAGATAATCCAGCGTCTGCTGCGCTGTATACCCATAGATCCGGTTGCATTCCCTCTGTAAGGTAGTCAGGTCATAAAGTCTAGGCGGCTGTATGGTTTTCATCTGCTTGTCCACTTCCAGGACAACAGCGGATTTCCCATTACACTCCCCGCAGATCTTTTCAGCATCCTTTTTCTCCGTCATTTTTTCCCCAACTGCGGTAAAGTCTCCGCAGTCGATCTCCGGTACATAGTACGGACTGCTTATAAAATCCCTGATCTCTGTTTCCCGCCGTACCAGAAGCGCCAGTGTGGGCGTCATAACTCTCCCTACATTCAGGGTGGTGCCATACAAAACAGAAAAGAGCCGGGTTGCATTGATCCCGATCAGCCAGTCTGCCTCTGCCCGGCACACTGCCGCATCATAAAGCCTGTCATAATCCCTTCCCGGCCGTAAATGTGCAAAGCCCTCCCGGATGGCAGCATCTTCCATACTGGAAATCCAGAGACGCTCCATCGGCTTTTTACACTGTGCATACTCATAGACCAGCCGGAAGATCAGTTCCCCCTCCCGCCCGGCATCTGTAGCGCACACCACACTTTCCACACGTTTCTCTTTCATCAGTCGGCAAAGAAGCGAGATCTGCTTTTTCTTCTCTTGCGGCACTTGATATTTCCACGTCTCAGGCAGGATCGGAAGGTCGCCGTAATTCCACCTGGCATACTGTTCTCCATATTCTTCCGGCTGTGCCAGTTCCAACAGATGCCCCAGGCACCAGCTTACAAGATAACCATTCCCCTCAAGATATCCGTCTTTTTTATCGTCTGCTCCCAGGACTGACGCCAAAGCCATAGCGACAGAGGGCTTTTCTGCGACCACTAACTTCACTCTTTCTCACTCCCTTCTTCCTCACTCTTCTCTAACTGTTCCATCCATTCATCCTCCTGCTTTCCGACCTGCAGCAGACACATCAGGATCACACCTGCTGTCATGCCTGCGGTAAAACTGAAAAAGTGTGCAATCATATTCCACATAGAAATTCCTCCTGTTTTTTTCCCATAATAAAAGCAGGAAACCATCTTGATCTCCTGCTCAGATACGCTGGTATTCAGCGCACATATTCTATTTGTATTTCATAGTTTCCCTGTTCGTATGCGGTCTGGAATACGTAATCCCCAATCTGCCGTTCACCCTCTGCGACCGGATAGAACCTTTTATCCACCGCGTCATAAATGACCGCCTCTCCAACCGCTTCCCCCTTAACT
>CALVVB010000069.1 GCA_944363735.1 uncultured Bacilli bacterium | reverse complement strand
TTAAAATAAATTAGAATGTGTTTCTATATCAAATAATATTAACACTAATCTTTCTTTTTCAATTTTATAAATTAAAACAAGATCTGGTAGTACATGACAGTCATAGTACCCTTTTAATTCTCCCTTTAATGGGTGGTTTTTATATTTTTCTGGCAATGTTTCCCCTTTTGATAACATATCTATTACATCAGTAATTAATTTCATATTTATACCGTCTTTTTTTAGCTTTCTTTAAACTTTGTTTAAATCTGTTTGTTACTTCTATTTTATACATATTTCCTATTCCTCTTCTATATCTTTCATTAACTCTTCAACATTATCATAAGACTTGTTTTTTCTTGCCTCTTCTTCTAGTTCTTTAAAATTCATTTTGCTATAATCGTGCAAGTGTCCGTATTCACATATATAAGAGCCGTATCCGTCATTTAATTCTACAATACCTTTTCTTTTTAAATCAAAAGGAATACCGTTATTTAATTTTATTTGATGTAAAAATATGTTTATAGCTTCACTTAAAGATAATCCTAAATCTTCTAGTATTGGGGTAACTTCTTTTTTTATATTATCATTTATTCTTACAGTAGACATCTTAATCACTCCTTTTTTATTATCTGTATACATTATATAATATATTGTATACATTTGTCAACAGTTTGTATACAATTTTATATTATTATTATCAAAATTATTTATTTTTATTCATTTTTTGAAAAATACTTATAACGACCTATGTTAAACATAGCCAGTACCGTTTTGGTAGTACAGGTTATAACTCCGACACTATAAAAAAACATTGCAATATTTGCAAGTCCTTAAAAGCAATTAAAAAAAGAAATTGCACCGTTTTTGTGTATTAGGTTTATGCGAACTTTCCGAACTCCATAAAAAGAGTATTTGCAGATTTTGCAGTCCTTAAAAAGAGTTCTCTTTTAACTGGATCTATGACCTCATTAGTAATGACCTCGTGTTTTACTAGCCCATATCTATTCCGCTTCTTTTACCCATTTTATTTTATATCCTATTATATCAGCAATTTCCTTAATCTCACTATATTTTATTGTTCCTCTTGATAGCTTATTAGATATGTTTTGAGTTGTTGTTTTGTGGTCTTCATCTCTATTTTTATTCATCTGTTCAACAACATCAGTTAAACTATATCCACTTTCAGCAAGTTTGGATTTTACTTCATTTCTTATATTTGTCATTTCTTCTTTATTCATTTTTAACACCTTCTTTCAATTAGTATTATACTATAATAAAACAAATTATGCAATAGTGAATAAAAATATTTATTAAAATTTCAAAAAAGTATTGACATATTATTCAATAGGGTTTATAATGAAACTATAATAAAACAAAATACACAATAAAGTTTTGAAAAGAGGTGTAAAAAATGGAAGATTTAACAATAGTTTTTGAAAGAAACAACCAGGCAGTAACAAGTAGTAGATTAGTAGCGGACTACTTTGGAAAACAACATAAGACAGTTTTAAGAACAATACAAAATCTAAATTGTAGTAAAGAATTTAACGAGCACAATTTTGTGCTGGTTAATTACAAAGATAAAAAAGGCGAATTAAGACCAGAATATCTAATGACAAAAGACGGATTTACAATACTTGCAATGGGGTTTACTGGTGCAAAGGCAATGCAATTTAAAGAAGCATATATAAAGGCTTTTAATAAAATGGAAGGACTACTAAAAGGAAATACAACAATATTGCAATTAGAGAAGAGAATAGAAACACTAGAAAAGGCAAATAAGCCATTTAAAAAGGTAAGTGAAGAAAGTATATTAAACGATTATTTTACAGCCTTAAAACAAGCCCTAGATAGCAAAAAATACTATCTAAAACATAAAAGCACAAATGAAACAAGACCAGGCGAATTATTGGGGGTTTATGATATGTTTACCTACTCAATAATAGGTCAAAAATCTTATGATATATACAAAAACTTTTCAGATAATCCAGTACATAGACAAGCCTTATATAATCTACTTCTTAATCGTGGTTATTTAATACCACCAGGAGAAGAGGAAACAAAAAAGACAAAGTCTATATCAATTAAAAAAGTATCAATAAATCATAAAGAATGTAGATGTTTAGTTATAAAAAGAGAACTTGTCAAAATCCCTCTTCTTAATTAAGCCATAAATGGGTTATATTGCCTTTAATTATAGTTAGACGACAAGTTATATACCTAAAATAAAAAAATCGCTTAAAATTGATTTTAAGGGCTAATATAACCATATCTATGTAAAAGATAATGTATCCCTCGCCAAATTTTATATATTATCTTAAATTTTCAAAAGAAAGGTGGTGGAAAATATGAGAATAAAAAATAAATTTAAGTTTATAAGAAGTATGGCAATAATAATATTCCTTTTAATTGCACTTTCCAACATAAGTGTTGCAAAGTCAAATGAAGAAGCGAAAATAATATCATATACAGTAAGCAATGGCGAAACTCTTTGGAGCATAGCAGAGGAATACAAAGCAGAAAATGAAGATCCAAGACAATATATCTATGACATTAAGAAATTAAATAATATGGATAATTCAAATATCTATGAAGGTCAAATATTGCAAATAATAAAAGAGCCATAACAAACAGGCACTTGTTAAAGCTCATTATTAAACAACCTTTTACGAAAGGTAAATATATTATAACTTGTTTTAGTAGATTTTTCAAGACATAAAAAAAGGGCAATAACAACGGCGAATTGTCAAAGCCCACATTTCCGATTAAGGAAATATCTACTAAACAAAGTATAGCACAGAATAATTAAAATATCAATAAAAAGGTTAATAAATGTTAATTTTTAAGGGGGTTATGAAATGATAGAAAAAATAAAAAACAATGAAGCTTTTAGTAAACTAGAACAAAGCGAAATAGAACTAGAAGAAATTACAACAATGTTATGGTATGTGATAGAAGATTACTATGTACCTAATACACAGGATTTATACACAAAAGCAAATAGTTTTGATAGGTTGCAAACCTTTTTATATAACATACATACATTGCTTTTAAATAAACAAATAGATATGAAAAACTTTATTGAAAAGACATACAAACTAGATAAGGAAGGAAGGGAGACGATATAATGATTATAGAGAAAGAAACAAATACAATACATATAAGAATGGGCAATAAATACAAATTTATCAGCAGTATTACATTAAATAACGGTACTAGACTTGTTAATATGCAATGCTCTTTATTAGAGCCAACACCTAGTGAAGAAGAGTTAAAAAGGTTTGAAAATGAAGCAAGCAAAGACTTTACAATAGATACAAAAGCAGAACTAAATCACTTGAAGGAGCTGGGTATTATATGAGCAATAAAATGTCAAAAGAATTACAAGAAGCACTAGAAAAATGCAAAGAAGCACAAAAACAATTAAAGAAGAGGCAACAAAAATATTGCATAGAACAATATTACAAGAAAAAAGAAGCGGAACAAAAGAAAAAATGTTAAGTTTTGTTAAGGTAAATGCTAACATTTGCTAACATTCAAAAGGGTACTTTGGTACTCTTTTTATTTTCTAAAAAGGGGGGTAGCAGTGAGCTAAAAAGTAAAAGTGATTATGAAAAATAAAAGTAAAAACAATTTATCTTTTTAAAACAAGAAATTATAAAATTTAGGGGGGGTAACGATGAGCTAAAAGGGGGGTAACGATGAGCTAAAAGGGGGGTAACGATGAGCATACGATTTTTAAAAGCCTTGAAGGACAAGCATTTGCGAGGTCAAAAAATGCTTAAATATATTAAATATATTAATAGTGCAAAAATGCAAAATTTAATTTTTGCATTTTGCTATAATATAAACAAACCAAAAGAGATTTCTTTTTAATTGATATATCATAAAAAAATAAAGAACATCAAAAAGACATCAGAAAAACATCAAGAAATGAGGTAAGAATATGGAAGATTTAAACGAATTAAAACAAAAGGTAAGTCTATTAGATTATATAAAACAAAGTGCAACAGGTAAAATAGAAAGAGTAGGCAATAACGAATATAGACTAAACCCTTGCCCAGTTTGTGGAAGCAAAGACCATTTTACTATATATGCAGATAGTAATAGTTATTCTTCTTTTAATGGTTGTTGTAAAGGTGGCACTATCATAGATTATTTCATAGAAATAGAACATCTTTCAACAGAAGAAGCAATAAAGAAACTGTATCAAATTACAGGAACAGAATATAAGACAAAAACAAGACAAAAAGGAGACAAAAACGTGGCAAAAACAGGGCAAAAAAATGAGGTGGAAAAAGTGCAAGAAAAAGAACAAAACAACAATTTAACTCGAGAGGAACTCGAGAAAACTATTACTTTTATACAAGAAGGAATAAAGCAGAAAAATATTGATAATGTAATGCAAGTAGTAAGTAAAAGAGGAATAAGCAAGGAGATAGCAGATAAATATAATATGTTTGTTGCTAATTTAGGAAAGGAAGCAAGGCTATTTATTCCTATATTTGAGAATAGAAAACCCAAAGCATATATAAGCAGGGCAATAGATCCAACAAGCCCAGTAAGGTATAAGAACAGTAAAGGAGAAATAATACCCTTTAATAGAGAATATATAACAAAAGAGAATGGCAAGAATGAAAGTATATATATTTGTGAGGGAATATTCGACGGTTTAAGTATAGAAGAGGCGGACAAAAAAGCCATAGCATTAAATAGTACAAGTCAAGTAAATAAATTTATTGAATATATGCAAAAACATATCAAAACCGCTTCTAGTTATAATTACATACTATGTTTTGATAATGATGAGGCAGGAGAAAAAGCAACAAATGAAATGAAAACAGCACTAGAAGAAATGAAAATAAGCTATAAGGTGTTACAAATACCAAAGGAATATAAAGACATAAATGAGTGGTTTGTATCTTTTAGTGGCAATTTAGAAGCATTTAAACAAGAGTTAAACCCATACCATAAAGAAACTATATTAAACTATATAAACAATTCTTTTTTAAATGATATAAGCAAGATGAACAACTATAAAGGAAGGTCAACAGGATTTAAAGAATTAGACAAGAAAATAAATGGGGTTTATCCTGGTTTATATGTTTTAGGAGCAATAAGCTCATTAGGAAAAACCACATATATACACCAATTAGCAGACCAAATGGCAAGTAGAGGGGAAAAAGTAATATTTTTTAGTTTAGAACAAAGTAAATTTGAGTTAGTAGCAAAAGGTGTAAGTAGACAAACATTTTTAATAAATCCAAAAGAAGCTAAAACAAGTTTGTCTATAATGCAAAATACTGATATAGCAGATATTACAATAGAAGCGGTTAGAGATTATCAAGAAATAGCAAACAACACAATAATAGTAGAGGGTAACTTTGATATGACTGTAAAAACCATTAGAAATTATGTAGAAAGCTATATAAAGACAACAGGAAATAAACCAATAGTAATATTAGACTACTTGCAGATATTAAGACCTATAAATGACAGGTGGACAGAGAAACAACAAGTAGATTTCAATGTATCAGAATTAAAAAGAATAAGTAGAGATAATGACATACCAATATTTATAATATGCTCTTTTAATCGTGAAAATTATAGTACTACCGTTGATTTTACCTCTTTTAAAGAGAGTGGAGCAATAGAATATGGGGCAGATGTAGTAATGGGATTACAATTAAAAGTAATGGAAGATTTAAAAGGAGATGTAAATAAAAAAAGAGAAGAAATAAACAAAGCAAAAGCACAAACACCAAGAGAAGTAAATTTAATAGGATTAAAAAATAGAAATGGAAAATCTTATTTTAAATGTTCTTATAAATTTTATCCAGCTTTTAATTTCTTTGAAGAAGTAGAAACACTAGAAGAGGATTAGAGGGGGCTTTATTATGAGTGATTTTTTCGAGCAAGCAAAAGAAATGAAAAAGAAAGAAGCAGAAAAAAGGATAAACCTGGAAGGACTACCACAAGATGAAATAATAAAAGAACTAGAACAAGCCCAAACTTTAAGAGATACAAAACACAATAAAGAAAAACTAGAAGAGGAAATATTTAGAAGAGCAATAGAAAATATAAAGATAAGTGAATGGAATAGAACACAGATAACAAAGAATGATTTTAAAGATAAAGACCAAGTAATTGACATTTTATTATATACAGTTGGGAAAATGGCAATAGATCCATTGTTTTATAAAATGAATGTGAAGAAGTTAGAAGGACATAAACCAATATATGAGAAAGAAGCGGAATAGACAAAACTATTCTGCTTTTTAGGTATAGGGGTAGGTAAAAAAGTTTTAAAGATATTAGTATAGAACGGTGCGTTCCTCTTCTTTGTGTAAAAAAGTCCCTCAATAAATTTCTAAAGGCAGGAAAGAGATACAGAACATATCTCATATACACATACAAGGACAAGCCTTTTAGTGTTATGCAAATGATAAAAAAGTTATGTAAAAATACAGAACTTTATTCACTCAATGAACTTACTAAAATACAAATAAAACAACGATTTCTTTTAATTGAGTAGAAAAGTACACCTAGTGAACTAAATTTTACATATTGCCGACATCGGTAAAATGGTATTTAAGGCACATCCTAATATTAGTATGTTAGTTTTATTATATCCCCCTACTCAAAAAAACAAAAGATAGAAATTATTTTTTACACCGACCGCCCACCTTTGCTTAAAAAATATTCCCACATCAATATTTTTATATTTATACATCTAAAAAGAAAATAAACAACCAACTAATCATATAAAAAAATAAAAGCCCTTAAAAGCGATTTTGAAAGGTTTGAAATAGTAAAAAATACTTTTTATAGTGTTTTACAATGTTATATTGATATTTACCTTATTCAAAGTATTGAAATTAAGCCATTTTATTTTTAAAAAATACTTTTTCACAATTTTACGAAAAACCGCTTCTTTGAGTAATTTATTAAAACCTCTTCTTTAATTGATATATCAACACTTATAGCCGTTTTTATAGTAATATAGTAAAGGGGTATTTATCAATATAATACTATATTATATTGACATAGTATAAAAAGTATTATATAATAGTATTGTCAATAATTACAACGCAATGTAAAATCAAAAATACTTTTTAAGAAATGAGGTAATAAGCAAATGATAGAAGATAATATAAAGGAATATAAAGACAGTTTAAAGTTGTCAGAAAAAGAAGAAAATACAATAAATCAATATGAAGGATATTTAAAAGAGTTTATAGAATATGCAAATATAGAAAGCAAAGAAGATATAACAAAAGAAAAGCTAATTGAGTTTAAAGAATATATGCAAGAGAAATATAAAACAAATACAATAAATATAAAAATAACTGTAATAAATGCTTTTATAACTTTTATAGGACTAGATAGTAGTTATAAATTAAAACATCTAAAGAAGCAACAAAAAGCCACTTTGGAAAATGTTTTGACACAAACGGACTATGAAAGGTTGCTAAGAATTGCTAAGGTTAAAAATAAAAAAGTAATGTATTATATAATGGAAACATTAGCAGAAACAGGAATAAGAATATCAGAGCTTGAACACATTACAGTAGAAGCGGTTAAAAAAGGAGAGACAGTCTTTGACAGTAAAGGAACAGTAGAAAGAAAAGCCTTTATAAACAAGAAATTACAAAAAGAGTTGTTGAAATATTGCAAAGAAGAGGGAATAAAAACAGGAATTATCTTTAAAAGTAGAAATGGAAACCCTTTGGATAGTGCTTATATATACAAAGAAATACAATGGATAGCAGGACAAGCGAGAATAAAAAAGAGTAAGGCACACCCTCATAGTTTTAGACATTTATTTGCTAAAAACTATTTAAGTAAGCCAGGTCATAATATAGCAGATTTAAAAAACATATTAGGACATAAGAACATAAGTACAACAGAAATATACCTACAAAAGAGTACAAGAGAATTAAAAGAAACTTTAGAAGACTAGATATGTAAATATAAAGACTTGTCAAAACTAGACAAATAAATAAAAACATAGTAAAATAAATTCAAATTGAAGGAGGAAATATCTACTATGGCGACTAAAAAAGAATTAGAGGAATTAGGAAGAAGATTTATTGATTTAGAAATAGAAATTTTAAATAAAACAAATGTCAGTATTTTTGATAATGGTATATATAACGAAGAATATAAACAAATCAAAGAATGGAATACAGGAATAAAAGAGTTTTTGACTTTTGACAAAGAAAATTCGACTAATGCAGATACAAGATATTATTTTAATGGTTTAATAAATACCGTAAATAGTTATTATATGCAATATAAGGAAAACATAAATAAATTTGATAGAATTAATTTAAAAGTATATTTACAAATATCTGAGATTTTAGAGCAAGAACAAAAAATAATAGATCTAAAAAGATACAGAGAAAGCCAGGAAGTAATAGAGGCACAAGAACACTTAAATAATATAGTATTATCATCTTACACTAATCAATTAAAACTAATAGAAACAGTTGTAAAAGATAATAAACTTAAAGAAGCTATAAAAGTGGTTGTAAATGGAAAAAATGAGGAAGATATAAAAAAATCTTTTACAAACGAGCAATGGAAAACTTTTGAGCATTTATACAACCTAGTTAAACCAGAAAATAAAGACAAACTACAAAAAGAAATACAAGAGGCTCAAAAAAGTATAAAAGAAGCCAAAGAAAGACAAAAATACTATGACCAAAAAAAGAAAGCAAATAAAGAAGTTGAGGAATTAGAAAAAAGTAATACAACAGCTATTAACTTTTTTAGAAATAACAAAGCAGTAAACTCAATTATAACATTGCTAAAGGATTGTTGCGATTATTTTTATAATTTGATATTTATAAATGAATTTATGAGTTCTTTAACTATCTTAGATATAAAAAATCAGTTTTATTTTATTAAGCCTCTTGACCTTATGTCGTATTCTAAACTACAAGGTGGTATAGAAGATTTAATGACGGTTTTAGAAGCCCAAAATATAAGAAATAAGGATTTTTCAAATATTGCTTATAAATATATTAGTTTAGAGCTATTTGATAAAAACAGTCTATACTCTTTAACAGACAATGGAAAACAAGTAAGAAATTTTTATAAAGACATATTATATAGTTTAAGAAAAAAAACAATAGATATGCTTGAAAATAAGAATAATGTTATAAATAGTGTCTTTTCTTTAGAAACCGAGTTTAAGAACCACCTAAAAGAAGAAAAGGGGTGGTAACATGAGTAAAGATAATTTAATAATAGAACAAGTATTAAAAGAAGAAACTAGCAATAATAACATAGAAGCCAATAAAATAGACAAAATTAAATATAAGCCACTAAAACAAAATCAAATAAGTGATAATATAACAAAAGGATTACTAGAGCCTAAACAATTAAGCATATTTGACGGAAGTGCAACAACAAACTTAAATACAAAGAAAAAACAAGAATTTGTATTGACTATTGAAAAGTTTGAAGAGCTAGAAAACATATTAAGCAATGAACTATATAATAATCATAAGGCAAATCAGTCAGCAGGCAAGCTACTAGATAGCTTTTTAATAAAAATGACTGAAAATGGATTTTCAAGCCCAATAGCAAGTATCCCTTTAAAAGAATATGCAGAAATGACAGGAAAGAAAGACCTAAAAGAATTAAGAAATAGAACAAAGTCAGATTTACAAGTCTTAAAAAGGGTTAAGTTTAGTTATACACCAAAAAAGAAAACTAAAGGTAATAACCAAGACTATATGAATATTTATTTATTTGGTGGTACTGAGGGAATAAAGAACGGTAATATAATGTTTAAATTTAATGATGACTTTTTTAGAATATTTGCAGACCAAAAGAACTTTTTATATATACCAACAGAAGTATTACAATCAAATGAGAAAAGAAACCCTAATACATATTTGTTATATAAAAAAATAATATCTCATAAGCGAATGAACTTAGGAAAGAAAAACGAGAATATAATAAAAGTAAAAACACTTTATGAGTATTGTGTTACATTGCCAAGATATGAAGAAGTAATGCAAGCAAGTAGAGCAGTAACACAAAGAATTATAGAGCCTTTTGAAAGAGATTTAGACATTATAAAAGAGTTTAGCTGGTGTTATGATACACCAAACCCACCGACAACATTTGATGAGTGGATCAATACCAATATAAAAATAACCTGGAAAAACGAACTACCAGGAACAGACACAATAATTGAAGGAAGAAAGAAGCAACAAAAGAAAATAGAAAAGGCAAAACAAAGGAAACTAGAAAAAGAATTAAAAAATAAAAAGGATTAAACCTCTTCTTTAATAGTTTAAACAACGGTTTAATATCTAAGATACTTGATGTATCAATAATTTTATTTTAGTCTTAAACTAACTTTAAACAAGTTTAATAGTGAAGTTTAGTAACGTTTAATATACAAGTTGTTGAACCGTTGACAACCAATTTTAAACCAGTTGAAAGGAGATATGAATATGTTTTCAATTAAGGAAGTATCTACAAACTTAAATATAACACCACAGGCTATATATAAGCAAAAGAAAGCATTACAACAAAAAGGATATATGACAAAAAACGATTTAGGACAATGGGAAATAAACCAAGAGGGATTTAACTATTTAAAAGATAGACAAATAAATTATATGCAAAACAAACAACAAGTATTTAAACCAGTTGAACAACCAATAGAAGAAAACACAGAGGAGCAAGAGCAAGAAAACTTTAATATTTCAAGTAATGATAGTATATTAAACCAGTTGTTAAACCAGTTTAAAGAGCAAATAACAACGTTACAAAACCAGTTGAAAGAAGAGCAAGAACAAAAAGAGTATTTTAAGGCTAAATTTGAGGAAAAAGACAGGTTGTTAAACGAGTATTTAAACCACCATTTGTTGACAACAGGAGATAATCAAGAAGAGG
>CALVVB010000068.1 GCA_944363735.1 uncultured Bacilli bacterium | reverse complement strand
AACTATAATATGATCGATGGACGGATCAATAATATTCCGGCCGGGCAGGAGGAAAGACAGGAAAGACCGTCTCTGTTGGAACAGCTGAAGACAGAACGCATCACACAGAGAAAAGAGGAAATCCTTCCAACACTGCCGGAAAGGGAAAGGGTATGAATGGGCTGAAATTTGAGGATGTCGATGTACTGCATACTCTGGCGCAGATCGTGGAAATTCATACGAGGCATTATCGGGAAGATTTTGACCAGGATAAGGAGCTGATCCGTCATATGGCAGAAAGCCCGGAAGGAGAAGACAGAAACCTGCTGTGGATGTCCAGAATATGCGGTACATACTGCCTCAGTGAGAGAGAAGTTTATTTACAGAGGAGCAGTTCTAACAGGATATGGAACTATTACCATGAGCAGACAAATGATACGATCCTGGCATATGCACTACAGCTGAAAGGCATAGAGGAAGGGAAAGTGACCGGGAGTATTTATACCCTGGACTATCACGAACATGTGGAACGTCTGAAAGGTCTGATCTGTCCAATCGCACGGATTGCAGTGCGGTTTCAGGATGGAACGGAGACGATCATACCATATCAGTCGTATAACCGTCAGATGTCTGCGTTGAAACAGGCGCATGGTTTTCCTGAAGCAATTCGGTTCCTGCCGGAGAGTGAACGAGAGCTGGCTGTGATTTTGAGAAGGGAACGGATGAAACGGGATTATTATGCAGAGCCAGGAAATATCGGGGAGTATCTGGATAGCCTGAAACAGGAGACACTTAGGGGAAGAATGGATGAGGCGAGGAAAAGAACTGCAGCACTGAAAGGCAGGGCAGGCAGCAGGAGTGTACCGGAACGATGAAGAAGAGCAGAGAGAAAAAGACAGTCCGCATGCAGCTTGTGATCTCGCAAAAAGAGGCAGACCTGATAAAAGAGCGCATGGCGGAGCTGGGGATTACGAACCTTTCTGCATATCTGCGCAAGATGGCAGTTGACGGTTATATTATTCATTTGGATACAGAAGATATTCAGGAAATGGTGCGGCTTCTGCGGATCTGTTCTAATAATCTGAATCAATATGCACGGCGGGCAAATGAGACCGGGAGTATCTATGCGGCAGACGTGGAAGACCTGCGGGAGCGGTTGGATGGTCTGTGGGATCAGATGGACCGGCTGCTCCGGGGATTTGCAAACATTTCATAAACTGGATGACGCCCCGTTGCTTTCCGGAGAATACCACGGTAAAATTTTTATAGAAGAAAAGTTTTGGGAGGAGGTTCGGCTATGCGGCTGTTATTTAAGATTTTGGCACTTCCGTTTGTAATGATTACGGGGCTTTTATATCTGGTGTGTAAGTTTCTGGTATTGATCTCCGGGGCTGTGCTTGGGATACTTTCAGGAATAATTTTTCTGGCGTCGCTGGTACTGTTTTTTACCGTCGGCGTGTGGGCGGGGCTGTCATGGATGGTGATCGCATTTCTGATCAGTCCGTATGGTTTGCCGATGCTGGCAGCAGGTCTGACCGGGATGATCGGCAGTGTGAACTGCGCACTCAGAGATTTTATATTTGGTTAAACAGTTTTTGACGGGGCACTGCGGTGCTCCGGTATTTTTTTGATTGAAAATGATGATGGAGGGAGCAGAATGGATTTGGAAAAGAGAATGGAAGAAATATATCCTCATTCGGTAATTTACGCACTGGAACATGATGAGATAGAGCAGTACCGTCTTTCGCACAATGTGAATGTAGAATGTAAAGCGGCAATCGAACAGGCAATCGCCAATCATTACAGAGCAAACCGGCTTGGATCAGAAGCGGTTCATCAGGTAGTGGAACAGTTCGGATATGACAGAGTATTTCTTGTACTTGCCAATACAGTCCGGCAGAAGGAATGGGATGGACGTATTTCCCATAGTAACAAGGAATGGGCAAAAGCCTTTCCAGTTCCTGAGGACAAAGACAGCTTCGGAAGAGACAGAAACAGAGAGCTTATTGTGGACCGCAACCATACCGGGCTGATGGATCTGTTTCTTACACAGGTCAGAAAGGAATATCAGGAATTGCAGGAAAAGAAGCCTTCTGTGAGAAATCAGCTTAACAAACGCGATGGACAGCTGGAGTCTGCCGATAAAAAGAGAATTCATAAAGAACCGGAAAGATAAATACAAGAAACATGATGGAGGTGATTTGAGATAGCAACTACACGGCTGATGCCGCTCCACATTGGAAAAGGCCGGGATATCTCTACGGCGATAGGGGATATCGTTGACTATGTAAGAAATCCACAGAAGACGGATCAGGGAAAATTCATATATGGATATGAGTGTGACACCCGAATTGCGGATGCGGAGTTTCTCTTATCCAAAAGACAGTATATGAATTTAACAGGCCGGAGCAGAGGCGAGGATGATGTGATCGCCTATCATCTCCGTCAGTCATTTAAGCCGGGAGAAGTCACACCGGAAGAGGCGAACCAGATTGGGCGGGAACTTGCGCAGAAACTGACAAAAGGAAACCATGCCTTTATCGTCTGTACGCATATAGACAAGCACCATGTCCATAATCATATCATTATCAATTCAACGACACTTGACTGTACTCGAAAGTTCCGGAACTTTTGGGGATCCACATGGGCAATCCGGCGCATAAATGACAAGCTCTGTCTCGAACATGGATTGTCTATTGTAGAAGATCCAAAACCGAGCCGAGGTCATTATGGCACATGGCTGGGAAATAAAAAGCAGCCGTCTTTTCAGGAGCAGATCCGTCAGGCTATTGATACTGTCCTGAAAGTGAAACCAAAAGATTTTGAAGAGTTTTTAGAGAAGCTGTCGGCAGCAGGTGTTGAAGTCAACCGGGAAAGGAAAAATCTTCGTTTCCGTGTGCGGGGGCAGGAAAACTATACCCGTTGTAATACTCTGAAAGGCGACTATACCGAGCAGGCGATAAAAGAGAGGATCAGTGGTGTCCGCATAGTAAAGCCGCGGCAGATATCGGGGTACAGGCAGGCATCAGGAATTAAACTTCTGGTAGATATTGAAGTAGCAATCCGGACAGGAAAAGGTCCGGGATATGAACGGTGGGCGAGGGTATTTAACTTAAAACAGCTGTCCCAGGCGGTCATGTATCTAAAAGAGCATGGGGATATGAGTTATGAGGATCTGAAAGAAAAAACGTCGGCAGTGACAGCCCGATTTAATGATCTGTCAGAGAAGATAAAAGGTCTTGAAGAACAGATGACGGCGAACAGCGAATTGCAGAAACAGATCATTACATATGCGAAGACAAGGGAAACGTATATTGATTACCGAAAAGCTGGTTACAGTAAAAGGTTTCGGGCAGAGCATGAGGCAGATATCCTTCTGCATCAGGTGGCGAAGAAATACTTTGACAGTCTGGCAATCACAAAGCTGCCGTCAGTCAAAAATCTCAGGGAAGAATATGCCGGATTGTTAGAGCAGAAAAGGAAAGCATATATGGAGTATAAACAGGTTCGGGCGGAAATGAAAGAATTGCATAATGTCAGGACTAATGTAGAGTATCTGCTGGATATTCCTGCCGGGTATGAGATGCCGAGAAAAGAGGAAAAGAACCGGCAGTAATTGGTTTCTGCTTTGAGTATTCAGCGTTACAACGGAACGCGCAGCCGTCACCGCAGGTGGCGATTTTTGGGGTTTGGGGAGATATCACCAACAAGCATTCCAGAGGATTTTCCAGAGATGGAAAATCCTCTGGAATTGGCATCTTTACGTAAAGATGCATTGCTTGCAAGTATAAATTGTTCTTAAAAGTTACATACAAAGTATTAAAAATCACATGGAATCAGAATATAACTTATAAAGTGTTAATATGATATAAGTCTATTTTAATGAATGATAAAGGTTATTAAAAATTGGAAAATAATGGAGTTTTGTGAAAAGAAGATACCTTTTATAATGCCAATACTTGGCAGAGTAAAGTCTCCTGAATTTCAAACAGTTATAAATAATGAGAAAGCTATAGGGTGTTTAGGAGATTATAGAGAACTGTTTTTACATATTTATGATTCGCAGGATATTGAAGAAGTATTATCGAATATAACTGAGAAAATGAACAATATCCGAATCATTTTGTTTTCTGAAAATGATATCGACAATACAAATATCATAGATGAATACGTAATAAGTACAGAAATATTTTTTATTTGGGAAGAACAGAATTTAAAGAGCAATAATTATGATTATGGGTATTTTGCCAGGGAGGAAAATATAAACGAATTGATTGAACTTGAGAAAAGTTATATAGATGAAGAAATAGGATGGATGAAAAGTGAACGAAAATTAGAATTAAGGCAGTTTTATGAGAGAAAGATTCAGAAACATTATGTCTATATTAATGGAGAAGATATAAGCTGTAAGATAGAAATTAAAAGTCAATATGCGAATTATGAAGAAATAGGGGGGATATTTACGAAGAAAAGTATGAGGGGAAAAGGAATTGCAACAAAATGTTTAAGCGGTTTTTTGCGATGTGCTTCTGAAAAAGGATTGAAAATAGTTCTTAATACCAGAATAAATAATTTACAAGCTAATAAATTGTATAAGTCATTAGGGTTTGTTCCAATAGGGAATGTATATTATATGACTAAACGGGAGAGCTAATATGTTTTTTATTAAATTTTCATTTTATTTTATTTTGAAATATATTTCTTATTATCTACCATCATATAAAAAGAAAGAAAAGCATCAAGAATTGCAGGCTAGAAAGTTAAAGCGAATAGTAAAATATGCAAAAATGCATTCGCCTTTTTATAATAAACACTTGAGTTTTGTAGACGATAATAATTTGTGTTTACAAGATTTCCCTGTAGTTAACAAAAATATTTTAGTAAATAATCTGGAAGATGTATTAACTGAAAAATTAGCAAAAAGTGATATTGAGAGATATTTAGATACAGAGTTTGCTTTTGATAAAAAATATAAAAAGAAATATTTGATATTTCATACTTCTGGTTCATCCGGGAGTTCAGTTAATGTAGTGTGGGGAGCACGTGAATTTGCAACAGCTACAGCGATGCTGATGGTGAAAAATATAGGCCTTCTTACAGCAACTAACCCGATTGAATTTTTTTTAAGAAAGAAAAAATATTTATATATTGGAATTACAGATGATTATATCGGAGGAAATTCATGGGTTTATGCTATGCGATACTTATCAAACATAAAAATTATTTCGATTTTTACACCAATCGATAAGATGGTAGAAGAGATTGAAAAATTTGATCCTGAATTTATTATGGCAAAGCCACATGTGTTAGGGGAGATTGCAGAAAAATTAGTAGAAAAATCAATTAAGTTAAATGTACAAAAGCTTATATTTGTAGGAGAGATGCTAACGGATCGTGATAAAGAAATGATAAAGAAGGGATTTGGTAAGTTAGCATTTAATAGTTATTCTACTTGTGAAACAGGTCCAATAGCTTATGAGAAAGAGCCGGAAACATTAACTATTATGGATGAAGAAGTGATATTGGAGTTATTAGATGAAGATAATAATCCTATCACAGAATATTATAAGTTGGGACATATAGTTATTACAAATCTCTACAATAAAATAATGCCAATCATACGATATGATATAGGGGATATGGCTTATTTTATACCTAATAATGATGATGATCAGCTAAACACGATTTGCTATATAAAAGGAAGAAATACTTCCTATTTTGAGTTCAGAGATAAGAGTAATAATCTGATTAAAATATCAGAATATCCATTTTGGAGTATCCATATTCATGGAATAGCGCATTATCAAATTATACAGCTTGATTATAGTAAAGTTAAGATATTGCTAGAATTTGAAAATGGAGAGAAGAATGTTGATGATTTGAAAGCCAAATTTGAGGATAAAATGAAAAGAATTTTTCCGGAAGAATTTTTTAATACTCAACTAGAAGTGGTTTATGAATATGTAAAAAAAATACCTGTAACTAAATCAGGAAAAATTGTAATTACTAGACCAATGAAAAAATAGGTGAATTAAAATGAATAAAATTAAGGTTGCTATTGTAGGCACAGGATTCGGTGCTAAAGTACATTTGCCAGGATATCTATTATCAGATCTATACGAAGTTAGAGGGATATATGCTCATTCTAAAAATAAAGGTGAACATATAGCAATGCAATATAACATAAAGAATTATGAGTCTATTGATGAAATAGTATTAGATTCAGAAATTGATTTAGTTAGTATAGCAGCTATACCAAATGAGCATTTTGATTTTGCTAAAAAAGCGATTTTGGCGGGAAAAGCAGTAATTTTAGAAAAACCTATGGCAATGAACGTTGAGGAAAGTAAAATACTAAGAGATTTGGCGGATAAATATAATAGTAAAGTTGCGATTGTCCATGAGCATCGCTTTGATTCATATAAAAAATATTTGCAATAATTGATTAAAACACAGGCTTATGGAAACGTGCGAAGTATTGAAATAAAAAAGCATATGACTTATTGGAATAGTCCAAAATCCGAAAGACTATATGATTGGTTTGCAAACAAAGACTTAGGTGGAGGGATGGTAGGTGCACATTTATCGCATCAAATAGATTTTTTGCATTTTATTGGTCGTGGATCATTACAATTCATTCAAGGTTTTTCATTTATTGAAGTACAGCAAAGATTTGATTCGATAAGAAATGTGTATAGAAAACATACATCAGATGATTCTGTATATGCACTTGCAATTACTGCAACCGGAATACCAGTTATCATAGATATTTCAGCATCAAAATTTAAAAAAGTGGATTATATAAAAGTATTTACTGATAAAGGTGAAATTAAGGTAGTTGGACAAAATTCAATGGAGTTCCATTCCTTTTCAGGTAAAGATGAAATTATAAATATTCCCCTAGAATATAGGATTAACGATTATGGGCATGATTTTAGAATCAATAGTTTTGTAGAATTAATAAATGCTTTTTACAACTACTATTATAAAGGCGGAAAAAAAGAAATTACAACATTTGAAGATGGTTATGAAATACAACGAGAACTGGACAAAATAAAACATATAGAAAGAAGAAAAATATGAACTCAATATGTACCTTAGACATAGAAAGTATTTTGAATGAAGCAACAGCATTATTGGAAAAATATATCCAGATTGATACGGTTAATCCTCCAGGAGAGGTTGATGAAGCAATAAGTTTTTTTCAAACTATTTTTATCAATGAAAACATTGAATATAAGATTTATGATTGTCCATCGGGGAAAAAGGCCATAGCTGGAATTTTAAGGGGAAAAAGTGAAAAATCATTATTATTATTAAATCATATGGATGTAGTACCTGTCGAAAAAGATAAGTGGGATTTTGAAGCATTTTCTGGAAAATTAAGAAATGGTTATATAGAAGGTCGCGGAACCCTTGACATGAAAGGGTTAGGGATTGCACAGTTGATGGCGTTATTGTTTTGTAAACGTCAAGCAATAAAACCGCAAAAAACTATTATTTTTTTAGCTGTTCCGGATGAAGAGATAGGAGGAAAGGAAGGAACACAGTATATAGTTAATAACTATTGGAATGATTTGAAACCGGAGGGGGTTTTAGATGAAGGGGGATTTGGAACAAAAGATATAAATAAAAAATTTCCCGTGTTTTTTGTGGCATGTGGTCAGAAAAAGGGCATTTGGTTACAGATAAAAGCTCATGGAAAAGCTGGACATGCAGCACAGCCAACGGATGATAATCCGAATGATATATTGATTAAAGCATTACATAAAATTATTACACATCCAGAATGCCCGACAGATGATCCTATTTTATGGAATACTATTTGTGAAGTCGCAAAATTGAAAAATAGAATTTATTATCTGATAACTAAGTTATATAGAGTTAGAGTTATGAGATTGGCAATAGGGAAATTTTTGCATAAAATTAAATTTTTTAATGCAATTATTAGAAATACAGAAACAATTTCTATGATTAAAGCTGGGGAGAAGGTTAATGTAATACCAGAAGAGGCCGAAGCTTTTGTTGATTGTAGAGTTTTACCACAGGTAGACTATTTTGATGTAATAAAAAGACTTCAAAAATTAGTTAATGATAAGAGAATAGTTTTTAATGTAGTAAAAGAAATGAGGCAGTCAGATATTTCTGATTCAAATACTCAACTATTTAGAATTATTGATAAGAATATAAGAAAAAAATATCATAATGCAAAAGTATTACCATTTATTACACCAGTCGGAACGGATGCAAAATATTTTAGAGAAAAAGGAATATGTAGTTATGGTATATATCCAATAATAGTAAGTCAGGATGATTTGGAATCGTTTCATGGAAATAATGAGAGGGTTTCAATAAATGAATATAGAAAGTGTTGTGAAATACTAATACATATTGTTCAAGAATATTGTTTTTGAGGAGGATGGAAGATATGACACCAGAATTACTTAAGATGAAAGAGTTTATCGAAGAATATAAAAGGTATCAAGAAGAACGGGTAGCACTAATTTCTTCCGAAAATCTTTCGTCAAAACTGCTTAGGACATCATATATTATGGGACTGAGTGATCAATATTGTTCGAGACTTCCCGAAGAGGCAGACAAAATTGGAAATTTAGCTTTTGGGAATATTGAAGTATTGGATAAAGTGAATTTAATGACACGGAATATAGTCCAAGATATTTTTGACGCAAAAGAATGTGATGTCAGATTGCTGTCAGGTCTAAGTGGTTTAACTGTCCTAATATTTTCTTTATTTGAAAATAGCGATGTTATGTATAAAATGTATGATATGCACGGAGGGCATTTATCTGTAAAACCAATAGCAGATAGATTAAGCCTAGATATTGTCGATATGATGTTAGGCAATAACTATCGTTTTGATTTGGACGATTTTGAGAAAAAATGGAAAGGAAAACAAGCAAAAACAATTTTTTTGGATTCCAGTTATGTATTATTTCCATATCCATTAAAGGAAATTAGAAGTATTGTTGGAGATGAAGTTACTATCATGTACGATGCTTCTCATATGTCTGCATTGATTGCAGCTGGGATGTTTCAAAATCCTTTTGCGGAAGGTGCGGATATTATACATTCAACAACTCATAAATCAATGTGGGGCCCACAAAAATCGATTATTCTTATGAAAGAGAAAGGAGAGTTGGCAGATACAATTCACCATATGGTTAAAGACGTATTAGTTTCTAATACGCATATGCACCATATATTTGCATTATATATTGCTTTATTGGAATTTAAAAAATTCGGAAAAGATTATGCCGAAAATTTATATAAAAATGCAAGATGTCTCGCAAATAGATTGCAGTCTAAAGGTGTTGAAATTGCAGCTAAAGATTATGGGTATACAGAATCAAATCAATTTTGGATTGATTGTAATACAAAAGAGAAAGCTATTTTAGATTTCAAAAAATTAGAGAAAGTTGGAATTTCGACAAATATGATTTTCCTTCCGGGAAATAGGTGGGGATTGAGAATCGGTGTGAATAGTATTACTCGTCTTGGGGCTAAAGAGGAAGAAATAAACTTACTTGGAGATATATTGAGTGATCTATTAACAGGGAAAAAAGATATTGATACATTGAAAAATGAATTAATTGCTCTGAGAAAGGATTTGGGATCAATAAAATATTCTTTTGATGATTTTGACGATGCTAAAGAAATTATGAACTATATTATACAAAATTTTTAAAATAAAGGAGAATAAAAATGAATAATACTATTTTATGTCCAGGAGAAATGTCAAATATTAAAATACATAGTAATACCCCTACGTGTCCTCTAATTTACGAAATTGTACCAGTAATGGGATGTGAATTTCAGTGTACATATTGTAATGCACTGGGGCAAGAAAATACCGAGAATTTTTTGCCCGTAAAAGTTGATACAAGCTATCCTGAATTTTTGAGAACTGAAATAAAAAAACATAAACAGGAAAATAAAAAACCATTATATTATTATTGCCCTAAGTCAGATTGCTTTCAAAAACCTTTGATTGAGACTAATGTAACAAAGGAGATTTTAAAAGTTTTGAGGGATGAAAAATGTTACTACATTTTAGTGACTAAAGGAGTTCCTACACAGGAATTATTTCAGCTGTTAGTTGAGACGAAAGATAAATGTCAGATAATTATTTCCTATGGGATGCCTACGGAAGAAATCAGAAAAGCGGTTGAACCCTGTGCAGCGCCATTACAGGAAAGAATAGCTTTCGCTGAAAAGTGTGTACAAGCTGGAATACAAACGGCAGCGATATTGGAACCTTTATTTCCATTTAAAGATTTATCGTTTGTGGAGCGTATTATGGATAAATTTATTTCAATCGGTGTTTCGCATTTTGCAATTGATTTTGCAAGGATTACTCATGGGTGTTTAGAAAGGATTGCAAAACAAATACCAACATATATTGATGAATTTAAAGAAGTATACATAAGAGACGATAGTCATAACGAAAACTATAACACAGCAAATGGAACACATGTTATTCGTTATAGTCCTCCTAAAAAATATATGTTGGAGAAATTTAAGCTGATTAAAAATATGGCTGCTGCTAGGAACTGTACAGTAAGTATATGCAATTCATTTGGATTTGATGATTTTAATGAAGAGGCCAGAGAAAAAGGTTATGTTTGTATGGGAATTAATATGGCAATGGTAGAACAAGGAGAAGATTGATTATGGAAGAAAAAGTATTGATATTTATTCAAAGTGGGGGTGGGAGAAGTGTAAAAACGACTCCTCTACAAATGGCAAAAGATATGGGGTATACAGTAGCTGTTGTTGAAAAAAACTATAAAAATGAATTTCAATTAGCTGACTATGTGATTCCTGTTGATACAAATAATATCGATTTACTTATTACAGAAGTTGTCGCTTTTTCATTAAAGCATACTATTGTAGGAATTTTAACTTTTACTGAATTTGCCGTAGAACAAACGGCATTGTTAGCTAGTATTTTGGGTTTGCCTGGACTAAATATAAAAGCGGCCAAAATTGCAAGAAATAAATTTCTTACAAGAGTTTTACTACAAAAAAATGGAATAAAACAAAATAAGTTTATATGTGTCAATGATTTGGAGAAAAGTAGATCCCGAATCGAAAGTGAGATTGGCTACCCGGTTATAGTTAAACCATTAAAATTTGCTGGATCATGTGCTGTGACTAAAATTAAATCTTCCGATGAGTTCATCAAATTTACTAAGCAAGTTAAGATTGATAGAAAAAATGCTCCTATGAATGTATGGAGTGAAGACAGCATGGATGAGTTATGGCTATGTGAAGAGTATTTGGATGGATATGAAATTTCAGTAGAATGTATTGTGGATAAAGAGCATACAGAAATTGTCGCAATACATGATAAAATGATACCAATGGACCGTCCGCCTTTTTTAGAAAAATTTTTTGTTACACCTTCGCCTAGGATATCTATTTCCATGGAAAATGAAATAAAAGAAATGACAAAAGAGATTTTAAAATGCATTGGGTACGATTTTGGTCTTGCTCATGTAGAGTTTAGAATTACTGAAGACGGTCCTAGACTATTAGAGGTAAATGCAAGGTTAGGTGGTATATTAGTTGGTCAGTCAGTAGAAAATAGCACGGGTATAAATATGTTTAGATGTCTTATTGAATTAGCAGTAGGAAACAGGATTTCTTTTAGTACATATAAACACAAGCCAACAGCATTTGGAGTAGTTTATGCAGGTGCGGGATTAGTTAAAAGCATTGAAGGTATTGAAAAAATAAAAGAAATGAAAGACATAAAAATTATAGAGCAATGGATTAATCCAGGGGATACTGTGCTGGCTACAGAAGTTGGATATGGTACAGTTGTCTTAGCTGAAGCTGATACTTCACAAGAGGCATATGAAATTGTTAAAAAGGCAACAAATTGCATTGAGTATCATAGTGTGTAAAATGCTGGTTTAATATGAATAAGAGAATCATAGTGTGAAAGAAAATAAATTAAGCCAAAATCGTGGAATAGACACAAAAAACATGCTCATATAGTGAACCAATTAAAAGAATATTCCCACCTTAGTAGAGAGGCGCACCTGCACATCAATAAACAAACGGGTGGGTGCATCTGATACTGATGCCGGGATGCCTTTATAATCAAGTCTATTGTAACACGAAACTTGAAGGTATGCATCACTTTCATTACTATTTGTGCCGCCAACTGAAAGGCGGCGGAATGGAGATTTGTATGAAATATGAATTTATAAGTAAAGATGATCCCGAATATGAACAAGTAGTGAAATTAAGGTATGATACTTTTTTTAAACCCTATAATTTGGGATGGGAAAATATTTATGATGAATTAGAAGAAAACGCAATTCATTTGGTCTGTACTAATGGGGATGAGGTAGTTGGATATGGGCGTCTAAATTTTGATGATAAAGATGCCGTTGTTTCGCAAATGGTTGTGAAAGAAGGATTTCAAAAACGGGGAATAGGAACTAGTATTTTAGAAAAATTAATTATGTTTTCTCTAAACAAAGGGGAAGACAAGGTTGTTTTGAGTGCAAAAGTAGGAGCAATAAAATTCTATGAAAGAATAGGCTTTATTTTAGATAGTGAAGTTTATCCATCGAAAAAGACGGGATTACCACATATAAGAATGATTAAGAATTTATCTGTATAGCAGTAATTTAATCCTATAAAATACGATTTTTTAGTTATAATGGGTGAGATTATAAATGCAAGGAAAAGCTCATTAATTGTAAGTACGTGTCGCTAAACGATTATATATAATTTAACTTTAGACAAGGTAGAAGGAAAGGGCGCAAGATAATTATTTATCAAATTATCATAAACTAAAATATGGATAGAAAAAAAATTATTGTTAGTATTATAAGCGGAATTAGCATTGCTGTTTTATTTGGTGCTGCAAATGCATATGTTGGATTAAAAGCGGGGATTACTATATCCGCATCTATTCCGGCAGCAGTCATTTCGGTTGGCATTTTTAAATTCTTATTAAGGAAATCAGATGCAAAATATATAATGCTCACGACAACAATTGGTGCTACAGGAGAGGCGGTTGCAGCAGGGCTTATTTTTACTATTCCAGCATTATATATGTGGGCGAGAGAAGGAGATATAGTAATTCCAAATGTTTTTTATATAGCATTTGCTGCAGCACTTGGAGGAATTTTAGGTATATTATTTGTACAACCATTGAAAAAAAATTTGCTCATTCAAGAGAAGAATGTACTAATTTTTCCGGAAAGTATAGCAAGTGCTAATGTAATTAGATCTGGCATTAGTAAAGAGAATGATACTAATTTGATATTACAAGGTATAGCAATATCAAGTGGGTTTGCTTTTATATCACAAGTTCTAAAGGTTATTCCAGATAATATAAAATATACATTTTCTTCTATGAAAAATGCGTCAGTTGGAATTAATATTTTGCCATCATTAATTGGTGTAGGCTATATTTCGGGATATAAAGTATCTAGCTGTTTTTTTGCTGGTGGAATTATTGGATGGATAATATTAATTCCGATTATAACAGTAGTGGGGGGAGATAACATTATTTTTCCTAGTTCACTACCAATTTTCCAAATGTCAGCAGAAGATGTTTGGAATTGTTATATAAAATATATTGGAGCTGGTGCTGTTGCAGCAGGAGGAATTATTAGTCTGGTAAAACTTTTTCCTGGAATGATTAGAAATTTTGGAAAGAGTATTAAAGCCTTACAACATACTACAATAAAATATAATGCTTTCATTGCAATAGGCTGTATTTTTCTTTGCGCTATAATAATAAATTATTATGGTTTTGGTATTTGGGGAATAGGAATAATTTTAGTTTTTGGATTTTTTTTCTCAATTGTATCAGCTAGAATGGCAGGAATGTTGGGCAGTAGTAATAATCCTGTTTCAGGTATAGCTTTGATAACTTTAGCGATAGCTTCTATTGTTTTATCAATCAGTGAAAATGAAGAACAAATTATTTATTTGTTAGCAATTATTATAGGAGCTACCGTATGTGTTGCAGCGTCTTTGGCTGCTGAAACATCACAGGTTTTAAAAACCGGTATGCTACTTGGGGGACCGTGGAAAATTCAAGAAGTGGGCATGATATTAGGGGTTATTATTTCATCTCTGAGTATAAGTTGTATATTGACACTAATGGATAAGGCATGGGGATTTGGAACGGAAAATTTAACAGCACCTCAAGCTGGTATGATGAAAATGATTGTAGAGAGTACGGTAAATAGTAACTTACCTTGGACGTTTATATTGGTTGGAGTGGCATTTGCAATTGTATTGGAAATTTTAAAGATACCAGTATTGCCTGTTTCAGTAGGGCTTTATCTTCCTATAAGCATGAGTTCATGTATTTTTCTTGGGGAAAATATAAAAAAAATTGTGGAAAATAGGAAAGAAGAACAAGAAAGAGG
>CALVVB010000067.1 GCA_944363735.1 uncultured Bacilli bacterium | reverse complement strand
GATGTGCAGATACCGATGGGGATTGAATATGCGCTGCTGGATAAAAACTACCAGCTTATTGAAACCACCTTAGATGAAAACGAGCTGGAACAGGCCATGCGGTATGCGACCACAGGTACCATCGACCAAAACCTGCAAAAAAGATACCTGCTTGTTACCCGTGAAAATGAGTATGTTGTCCTTCAATACTATATTGGCGCTCAATATACAAATGAATGGATGAATAAGTATCTGCCGTCTCCGGATATACTGCTGATTGTATTGATCGCAGCAGGAGGAATTTTTGTCTGCCTGCTCCTGACAGCCAGATTTGCCCAAAAGCTACGGTTACAGCTTGTCCCGTTGTTTGAAGCCACTTCGGAGGTAGCAAAGCAGAACCTTGATTTCGAGGTAGGACATTCTAATATCAAAGAATTTGAAGATGTGCTTATTTCCTTTTCCCACATGAAAGAAAGCCTGAAAGCCTCTTTAGAACACCAGTGGAAAGCCGAGCAGATGCAGAAAGAACAGATTGCCGCGCTTGCACATGATCTGAAAACACCGCTGACAGTGATTCAGGGAAATGCCGACCTTATCAGCGAAACAGAGCTGGATGAGGAGCAGTGTTTATATGCAGAATATATCATCAGCAGTTCCGAACAGATGCAGCTATACATTCGAACTCTGATTGATATTTCACGGGCAGCGACCGGCTATCAGCTCCACGTGGAGGATATTGACCTGCCTGCCTATGTGGAACAATTACAGAGGCAGATTGGCGCTCTATGCCAGACGAAAAAAATCGGATTGCAGATGGAAATAGAACACTTGCCTGCTGTCCTGTCTGCGGATAAGTTGCTGCTGGAGCGGGCGATTATGAATGTGGTAAATAATGCGCTGGATTATTCCCAGCAGGACAGTTCCATTTCAATTTCAATAACGGGTGGTAAAGGAAACTTACAAATTTTGGTAACAGATGCCGGCCCCGGCTTCTCGCAGGAAGATTTGCTGCACGCCGAGGAACAGTTTTATATGGCAGATCACAGCCGCAGTTCTAACTTGCATTTTGGAATGGGACTGTTTATCACAAAATCCATTGTCCAGCAGCATGGCGGACAGCTTATTTTGAGCAATTCCGAAAAGACCGGCGGCGCACAGGTTACAATGAAAATTCCGGATTGACCTTATGGGTGGCTCAAAGCCGCCCCTTTTTATAAAAATCGATTTCTTTTATTACGCTGAGAATGATAAAGTTGTTTTGAAACCGTTTCCTTCCGTACTCTGCATTGTCATTGTCCCGTGATGTGCCTCTGTGATCTGGCGTACCAGCAGTACACCAAGACCATGGCGCAGACGCAGATTTTCATCGGTACTTTCTAAATAGTGGGATTTAGAATTCAGTTCTGCCAGCTTCTGTGCTGATACGCCGATCCCGTTATCTTCAATGACAACCCGTGTATCAGATTCATTGCAGGACACAGAAACAATGATTTCACACCCTCCCGGATTATGGCGGATACTGTTTTGGATGAGGTTTGTCAAAGCACGTTTTAACAACGCTTCATCCCCTTCCATGTGATACAGTTCGCTTTGCGGATCAGAGAGAAACTCTATCGAATACTTTTCCTCAAGGCCGCTGTCTAAAAAGTCACATACCACCTGCCGGGCAAGTTCTACCGGAGAGAGCTTTGATAAACGCAAAGGCTGCATATCATACTCCAGCTTTGAGGTCAAATTAAGATCTTCAATCAGGTTTTTGATCCTTGCTGCCTGCTGAGAGATGGCGGAGACTTTGTCCTGCTGGTCCGGACTGAGCGTATGACTTTCCTCTAAACTGCTGGAATATCCCAGAACCATGGAAAGAGGAGTACGGATATCATGGGAGATCCCGCTGATCCAGTTTGCCCTTGCCATATCCCGGCGCTGTAGTGACATCGCAACCTTATTTAATTTGGCATTGATTTCGCTCAGTTCCCCTTTTTCTGTTAATTGGGCGTGTCTTCCGGACGATATTTCTTCAATTCCCACAAGAATCGGCTTGATGCACTTTTCTATTTTCCTGCTGTTGTAGATAAATAAAATCAGCACAATCACGATATTTATCAGAAATAAAGTAATCAGTCCGAAAACATCAATTTTAATGCTTGTGGAAGTCTTATAAGCTGACAGCTTCCAAAAGCTATCCTTTGGATATCCGAGGACGAAAAGCCCGGGCTCCTCGTTTGATACAAAAACCGGGTATTCCTGCAGATACCATCTGGACATTTCTGCAATATCCCCATGCGTATAATGCCGGGGCAATTCTTCCGGCAGTTGGTAATTCCAGACCACGTCCCCTGATTCATTATTGATTACCATGCACCATGCCTGGTCCTGATCCAGCAGATCGCGGTTCACTTCCGAGAGCGAAAAATCTTCTATCTTCTTTGGGAGTTCTTCTGAGAGTGCAGATAGAAGCTTTGTGGGATTGTGGTCATTGCGGCTCCCGGATATTGCTGTCAATCCAATAAAAAGGACAACATTTACTACAATAAAAAAGCAAAACAGTTTTACACTGGAATGGACATAGCGTTTAAAAAATCTTTGAATATGATTGGTCATTGCTTATTTCCCTCTTAAAACCAGCTTATATCCGATCCCTTTTACGGTTAAGAGGGAAACAGGGGAAGATGGTTTTTCCTCGATTTTTTCACGGATATGGCGGATGTGTGACATAAGCGTTTTCTCATATCCGATATAGATGTCGCCGCAGACTGTTTGGCATAAGGCCCCCAGAGTGACGATCCGCCCGGCATTGGCATACAGTTTCTTCAGGATTTCCACCTCTTTTGCTGTAAGGGCTATTGGTTCACTGCTTTCCTTATAAACCTGAGCCTGCTCAAGATCGACCTTACAGGCATTTAACAGAAAGCTGGTTTCTTCTGTTTCCTTGTACGCCCGGCGGAGGATCGCGGTGATCCGCCATACAAATTCCTGGGCAACAAAGGGTTTGACCATATAATCGTCTGCGCCTGCTTCAAATCCTCTGGATTTATCTTCAAATTCTCCTTTCGCAGTCAGAAAAAGAATAGGAATGGGGCTTTGCTCCCGGATCGTTTTTCCAAGCAGGAACCCGTCCATGTCCGGCAGCATCACATCCAAAACAGCGATGTCCGGACGACAGCTTAATTTTTCCAGTGCGCTTAGGGCAGAATCGGCAGTAAGGATATTGTGGAATCCGTTTTCATTTAAAATGGACTGGCACATGCAGAGGATAGCCGGCTCATCATCAACAAGTAATATGGTCCTGTCTTTTATTGTACTCAATTCACTTCCCTCCTTTAAGGTGCATTATAACATGTATGAAACCATTGTGGACAGCAGGTGAAAAAAATCAAGGTAAAATCAAGGTTCCCTCCAACTTAATGCAAACTGGGTGTTTTATGATAAATCCAGCGACAGGAAAGGAGAACAAAAAATGATGGTAAAAACAGAGAATTTATCAAAAGAATATGATGGGATTTACCGCGTGAAGGATTTGGACATCAGAATCAATGAGGGAGATATATACGGCTTTTTAGGGCCGAACGGCGCCGGCAAATCCACAACAATGAAAATGCTGCTGGGGCTTGTGAAACCAAGTGCGGGAACCATTGAGATTATGGGGCGGAATTTTAATGAAAAGAACAGGCAGGGTATTCTGAAGGATGTAGGCTCGCTCATTGAATCGCCTTCCTACTATGGACACCTGACAGGCAAAGAAAATATGGAGATCATCCGCAGGCTCCTGGATCTGCCGAAGAGAAATATAGAGGAGGCGGTCCGGATCGTCCGCATGGAAAAACAGATGGATAAAAAGGTGAAAAACTATTCGTTGGGCATGAAGCAGCGGCTGGGCATTGCAATGGCGTTGGCAAGGCGTCCAAAGCTGTTGATACTGGATGAACCGACAAACGGTCTTGATCCGGCAGGAATCGAGGAAATGAGAGAGCTTATTAAAGTACTGCCAAAAAGGTATGGAATGACAGTGATGATTTCCAGCCATATCCTAAGTGAGATCGACCAGATGGCAACAGTGGTCGGGATTATCAGTCAAGGGAATTTGATCTTCCAGGAAAACATGTCGGTGCTGGATGAACAGCGGGAACCTAAAATCATCCTGAAGACCAGTGACAATGACCGGGCACAGAAAATCCTCAGACCATGGAACCCGCAAAGAACGGCGGAGGGGTTACAGCTGGGTGCTCTGAGTGATGAACAGACCGGCGCGGCAGTGCAAAGTCTGTGTTCCAAAGAAATTTTGGTTTACCGGGTAGAGGAACATCGGGAAAGCCTTGAGGATATATTCCTGAGTCTGACAGGAAAGGAGCTGACGCTGTAATGAAGTACCTGCGATTAGAAATCTATAAAATGAAGCGCAGAAAAGTTCTGCTTACTTTTCTGCTTATCCTCGGAGTAGAATTACTGTTTGTGTTCTCTAATTATGGAAAGAATGCAAATTTCATCAGTATGATTGCCGATCCGGGAGCACCGGCATGGCAGGATCTGATCATCGGGCCGGGAGCCATGAATGGGCTGTTTTTCCCCATCCTGACAGCGGTGATCGCCAGCCGGATCTGTGATATGGAACATCGGGGAAATACATGGAAACTGTTGGAGTGTAACAACGAAAAACGCAGAACAATCTGGTTCTGTAAATTTATGATTGTGGAAGGGCTTATGCTTTCGGCGATTATGATTCAGGCACTTGTGATTGTCGCATATGGAAACGCAGTAGGGATCGCCCAGACGCTTCCGGTAAGCACGTTAGTTTCTTTTGTAGTCGGAACGGCAATGGTCACCTCTGTTACGGTTACCATTCAGCTTTTCTTTTCCCTTGCTTTTCCAAACCAGCTTGTGCCGATGTCTGTCGGGATGATCGGAGCGTTGATTGGATTCATTTCAACATTGCTGCCGCCGGGGCTGCGTAATATCTTAATCTGGGGCAATTATGCAGAGCTGATGGTATTAGGACAGAACACGTCTGGCGGGAACCTGCAGGCTGCGGAGCTTCAAGTGCAGGAGATTAATTTTGTACCGCTTGGCATTCTGTTTGTGATTGGAATTGCAGCGTTTGTGTTGTTCCTGAAAAAATTTGAGAGATATGAGTATTAAGGAGGGATGGATTATGCTTATCAATGCAATTTGGGCAGAAAATCTGAAAAGCCGTCATTCTAAAATGTGGGTGGCTGTTGTGATCCTGCCACTTATAACAGCCGCGATTGGAGCTGTCATTTATGGGATCAATGCGTCTGCACACTTGTACGATGGTGCAGTATGGCAGCAGCTTTGGCTGCAGACCGGCTTATTCTACGGTTACTTCTTTTTCCCGATCCTCATTTCGATCTGTGCTTCCTACTTATGGCGGCTGGAGCATACAAACCATAATTGGAACAGCCTGATGACAGTACCTGTGTCTCGGTCAACTGTTTTCTGTGCAAAACTGGTAGTCCTGGGAAAGTCCGTGCTGGAGGCTCAGATATTACTGATGGCGTTTGTAATTATCGTCGGTAAGGTTATCTTCCGTTTTTCGCAGCCGATTCCGGTGAATATGTTGTGGTGGCTTTTCATGGGGTGGTTTTCCGCTCTAAGTGTGGGGGCGGTACAGCTTTACCTTTCTATGAGAATACGGAGTTTTGCAGTCCCGGTGGGGATGGCTGTCTGCCTTAGTATTGCGGGATTAGGCTGCCATATTTTAGGATTTAGCAGTATGTTCCCGTATTCCCAGATCATCCTGGGGCTGTCATCGCAGGATGAGACGCTGCCGGTTGACAGTATGGTTTCGTTAGTCCTGATGGTGATTGTATACATTGTATTGTTCATCCTATTGGCAGCGCATCGTTTAAAAAAGGCGGATGTTGTAGCAGGGTAGGGAGGCAAGAATATTCAAAACAATATACTTGACACAACCCCACAAAGAGGATATACTACAAACAGACCAACGGTTTGTAAAAGGAGTGAACGCATGGCAAGAAATAAATATCCGGAAGAGACAGTCAAGTTAATACTGGATACTGCTACGAAGATGTTCAGTGAAAAAGGGTATGATAATACTTCGCTGCAGGATATTATCAATGCGACAAAGCTGTCCAAAGGAGCTATTTATCATCACTTTGGTTCCAAAGAAGAAATACTGCAGGCGGTTTTCCGGCGGATTGGTGAGGAAAATGCAGCAATATTTGCACAGATCAGAGATGATACGGGCATGAATGGGATTGAGAAATTAAGGATGTTATTCCGGACAGCAGTGATTCATTCTAATCAGAGTATACTACTTACGGTTTCTCCCGGTTTATTGAATAATCCCCAGTTCCTGGCAATGCAGATCGAACAGATTTATGAAATTGTAGCTCCGCAGTTTATAGAGCCTGTGCTGGAACAGGGCATAGAAG
Source organism: uncultured Bacilli bacterium (assembly GCA_944363735.1). Classification (GTDB taxonomy): domain Bacteria; phylum Bacillota_I; class Bacilli_A; order RF39; family UBA660; genus Onthousia. The sequence continues at coordinate 3,871 of CALVVB010000067.1, read as the reverse complement.
ATCAATCAATAAAGGTTGAAAACCCGCATGAGGTTGCAGAAGCAATTATGATCATGACAAATGTATGGCTGAATCCACTGGTTAAAATGACGGACAAAGAGAGTACAAGAAAAAGATGCCGTACCTTTAATTCGCTTCTTCAGGGGATTGGCATTGACACGCTGCTTGATGAAGAGGCGATAGAGGCTTTTATTCAATACTGCAAGAAATGAAAACAGATTTTAAATAGACTGTACCATAGCGGGCAGTTTATTTAAACTTCATATATAAACCGACGGTCGGTTTATATAAAAAGAAAGGAGACTGATACATGGAGAAAACAACAAACTTTTCAATCGGGATTTTACCCTTGTAGTCATAGGGCAGATCATTTCTTTATTCGGAAATGCGATCCTGCGCTTTGCCCTGCCCTTTTATTTGCTGAAAGAAACAGGTTCATCCACTTTATTTGTCGTCCAGATTTATACAATGGTCCAGCAGCAGACACCCACACAATTAGTAGGGAAGCTCATGGCTGCCCTGATCGCCGTGGCTATGTGCGGACAACCGGCGGGACAGATGGTTTACGGGATTTTATTCGATGTGTTCAGCAAAAACACATGGGTGGTATTTCTGATCGCGTCGATCGCTTCCATTCTGATCTCATGGTATTCAAAACGTATTTTTGCAAGATTAGAAAATTAGAAAAAGGAGGTCCTGAGGTGAAAGAGGAAAGATTAGAAGAGGTTATGGAACATTTCGGAGGTGCAGTCGAAAAAACGGTTGAGGGTGCAGCGAATGCCCTTGATAAGTCTATGAATAGAGCATGGAGTTTTGGACCGGTACGTCTGATCGGGAAAGCATTGAGCTTTTGTGCAGGTGCCGGGCTTATGGCAAGTTATTTCCCTCTGAAAGAGAAAGGCTGCCATAAAGCTGCAAAATTTTGTCTGATCAGCGGAGGGATCATCATTATCGTACAAGCTGCTGAACTGCTGATTTTTCGGAAAAAGAATTAGGAGGACAACATGAGAAAATTATGGTTTTGGATACGCCTTACAGCTGTTGTGGTTATGGTAGTGATAGCGCTCATAGAAGCAACAGCAAATGACAGGAATTATGGCTTGTTTACAGATTGAAAACCTTATTGACATACATGCAGAGTGCATGATACTATATACGTGCAATATACATGTATAGAAAGAGGAGGAGAGGTTTTGCCGCGTAATAAATATCCGGAGGAGACCGTTCAAAAAATATTGGACGCTTCTTTAAAGTTATTTTTAGAAAAGGGCTACGAAGAAACAACGGTATTAGATATTATCAGTGAAATGGGCGGGCTGACGAGAGGAGCTTTTTATCATCATTTCAAATCAAAGGAAGAAGTATTCGACGCTTTATGTGAAAAACTTTTTTATGAGAGCAATCCCTTTGAGAAAGCAAAAAGTCACAAAGAGCTGAACGGATTAGAAAAGCTGAAGTTCGTGTTAAGGACATCCTTTGATGAAACAGAGCATCATCAGTTAAGCATGGCGTCCATGCAGCTTCTGGAAAGTCCGGCTTTTCTAAAAAAACTGATCGAAAGTAATCAGGAACTGGCGCCGATGTATCAAGAACTGATAGAAGAAGGAATACAGGACGGATCTATTCAGTCAGAACAGCCTAAATTATTAGCGGATTTATTTGTTCTTTTAACGAACTTTTGGTCCATACCTACCATATATCCTATGAGTGATGAGGAAGCATGGCAGAAATTCTTAATGATTAAATCGGTTCTGGATCATCTGGGACTTCCGGTGATTGATGATGAAATTGTCAAATTATGCAAAGAAAACGCGTAGCCTCTTGTCCATCGACGCTGGCGTTTCCTATGAAATAAGATTGTCGCAAGGCAATTTTATTTTTAGCCATATACATACACGCAACATGTATAAAAAGGAGGAAATTATGAGTACCTATATTAGAAAGAACATGTTATTATTTATCTTAACGATTTTATCCAGTGTTATCGCTTCTCTGGGATATGTTTTTATGGCTGTCCTGCTTCAGCAGCTATTGGATATCGCTATGGATAAAAATATCCACCAATTTATAAGAATGGTTGTATTTTCGATCATCTATTTTGTTGCGCTGGGATTTTCCCTGTATCTCCAATCGCTGCTGAGCAAAAAAGTGATTTGTAAGATCATGCTTCAAATCCGTTCAGATGTTTTCCAGGGAACAATCAATCACAGTATAGAAGATTTTGAAAAGAAGAATACCGCTGATTATATATCTGTGGTTACGAATGATGTGAAAATGCTGGAGGATCATTTTTTACTTCCATTATTTGAAGTAGTCCAATACACTGTTATTTTTATATCCTCTTTCGTATTGATGATCTATTTTGATTTCATCGTCACAATCTGCGTAGTAGCAGCGATCGCGGTTATGTTCCTCGTTCCGGGTCTGATCGGCGGAACACTGGAAAAAAGGCAGAACAAGTTTTCTTCAAAATTGGCAGACTTCACGGTCAGCTTAAAAGATATGCTGTCCGGATTTGAGATCATCAAATCCTATTCTATGACGAAAAGCGTAATACAGCGGTTTGATAAGGTAAATAGCGAAACAATCCAATCAAAATACAGCGTTGACAAATTACTTGCGCTCAATGAGGGGCTTTCTGCTTTTCTGGCCCTTATGGTACAGATTGTGGTTTTATTCCTGTCTGCTTATTTTATTATCTCAGGACGCATAACGGTAGGAACCTTATTAGGAATGGTACAAGTGAGCAGTAATCTGGCAAATCCTCTTATTATGATATTTACGAATATCCCGAAAATGAAAAGTGTCCAGCCTATTATAGAAAAACTGAAAAATATATCAAAACACTCCACAATTCCATCCCGAAAAGAAAATGCGGACACATTCCAATCCCATATAAGCGCAAAGGATCTTTCTTTTTCCTACGACGGGACAACGGAGGCAATAAACGGAATAGAATGCCTTATCGAAAAAGGCAAGAAATATGTTATTGTGGGAAAAAGCGGCTGCGGGAAAAGTACACTGATTAAACTTTTGTCCGGCTATTACTCTACATATAAAGGCGAAATACTATATGATGATGCAGAACTCCATATGCTGGATAAAGATAGTGTGGTTCAGTTGTCCTCAATCATCCATCAGAATATCTATCTGTTTGACGAAACCATATATGACAATATCTGTTTACATGAACATTATCCGGAGGAACAGATCAAGAAAGCTGTAGAGGACAGCGGATTGGCTGAATTTATATCTGAACTTCCGACCGGCTTGCAATATCGGGTGGGAGAAAATGGATCTAATCTGTCTGGCGGACAAAAGCAGAGGATTGCGGTTGCACGTGCCTTGATCAGAAACAAACCGATTCTGATATTAGACGAGGGCACTTCTGCCATTGATATGCAGACAGCATATGATATTGAAAACCGATTATTAAAAATAGAAAATTTAACACTCATAACAATTACTCACCATTTAGATCCAAACTTGCTGGATAAGTATGATGAAATCTTTTACATGGAAAATGGTCATATGAAAGAAAGAGGAAGTTTTAAACAGCTTATCAATACGCCCACTTCCTTTTCACAATATTATCATTTAAAGGAATAAAGGAATTTGGGCAGCCATTGACAAGGAAAGTTTGCCGTAGTATGATCATATCCGGAGTTTACAGCTCTTAAAAGGGAGACCGATTATGAATAACTTTCATTTAACCGACCAGCGTAAAAAGCGAATCAGCTCTGTACAATCCATACCGATGAAACATTGTGCAGAGTATAGCGTAGAAGGAACGCATTGAGATTTCATCGGAAAGCCAGGGGGAAACTCTACCCTTTTTGAAGAAACGGCTTTCCGCTTCGTGATCATGTGT
>CALVVB010000066.1 GCA_944363735.1 uncultured Bacilli bacterium | reverse complement strand
ATAAAAAAGACTGCATTCATTGCAGTTCTTTTATTTTTCTAACTTTTCTATTTTTTATAAATATCATACCAACTATAACATTATTGTTATTTATCTTTTCATTATAATGACAATCACAAACAATAACAGGAGTTTTTTAGAATATTAAAAAATATATTATTTCCAAAAGTCATTATATTAATATTATGACACACCAAATATTTCTTCACTGCCATATACATCTATTTTAACTCTATACAATCAAAACTACTTTTAATAAAAGAAATAACATCATCACCTGCTACTATTAAAATTGATTTATCTTGGGAAATAGATTTAATAAAACTAATTATCTTTTCTTTATTTTTTTTATCCAAACTATGGGTTCGCTCAACTATTAACTTATCACCAACAAGGATAAGAGCACTACCAAAATCTTTTAATAAATATGAAGTATAACACTTATCAAACTTTATTGCATTATTTCTTAATTTTAAGTTTTTACCAAATTGTACTCCCTCTTCTGATAAAGGTGGATTGCCATTGCCACTAGTATCCTTATCTTCTTTAAAGTTCTTAACTACATAAAGCATTACTTATACCACTGTCTTTCTAAATCATTATTATATTTTAAGAAATAAGTACGATAATCTTTATTATTACTTCCAAGTTCTTTTGATGATGAAACACCACCAACTAAATAACAATTATCAGTAACTATTACATCACTAAAGTAATCAACACCTGAACCATTTTCTTTATTATCTGTAACTTTTTCTAAAGTAGTATTATATTTAACGATAATACCACGATAATCTAAATAATTATATTTACTAGTAGATTTCTCTTCATCCTTTTTATAAGTATGACCAACTACAATTAAATTATCACCATCAGCAACTATCTTATTAAATCTTGCTGAGTTATTCTTGCTAAAAGTAACTTCATCTAACACCTCACCATCACTATTGTATTTAAGAATTAATCCTTCTGTAACTTTATCAGCATCTTTTGCATCAATATTAATAGTTTTAGATCCTGCTACAAAAAAGTCATTTCCTACCTTTACAATAGAACTAAAACCAACTGTATCAGTATATTCATAACTCTTAACAAACACTTGCTCCCCAGAAAGAGTATATTTAGCAACCATACCATAACGAGTAGCATCTTTTCCAACTAAGTAGATATAATCCCCATCAATAATAGCATCATTAAAATTACCAGACTTACTACCACCATAGTTAGCTCTCCACACTTCATTAAGGTCAAAATCATATTTAATTATCAAAGCTCCTCCATCTGGATCATTACCAATAACCATGTTTTGTAAAATACTTTGACCAACTACAATAAAACCATCATCAACAAGTAATACTTTATTAAAAGTTGTATCACCTGCTATTTGCACACTCTTAGTATCAACTTGCTTACCCTCTTTATCGTATAAAACAATCAATCCATCAGTAGCATTATCTTCAACCTGCTGTTCATCATACTGAGCACCACCTACTGCAATAAACCCATCACTATATTCTATAACATCACTAAAGTATGATGAATAACCTTTAGTATAAGCACTTTCAAACTTTACTTCAAAGTCACTATTATATTTAGCAAATTTAGCTTTATTATAGTTTTTTTTATAATCATTAAATTCACTATTTTTAAAATCACTATTACCAACAACTAAATAGCCATCATCTGTTTCTTTAAAGCTATTTAAGGTATCAGTATAAACAATAGAATTTTTTCTATTATAATAAGAAAGCCCAATATAACCTACTTCTACAACTATAATAGCAATACATAAGACTATTATTACTCTTAACCATTTAATTAATCTTTTCTGCTCTACTTTTAAATCCTTTTTATTCTTTTTCATTACTACCTCCAAAACATGCAATAAAGTATTTCTTCTTACCACGTCTTACTACTACATATTTATTATCTATAGCAATGCACTCATCTATAATATAATCTAAGTCATTTATTTTGTCACCATTAATACTAATACTATTATTGTTAACAAACTCACGAGACTCTCTTTTACTACTACATATATTATATTCTACAAGAAAATCTACTATATTCATATCTTTATCTATAATAAGCTTATCAAGTCCTTTAAAAGCCATTTCTATCTCTTTACTAGTAAGATTCTTAATGTTACCACTAAATAATGCTTCGCTAATATTTAAAGCCTCATTATAAGCGTCTTCCCCATGTATAAAAGTAATAACTTCTCTTGCTAAAGCTTTATGAGCGACACGTTTTTCAGGTGTAGCTAATTGTTCTTTTTCTATTTTCTCTATTTCTTCTTTACTTAAGAATGTTAAGAATTTCAAATAATCTATTACTTTTGAATCTTCTGCATTTATTAAGAATTGATACATCTCATAAGGTGTAGTCTTTTCTCTATCTAACCAAATCGCACCACCTTCACTTTTACCAAACTTTGTACCATCTGCCTTAGTTAAAAGAGGCATTGTAAAGGCATACACTTCTTTACCAGTCTTTTTACGGATCAAGTCAATACCTGCCGTAATATTACCCCATTGATCTTGTCCAGCGACTTGTAGTGTACAGTCAAACTCACTATTAAGATGTAAATAATCTAAAGCTTGTAATATCATATAAGAAAACTCTGCATAAGTAATACCAGAATCAAGTCTTCTTCTTACAATATCTTTATCAAGCATATAATTGATATTAAAATACTTACCATAATCTCTTAAAAAGTCTATTACATTAATATCTTTGGTCCAATCAAAGTTATTAACAACTCTAAAGTCCTTATCTCCTCTTGCAAATATCCTTTCAGCTTGTTCTTTTAAACAAAGGAAATTATGATTTAACTCCTCTTTACTTATCATAGGTCTTTCACTAGTAGGACGAGGATCCCCAATAAGACCAGTCGCTCCCCCTACTAACAAAATTGGATGATGTCCTGCCTCTTTCAAACGTCTTGCAATTAAGAACGATGAAAAATGCCCAATATGCAAACTATCTGCAGTAGGATCTGTTCCAATATAAAAAGTAAGTCCTCCTTTATTTAATTTATCAACAAGTTCTGGACTAGACATATCTTTAATTAGTCCTCTCCATTTCAATTCTTCATATAATGTCATTTTAACTCCTCCTCAAATTTTAACTCTTTTATCTCATCTAAACTATAACCATATTTTTTATAAATACTATCTACATCTAGTGTAGTTATTTCATCTTCATTATAACCTAATTTTCTAATAAGTGTCATTACTTCTTCTTCACTGTTACCTTCTATTTCCACATAAGTAGGTATTTTTGGCCAAGTATCAATATCTATTTCTACCCCATCAAGATAATATCTAGTACGTTTATTTTCTTGATAACCTTTAGGATGATAACCTAACTCATTTAATATATATTTACACTTATCAAAATCTGATACAACTATTTCAATTTCCTTAGTACCATCTATCAAAGAACTAATTATATTTTTAATAGTAAGTGTACTTTCTCTACCATTAGTTCTAAGCCTAATCCATTTTCCCTTAATAGCGGGATTAAAATCATACACATAACGTCTTTGAAAAAAATCTTCTTCTTTCTTAGCACCAAGTTGTTCTAATCTTTTAATAAAATCATTCTTATCAATTTCTAAAATCCTAACTTCATACTCTGTATTCATATCACACCTCCAAAATAAAAAGTTCCTATAAATTAAGGACGAGATAACCCCGTGGTACCACCTTATTTCATAGAAACTATGCACTTATACCTAATTAACGCTTAAGTCACGCTTTTTCTCCATCTATGTAACTTCAAAATATAACTATCTTAGTTCACACCTACCACTAAGTCTCTTAAAGTAATTATATTTTTACTTTTAGATTTCTAAGAAAAATTCTAAATTTACTATATCAAAAAACACTTATTAAGTCAAACAGTTTACATGTTTAATTATCACTACTATTCATTAGTTCCATAAATCTAATATTCTTATTAGAATCACTACTTGTATTAATAAAATCAAAACTAGTTCTATTATTCTTATCAAAAGTAATACTCTTAAGTTCTAACTGTCTTGCAAGTTCTTTACTAACTCCAACTGATCCATCAAAAAACTTAACATCACCAAGTACTCTTCTAATATTCTTTTTAATTAAAGGATAATGTGTACAGCCTAAAACAACATTATCGACACCTTTATACTCACTTAAATTATTCTCTAAATATCGATTTATTTCTACTTCATTACCTTCTTCTACAAGTTCAGCAAGTCCACTACAAGGAAAAAGTATAGTATTGTTATTATCATATTTATGATATAAAGCAAGAAACTTTTCACTTTCTATTGTTCCCTTAGTAGCCATAACTAATGTCTTACCACTCGGATTATAATCATGTACCATCTTATAAGCAGGTTCTATAGCAATAAATAAGGTATCAGGATATTCTTCTCTTAATCTTTTAACACATATAGCACTAGCAGTATTACAAGCAATAACTATGGTGACACATCCCTTATCTAAAAGAAAGTCGACTATATTCTTAACAATACTATAAACTTCATCACTACTCTTATCACCATAAGGATTATTAACTGAATCGCAATAATATAAAAAATTAGCATTCTTCACAGTCTTTACAAGTTCTCTTAAAACTGTAACACCACCGAGCCCAGAATCTAAAACACCTATCATAAATCATCCTCCAAAGTAGTTTTAACAAGATAAAGACCACAAGACTTAGCAGTCGCGCCATTTTTACCTCTTACTTTACTATCAAGTATCTCTTTAACAACAGAAGGTTCAATCTTACCAGTACCAACTTTAAGTAATGCCCCAACCATATTTCTAACCTGATATCTCAAGAAACCATTACCAACAAACTTAATATCTAAAACATTATCAGACTCATCAATTGATACCTCATAAATAGTTCTAACACAATTTTCTTTAACACTATTCTCTGTAACAAAGGCTCTAAAGTCATGTTCACCTTTAAAATACTGTATTGCCTCTACCATTTTAGGAACATTAAGAGGATAACAATGTTGATAGATATAATTCCTCATCACAGGATTAAATTCTCCCATATTTATATAATAATGATATTCTTTTTTAATAACATGATGCCTAACAAAGTAATCACTTGGAACTTCCTTAACAGAATTAATATGTATCTCATCACTCAAATTACTATTCATCGCTCTTTTTAATTTATAAGGAGTAATAGAAACATCTATATCTAAATGAGCAACTTGATCAAGTGCATGAACCCCTTTATCAGTTCTTCCCGCTGCCTTTACCACAACTGATTTACCATCATTAATCTTAAGTGCAGCCTTTTCTAACTCTTCTTGAATAGTCCTATATCCTTCCTGTTTTTGATAACCCTTAAAATTAGTCCCATCATAACTAAATCTAATTAAATAACGCAATTTTATCACTTCACATTCCAATAAATATCTTTAATCAAATCTTTAACATCAACTCTTCTAGGTAATTTAACCTTCTTTTTATCTTTAACTAATAAAATAAAGGAAACTATATCAGGTCTTCTAATCTTATATAAATCTAACTCTTTACTATCAAAAAACACATCACTTGTATTACCTTCTACTAACATTTTATTATCATAAAGAACAATTAAATACTTAGTATATTGATATAAATAATTAGGATTACTACTATAGATAACAATAGTCTTTAAAAACTTCTCTTGTAATCTATTAATAATTCTAATAAGTTTTTTTCTTATATTTAAATCAAGTCCTCTAAAAGGTTCATCTAATAATATTACTTTAGGATTAGATAGAAATGCTAAAGCAAGTTGTAAAAGTTTAATCTCACTAAAAGTCAAAGTAGAAATACGTCTTTCTAAAATATCTAATCGTAATCCTACTATCTTTAATGATCCCTTTATCTTCTCATTAACATCACGTACCTCTATTTTTTTATATCTAATATAGTTAATAAAATACTCATAAATATTATCAACATTAAATAAATTAACAAAGGTTCGCTCTACTAGTACTATATCATTTCTAAACAAATAATAATTACGTCTTAAATTCCTTATCTTATTAAAATATATTATCCCTCTTGCCTCATCATCTAAAGATATTAATCTAAGTAATTTATCCCCATTATCACCATAGATACCAACAATCTCTCCTTTTGGAATAACAAAAGACAAATCATTAAATATTTTACTATTAACATGTGAAAATTTTATTTCCATAAACTATCAACCAACCCTAAAGGACTCATATTAATTTTTTCAGCAAGATTATAATATTCTAATTTAACAGATAAATCAACCATAAAAGGAAGTTCTAAACCAACTTTATTTAAAAGACTATCATCACTTAAAACCTTTAAAGAATCTCCACTACTAACAATATTTCCTTTATCTAAAACATATAAAGTACTATTAATAGTATAAGCTACTTCTTCTAAACTAGAACAAGACATTACTATAGTAGTACCACTACTTCTTACTTGCTCTAAAATACCCATAAATTCTTCTTTTTCATAAAAAGATAAATATAGACATGGATCATCTAAAATTAATAATTTAGGTCCACTAACAAGAAGACTTGCAAGTGCTACTTTCAATCTCTCAAAATCATTAAGATCTTTTATTTTACTATCAAGCAATCTAGTAATATCTAAATCTTTTGCCATATCTTTAACTATCTTTTTAATCTTTTCATCATCCATACCTAAACACTCTAAAGGATATCTAATAGTAGCAAGAACACTACTAAAATTAAAAGCAAAAGCAGCCAAAAATGCAATATCTTTGTCATCTTTAATTATCTCTTTATTATAAATAACTCTTTTAGTATTAATAACTCCTGCTATTACCTTAAGTAATAAACTTTTACCACTATTATTAGACCCTGTAATAATAGTAAAAGAGTTAAGCAGTACTTCTATATTAAATTTAGTAAAAGGACCAAGCATTAAATTATCAACCCAAACCACTCTTTCCATATTACGTAACCTTCTTCTTTTGAATATTATAAGTAAGTCTAGCTACAAACTTATCAGGTAAGAATCTAACTAAAAACTTTACTAATTTCATTTTAAAACCAGGAATTATAACTATTTTACCAGAAAATAATTTAGTTAAAGCATATTTTGCAACATAACTGCTAGATAAAGCTTTAATCTTAAATTTTACCCCCACTCTATTATTAAAATTAGTATCAACTGGTCCTGGACACAAAACAGAAATTTGCACTTTACTTTTTTTTCTTCTTAACTCTTCATTTATAGCTAAACTGATCCGATACACATAACTTTTAGAAGCATAATAACTGCTAAGTAAAGGCCCTGCCATAAATGAAGCAGAACTTGCTACATTAAGAATTATTCCCCTATCTTTTTTTACCATATCTTTTAAATAAAATTTTGTTAACATATGTATTGCACTAATATTAACATTTAACATATCAAGTTCTGCACTTATATCAGTATTAATAAACTCTCCAAATACCCCAAAACCAGCATTATTAACAAGCAAATCAATATCATCATTACGAGTTAAAACATAAAGTTCTTTAACCTTCTGTAAGTTACTAAGATCAACTACAATTATCTTTACTTTAACTTTATTACTAACAATATCTTTTAAACTTTCTAAAGCTTCTCTATCCCTACCAACTACTATTAAATCATAACCTAATTTAGCAAGATCAATAGCAATATCACGACCTATACCACTAGAAGCTCCAGTAACCATCGCTTTCAACTAAACCACCTCCGCATACATGTCCAAACTAATTGTATCACAGAAAAAAAGAGAATGCCAGTTAAACACTCTCTATATATTCCATAAGTTTTAAGAAAAGTCTCATATGTTCTTTAGATAATCCATCTTTCCTTAATTTACGAATAGCAATTCTCTTCTTCTTAATAGTCATATCACCAAATATAATAGCAGCAAGTTTTTCTTTTAAATAAGTACTAATCTGTAAGTCCATTAAAATACTATCTATATCTTCATTAATAAGTCTAACTGCATCAATCTCAATATCTTTACCTTTACAGTTTATAGTTAACTGTCCAATCGTATTAACGTTATTAACTATAACTACAAAGTCATTCTCTTCTATATACATATCTTCTATTTTAATTTCTTGATCATTATAATAAGTCCTAACATCCTCTGCTTTCTTAGTATTTCTAAATCTAAACTTATAATTACGTCTCATAGGAGCAATACCACTCTTACCTTCAATAGATCTAATAATTACTGTATAGTTATTTTGCATATAATTATAGTCAATATCAGTCTTTAAGTAATAACCTTCCTTATAAAGTGATGTAAGTCCATCATCTTCATAAAGAGTATACGTATTAGATACCCCTGGGAATATATGAATTTCCATATCTAGAGGAAGTCCTACATTATTAACATCACTTCTATTTGATAGAGGAATAACAGAACCTGCTTTTGCAAACACAGGATAATCTTCTTCTTTATAGAATGATACATATTTCTTATCACCAGGAAACTTCTTACCAGTTTTAAAATCATACCAAACTCCTTCAGGTATATAAAAACGATGTATTGTCCTATTCATTACATTATCTTTACGAGAAAGTATCGGACAAACAAGAAACTCACTTCCTAAAAAGTATTGATATTTATAATTATCATCATCTATTACCCATTTATATTTATAATAGAAAGGTTCAATCAACACTTTAGCATTTTTATAATAGTTATAACTTTCTGTATATAAATAAGGAATTAATCTATGTCTTAAACGCAAGTAGTCGTTAGCAATCGTTTCTGTTTTGATATCCCATCTCCAAGGCTCTCTTTTATAATAATTACCACTCGCTGCATGAAATCTCAAAATAGGACTAAAAGCACCAAGTTCTACATATCTAATATAAAGTTCGCTCTCTTCAATACCACCATGGTTACCACCAACATCATGAGACCAAAAAGACACCCCAATATTAGCAGCAGCCATCATACTAGAAGATATCTCTTTAAGTCCATCCCATGATACTTCAGTTTCTCCTGCATAAAGAACAGGATACCTATGACCAGCATATATACCATTACGGCTAAGCATAATACTTCTTTTAGCAGGATTTCTTCCTATATCTTTATAGTTAAAATGATTATAGGCAAGTAATTTCAAAGCATTTTTATCTCCTTTATAATCATGCCAAAAGAAATCAACTCCTAAAGCTTCTAAAGGATGTAAAAAAAGTTTAAAATAAACATCTAATAATTTAGGATTTAAAGGGTCAAAAACAATTATCTTATCACCATTAATACCAAGATAAGAACATGCTTGAGCATAATATGTCTCATGAGGATAAATACCTTCAGTTGGATCAATTTCAAGACCTAGTCTAATATTATGTTCATGTAAATATTTAGAAACTTCACTCGGATTAGGAAACAACTCTTTATTAAAAGTAAAACCTGTATGTAGATTTTTATAATTACCGATATCTTTATAATGCCAATCTTTATCTAAAAGAACAACTGCCAAAGGAACATTACGTCTTTCAAAATCACCAACTAACTCTTTAAGGCTTCCTTCATTATAGGTAGTATTACGACTCCACCAATTACCTAAAGCATACCGAGGAATCAAAAGGGGATTACCAGTAAGTTTAAAGTAATCTTTCAAAGCAAGATCAAAATCATCCTTATACATAAAAACATATATATCTAAACTACCTTTTTCACGGGGTTCTAAAGTACCATCAGAATTAAACAAAAGACTATTACTATCATCAATACTAGCAAATCCTTCAAGAGAATAAAGTCCTCGTTTCAAATATTTAGGGGTATTAATATCTTCACTAATCATATTACCACCTAAATTACGAACTTCAGGATGACCATAATACCAGTCTCTATCATTTTCACGCCCACCCATAAATAATGTTATTTTTAAATTTTTCATAGGATCTACTTTAGAGCCTGTAAATGGAGCTTCTTTAACATAAGTTAAACGAAAATATTTAGTTGTTATTTCTAAAAATTTAGCATCTTGTTTAGTTTGATATTCTGGGAAGTTAAAATAACGATTAATAGCAAATTGACTTGGAAGATCTGCAAAAATACCACTAGGACTATATTCTAGTCTAACAAGTCTTTCAGAAAGCACAGTAATACGATAATGTTCACCTTTATAAATACACTTCTCATCGCTTTTAGCTTTACTAACATCAACTTCAAACTGTTTGCCTAATGGATACATAGCATCACTTTCTCCTTCCCATCTTTATATTCTATTTAATTTTATCATAAATAAAAAAGAAAGAAAAGTACCATAATAAAATGCAAAAAAATAAATGTAATCTTATAAAAAGATACATTCAATTTTTTAATTGC
>CALVVB010000065.1 GCA_944363735.1 uncultured Bacilli bacterium | reverse complement strand
GGTTTCAGTATTCTATTTCACTCCCCTCCCGGGGTTCTTTTCACCTTTCCCTCACGGTACTTGTTCACTATCGGTCACTAGAGAGTATTTAGCCTTACGGGATGGTCCCCGTGGATTCCGACAAGGTTTCACGTGCCCCGCCGTACTCAGGATACTCCAGAGAGATGAATGTATTTCGTATACAGGGCTATCACCTACTACGGCCACACTTTCCAATGTGTTCTACTATACAATCATTTTCTTACTCTCATACAGGAGTCCTACAACCCCAGACAAATCTGGTTTGGGCTGTTCCCCTTTCGCTCGCCACTACTAAGGGAATCGATTTTTCTTTCTCTTCCTCCGGCTACTTAGATGTTTCAGTTCACCGGGTTGCTCTCTCTAACACTATGTATTCATGTTAGGATAACAGTGAATTACCACTGCTGGGTTCCCCCATTCGGAAATCTCCGGATCGAAGCGTACATACAGCTCCCCGAAGCATATCGTTGTTCGTCACGTCCTTCATCAGCTTCTAGTGCCAAGGCATCCGCCATGCGCCCTTACTAATTTAACCACCATTTGTTGATATTACTATCCTAATTTGATGAGATTTAAATAACTATACACTTAATAAATATAGTTACTTGTTATATTAAATGCTCGTGATTTAATATAACCACAATATCTAGTTTTCAAAGAACTATTTCTTGAGAGAAAATATTCTCTCAAAACCAAGCAAAACTTGTCAATTCGTTGTCGGTTAAGGAAATATACTCCTTAGAAAGGAGGTGATCCATCCCCACCTTCCGGTAGGGATACCTTGTTACGACTTCACCCCAGTCGCCGATCCTACCTTCGATGGCCCCCTCCTAAAAGGTTAGGCTACCAGCTTCGGGTATTATCGACTCCCATGGCGTGACGGGCGGTGTGTACAACACCCGGGAACGTATTCACCCCGACATTCTGATTCGGGATTACTAGCGATTCCAACTTCATGGAGTCGAGTTGCAGACTCCAATCCGGACTGGGACTGGCTTTGGAGATTTGCTCCACCTCGCGGTATTGCGTCTTATTATACCAGCCATTGTAGCACGCCTGTAGCCCTAGACGTAAGGGGCATGATGATTTGACGTCATCCCCACCTTCCTCCGGTTTGTCACCGGCAGTCTCTTTAAGGTTCTCAACTGAATGTTAGCAATTAAAGATAAGGGTTGCGCTCGTTGCGGGACTTAACCCAACATCTCACGACACGAGCTGACGACAACCATGCACCACCTGTCACCGCTGTCCCCGAAGGGAAAACTCTATTTCTAGAGCGGTCAGCGGGATGTCAAGTCTAGGTAAGGTTCTTCGCGTAGCATCGAATTAAACAGCATGCTCCACCGCTTGTGCGGGTGCCCGTCAATTCCTTTGAGTTTCAGCCTTGCGACCGTACTACTCAGGTGGGATACTTAATGTGTTAACTTCAGCACCGGTTGCCCGACACTTAGTATCCATCGTTTACGGCGTGGACTACTAGGGTATCTAATCCTATTTGCTCCCCACGCTTTCGTGTCTCAGCGTCAGTGATGGCCCAGCAAGCCGCCTTCGCCACTGGTGTTCCTTCTAATATCTACGCATTCCACCGCTACACTAGAAATTCCACTTGCCTCTACCATACTCAAGTAACTCAGTTTCAGTAGCGAACTGGAGTTGAGCTCCAGGCTTAGACTACTGACTTAAGAAACCGCCTACACACGCTTTACACCCAATGAATCCGGATAACGCTCGCTCCCTACGTATTACCGCGGCTGCTGGCACGTAGTTAGCCGGAGCTTTCTTGAAAGGTACCGTCAGGCCTAAGTCATTTCCTACTTAGGTTGTTCGTTCCTAACAACAGAAGTTTACAATCCAAAGGACCGTCATCCTTCACGCGGCATTGCTCGTTCAGAGTTTCCTCCATTGACGAATATTCCTAACTGCTGTCTCCCGTAGGAGTCTGGGCCGTGTCTCAGTCCCAGTGTGGCCGATCACCCTCTCAGGTCGGCTACGCATCGTCGCCTTGGTAAGCCATTACCTCACCAACAAGCTAATACGGCGCAGGCTCATCTTCAAGCGAAGCTTTAAAGGCTCCTTTTAATATATAAGGACGTATCCAAATATATATCATCCGGCATTAGCAATCATTTCTAACTGTTATTCCAGACTCGAAGGCAGATAACCCACGTGTTACTCACCCTTTCGCCACTAAGTGGGAATCCAAATCCAAATCCGTGCAAGCACATCATCTTCAATGGGCCACTTCGTTCGACTTGCATGTCTTAGGCATGCCGCCAGCGTTCATCCTGAGCCAGGATCAAACTCTCAATAAAAATATTAAAAAGTTTAATTATTACAATTTAATCCCGACAACTCAAAATTGACGTTTTGCTTAGTTTTCAAAGAACATTTCTTGCTTTTCTCAAGCTGCGTTTTTAATATATCAAATTGTTTTTAATTTGTCAACACTTTTTTTATTTTTTTTATTGACATTTTTCTTTGATATATTTGACACCGACAATCAATGTCAACGCTTCTCCACTATATCAATTTAAACACTGTTTGTCAACACTTTTTTTGAAGTTTTTTTAAGTTTTTTTGACTCACAATTCGTTCTAAATTGCAGTGACGTTTTCTAATATATCAAAGCCAATTACCTATGTCAACACTTTTTTTCACTTTTTTATATATTTTTTTTATTTTCTAAATATAAGTAATATTTTACCCACCTCTCAATATCGTCATTATTAAAAAAATTCTTTTTAATCCTTATCTCATTTATTAATTCATTTAATTCTTTTTTTATTATATAATCTATTTCTTTAGGATATTTAAATTTATTTTTATGATAGTTATATTCATTCTTATCAACCACTTTGAAAGCACCACCAGCAAAAACTTTAACATCTAAATCATAATCAATATACTTTATAGTGTTTTCTTCAATTATTATAGGACTAGCCATATTACAATAATAGCATATGCCTCTGCCTTTATATTGACCAATAATATTATACCATCTATTTAAAAAGAAATATAAAATAGCTGGTTCTTTTGTTTTCCAAGTATGACCATCTTTTTCTGTAACAGTTGTACAATTATTCGCAAAAACTAAAACCCCCTTTTTAAAATCAAATTTTAGCAGTGTTGCTTCATCCCAAGCTTTATAGATTTGCCCATTGTGTTTATAACTATGTATTTGATACTTATGACCTATCTTTAATTTTTCCACCGATTAACACCTCCTTATAAATTAAAAGAAGCAAGTGATGCTGCACTTACTTCTTCCCAAAATATCTTATACTCCAACATCCTATTAACAATAATATTATAGTGATAACTATCCAAAAGATCGGGCTAGATGTATATGAAGATAAAAAACTGTTTATTCTTGCAGTCAAATCATCTAATGTATCTTTTAAAGTTAGAACCTGCACTTTATCACTCATCTTCCCTATCTATTTCTTTAATAACTTCAGCAGTTTTTGTTTTTTTATTACTACGTTCTCTTCTATCAGTGCTTATTTCTACACTAATATTACTACTTTTTCTTAGTATAAGACTATTAATTATATCTAATACTGCATAAATTATCATAAAAAGTCCAATAATTTGTGTAACTACAACAGCACTTGTAAAAGGATTAAATAAAATTACTACTCCACAAATTAAACATAGTATAGCCATAATTAATGTTGGTAAGAAGTATTTATTGTCTAAATTCTTTAAAACGAGCGCCTGTTGCACTTTGAAAGAACTACTTATAATAACAGCAATACCAACAACAATAGGAATAATACTACCTATAAATTCAGGTACAGTTACTAAAAAAATTCCTGAAACAATACTAACAACACCATAAACTATATTCAACTGTACAAAAATATCTCTTGTCTTATTACGCAAGAAATTTATTATAGCAATAATACCCAGAGCTATTAGGACTCCCCCTACTAAATATGATATTCCTACTAATGTTTCGCTAGATTTAAAGAATAACAATACTCCTAGAAGTAACAAAAATATCGAACTTATCAAAGACGGCCAAATTACTTTTTTAATCTCTACTTTCATCTTTACCCTCCTCTTTGTTACATTCTATCACACTTTCACTATCTTGACTAGGTTCATTTTCCTCATGATCAATATAATAGACAGTACTTATATTTTCAGTTTTTGTAAATCGTTCATATAATAAAGATTTTTTACGACCAAAAAATTTTAGTAATATTTCAAAATAAGCACATACTACAAATAATATATAAAACAATATTATAAGACCACTAATACAATCATTTAATTCTACTAAAATAAAAGGTCCAAAAACTATAGCATAGTAAAGAATAGTTTGCCTTATAAGGATAGATAGATGTCTATACTTACTTTTACTTTCTAATTTTATTTTAACAAGATACTTACCAAAAGTGTGAGAAGTTAAGGTAGGAAAAATTACATAATAAATTGCAATTGTCATTACTAAAGATAATAAAAAGTTATCAAAATTTAAGAAAGCAAGAGCTATGAACATTATCGCTGAAAAGATAAATATATCAATTAAAAAAGCGAGAAAACGTCTATAAATAGAAACTACTTTACCTCTTTTATAAGATATTTGATCTATCTTATCTCTATCTGGTAAAAATATAGTAACAACTGGCGTAATCAGATAACCTATTAATCCTCCAAAAGTATTAATAATCAAATCATCAACGTCAAAAAGACGATAAGCTTTAGGATAAAGTCCATATAAGCCCGTTAATTGTGTTATTTCAAAATAAAAACTTAAAAGAAGAGTATAAAATATAGCTACATACCATTTTTTCCTAAAATAATACCTTAAATAAATACCAAATGGTATAGTAATAGCAATATTAAAAAGAGTTATATAAACTATTGGAGATTTTAAGAAAGACAAAAAACTTGTTGACTCTTTAAAACATTTTATAAAATCGCCCATAAATTCAAATGGAATTAATTGAGGAACTTTTGTTGGCATTACTAATACTTCTTCTTTACTTGGTAAAGGTAATATTACAAGAAAGTATGCTGTTAGCAGATAAAGAATAAACGTATAAACAATACTACTTCTAATTAGAGGTACTGATCCGTACTTATGATATTGTAATAATAGATATGGTAGAGTTATTAAGAATGCTAGAAAGGGAAAAATAAGGAAAGCTGTTTTTATTGATTCTAAATATACTTCCATAAATTCTCCTAGAATAATTCTAATATCTCATCTAAATTAATAGAACCATTAAAATATTCAGTTAGTTTTTCTATAAAAGGAGAAGTTTGATTGTTTTTTTCTAACAGTTTTGATAAAGAGTTAATTGCAATACTTCCTTCAACAGTATAATGTTTCTTATAAACATTAGCTTCATTCTTATTAGTATATAATAATGCACCGTAACTATAATTACGACTAGTCCTACTATTACAAGTTAATAAAATATCGCCCAAAGCCCCATAACAAGTAGAGGTTTGCTCATCACCACCTAGTTTAATTACTATATCTTTTGCCAAATTATATACTTTAGTTAAGTAGTAAGCATTAGTAGAGTCACCTTGATATTTACTATTAATACTTCCCATTAATATTGCCAAAACATTTTTAATAACACCATATAATTCTAGCCCAATATAATCATCTATTACTTCTATTTCAACATTAGTATCTTTAAATAACATTATCATAAGTTCTTTTGTTTTATCATCTTTAGTAGCAAGTGTTAGCCCAGCTTTGCTATTAATAATAAGTTCTTTGGCAAAACTAGGACCTGCAAGATATGAAACATATCCTTTTAAATTAAGTTCTTCATATATTTCTGTCATTAAAAGATCTGTATTTTTCTCTAATCCTTTAGATACTAAAATTACCCTACTATTATCAGTCAAATATCTTTCAATTCTCATTAATACTTCTCTTATATGATTACAAGGAACTGCTACAATAATTAAATCTGAATTAATTAAGGCTTCCCCCAAATCCATAGTAACGTCTAAATCACTAGCTAATTTTATCCCCGTTAAGACTCTATCATACGTGTTATTAGTAGTAATTTCTAAATATTCTTTATCAAAAGCAGTCCAAAATTTAACTATAGCTTTACTTTTTTCATGTAATAAATTTCCAAGAGCAAGACCAAATGCTCCAGTTCCTAAAATTGTTACTTGCATATTATCACCTTCTTTATAATCATACTAATAACTTCTCTTTTTGACAAGAAAAATAATCTTACTAATTTGTAAGACTATCTATTTAATTTCGGTTCCACCAAAAATCGAAACACAATTAATTGTTAAAGTATTGCTTTTCTTTTTATCAGAAAATATTGCCTTATTCTCGTTTCCTCCAAATAGAGAAAAAGAGTTAACTTTTACTTTGAACATATCATTTACAAGTATACTAGTACCTCCAAAAATAGAATATGCATTGATAGTTATATCTTCCTTTAATTCTAAACCTCTCAAATCTAAGTTCACTCCTCCAAAAACACTATAAACATTGGCACCTTTAAAACTAGAATCAGTTACCTTTTCTTCTAGTCCACTAAATATACCATAGTAATTTTTTAAATTATCTTCTTTTCTTTTAAATACTTTTTTTATCTTCAAGCTTTCTATAACAATAAATATTCCTATGATTATTAAAAGAATAGGAAAAAAAGCGTCATCTAGTGGATCTTTAATAATATTTAGTTCTTCTAATAGAAACCAAGTTCCTAAATATAAAACAGTTGTGTTTGCAAGAGTAAATTTCTTACCTTTTATAATATAGTATAGAGATGATGCCATTAAAACTAGAGGTATTAAATAAGAAAAATCAATACTAAACTCTGGAGCGATTATTGATATTAAAAATAAAGCTCCTATTAAAATAAAAATTAAACCTATAAACATATTTATCACTCCCTTCTTAAATTATATAAGACTTAAATATTATTATCAACTGTTATGTATAATTTGGTCTTTTTAGTCAATACTATTTTTGGTCACATAACCAGTAGTCAAACGACCATAATAGTTGTTAGAATTAATTTGAGGGCGATAAAATGAAGAAAGATGGTATTGAGATAGTTAAGATTGAGGACAGTGCATATTACTTTAAATTAGGTTCTTTACTTAATGAAAGAAAAATAAGTAAAACGAAACTTTGTCAAGACACAGAAACTGATTATAAAGTTATTACAAGATATATAGATGGTGATTTAACTAGACTAGATATTAATGTTTTAGAAAGACTTTGTAATTATTTAGATTGTGATATCTCTGATATTGTCGAACTTAAAAAAGATGTTTTTAAGTAAAAAAAGTTTAAGATTTTACTCTTAAGCTTTTTTCTTTTTAGGAATAAAATGTTCTATTCCTTTATATTTATCACGTTTTTTAATATAGAAGTAACCTAGGGTAGAGAAAGTTACCGCTCCTATAAAGTTAACTATTAAATCTTCCATGGTATCAATTAATCCTATATCTAGATAACCATCAGGTATTGTTATAGTGTCATCACCATAATGAATTGAAGTCTCATCTATACCTGTAATTATTTTAGGATCAAAAGCATTGGCATTTGTTAAATTAACTGATGATATATTATTTACAATGGTATCTTTCTGCATATCAGTACTTAAAATGCTATCAGCGGTATATTCAAAGAATTCCCATGCTACTCCCACAGTCATTGAGAAACAAAATGATACTAAGGCAACGAAGATAGGACTCATTTTAATATGAAATTTGTCAGTACTATTTAAAATATCAATTAGGGAAAAACCTATCGCTGCTGCTAGAAAACCATTAAGAGTATGAAGAATTGTATCCCAGTTAGGAATAATATTATAAAAGTTTTGAATCTCACCTAATATTTCTGCTGAAAAGATAAATAATAGTATTATTATTTCTAAAACACTAGGAATAGTTACTTTAAATTTATCTTCAATAAAGAACGGTATTACAAATAAAACTAAAGTCAAAAGACATAAGAAAACGTTATGATAGTTACTCATAAATATTTCTCTTATCAGACAAAGAATAACTAAAAATCTTAAAACTGTGTAAAAAATGGCAACTTTCTTATTTTCTTCTTCTTTATAATATTCTACTAATCTTTTTTTAAATTCTTTCGCTTTTCTAAACATAATAAAACTCCTTTATATAATTATAGAAGATATTCAAATTTGTGTAAAGTTATGATACAATATGAAACAAGAAGGGAGATGGGACTTATGAAATTACCAATTGTAGCAATCGTGGGAAGACCTAATGTTGGTAAAAGCACTCTATTTAATAAAATAGCAGGAAGTCGTATTGCTATTATAGAAGATACCCCAGGTGTTACTAGAGATAGACTTTATGAGGAAGTAAGTTATATGAATAAGCCTTTTTATTTAGTAGATACTGGTGGAATAGATTTAGCAGATGAAAAATTTAATGACGAAATCAAGGTGCAAGCAGAGATTGCCATTAATGAAGCAGATGTTGTTATTTTTGTTGTCGATGCTAAAGAAGGTATTACTAGTAATGATTTAGTAGTTAGAGATATTTTAAGACGTAGTAATAAAAAAATAGTTGTAGCAGTTAATAAGATTGACAATAAAGATAGTTATGATAATCTATATGACTTTTATGAACTTGGTTTTGATAATTATATTCCTATTAGTGCTATTCATAATACGGGTTATATTGAACTTATGGATGAAGTAACGAGTGAGTTTAAAACTAAAGAAGAAAAAGAAGAAGATCCTAGATTAAAAATAGCAATTATTGGTAGACCTAATGTTGGTAAGAGTTCATTAACTAATGCTATTTTAAATGAAGAACGAGTTGTTGTCAGTAATGTAGCAGGAACAACAAGAGACTCTATTAACACTGTTTTTAAATATCATGATGAAGAGTTTGTTTTAATTGATACAGCAGGAATGAGAAAAAAGGGAAAGATTTATGAAAATGTTGAGAAATATAGTTTATTTAGATCAATGGCATCTATTGACAAAAGTGATATATGTCTTTTAGTTATTGATGCAGAAGATGGTATTAAAGAACATGATAAACATATTGCAGGTTATGCGATAGAACGTGGTAAAGGTTTAATTATAGTTGTTAATAAATGGGATGCTGTAGAAGATGCTAATATCTCAGAGTTTAAGAAATTAGTTAGAAGTGAATTTCAATTTGCGACTTATGCTCCTGTTGTCTTCTTATCGGCTTTGACTAAAAAACGTATTCATACGTTAATGCCTGAAGTATTAAAGGTAAACGAGAATATTAATAGAGAAATAAAGACTAGTGTTTTAAATGAAGTTATAGAAGATGCTTATAGTCTAAATCCTGCTCCTAGTTATAAAGGAAAAAGACTTAAGATTTATTTTGTTAGTCAAACAGGAATTAAGCCGCCAAAGTTTACGTTTAGAGTTAATAGTAAAGGATTAGTACATTTTTCATATGAAAGGTATTTAGAAAATAAATTAAGAGAAAACTTTGAGCTTGAAGGTACACCTATTGTTCTTAAATTTAAAAATAGAAATGGAGAGTAGTTATGTTATTTAGAAGAGTTGATCCAAAAACCGAAATTGAAGGAATTGATAGAGCAGTAGAGATTTTAAATGATAGATTTCAAAAAAAACTTATTAGTCTAGAAGAATTTAATAAGAAGTCTCTTGAGTTTGGAAGAAGAAAAGCTAAGTGTTTGAAAAAATTAGAAAAAAGTAACAAATAAATTAAAACCTCATACTATAGAAGTAGGAGGTTTTCTAATGTTTGGAGATAGTTTTTTTAAGAAAGTTGAACAAAAGACTAATGTTAATAAAGATACCATTTTATCTTTAGCAGACAAATTACAGAAAGGTAATATGAAAGATGAGAAAGTACTTTCGGAAGTAGTTGATGAGATTGCTAATATGACTGGAAAAAGTGTAAGTAGTGAGAAGAAAGATAAGATAATAAAAACTATTATGAAAGATGAAGTTCCTGAGAATGTTGATAAAATGTTTTAGAGTAGTAGTTACTACTCTTTTTAAATTAATTCTTTTAAATTTTTAAAACAACTTAATATTAGAGCATTTATTGTCTTTAGTATATATTTTTTATTAACATCACCTAACTTATAGATAGCAATTAAAATTTTAGGAAGTTTAATTATAAAGTTCTTAGATATTTCATCTAAAGTTGTTAAATCAGTAGATTTTAATACTATGAAAAGAGAATCTATAAAAATTTCCCTTTCTTTTTTAGATAGACTACTGATAAAATCATTTATGACCTTATTAGTATAAATAGTACCGTCTGATAAATTCTTTAAAATTATGAAGCTATTATCTTTAACCAACCAAGAAAAAGGATCATGTTCTAATATTCCTTTTTCACTGCTTTTAATTATTTTATACTTTTCATTAGTATATAAAAGCATACCAATAATAGATGAAGAGGGAACTACTTTCTCTATTTTGTCTTTGATATTTTGATAATTAGAAGTAGTTAAAAACTCTTTAATAAAACCCGGTCCATCATGAGAAAATATCTTAATTATTCTTTTTGATAATTTATCATTTAAATTACATCCAGCATAAACAGCAAGGTTTCCTCCTTTGGAATGCCCTCCTATATAGAAATTTCTTGGTATTAGTTTTGTTATTTTCTCTACATAGTTTAAGGCTTCCTTTTGAGCAGGTATTGGTAACATGAAGGCCATATTAAAGTCTTCTTTCCAACCTGTAAGAGTAGAATCTGTTCCTCTAAAAGAAATATACATAGTATTATTAGGGAGTAAGAAAGTTACAGCAGAGAACTGTTTTTCTATTAAGTCATTAGTATCTTCTACATAAAAACACAGTTCTACATCTTTATATCTATTACTTGTTACTAATCTTTTAATAAACTCTCTATTTTTATCTACTTTGGTAGTTTTAAAAATATCTAAGCTTTTTAACTTAGTATTAGTATTTGGAAAATGTAAGTAAGAAAGATATGCTAATACTAGACTATCTACAATATTAAATGATTCTTCATTAAAAGAATTTTGATTTTTTTCTAAATAATTTAAAAAATTTTCCAAAATTACTCCTTTCCTTCATAAATTTTTTTTTTATGAATAAATATTTATTAGAATAAGTGAAGAAAGAAGGCTGTGATGTTTATGGAAAAAACAGATATTATTAAAAATATTGCTTTAAGAAGTGGTGGTGATATTTATTTAGGAGTTGTTGGGGCAGTTAGAACTGGGAAAAGTACTTTTATTAAGAGAATGGTGGAAACTTTAGTAGTTCCTTATATTGAAGATGAATATGAAAAGAAAAGAACACTAGATGAGATTCCTCAGAGTGCTCAAGGTAAGACTATTATGACAACAGAGCCTAAATTTATTCCTAATCAAGCTGCTAAAGTTAATATAGATGATTTTAGTTGTAATATTAGATTAGTTGATTGTGTTGGTTATGTTATTCCTAATGCTAAAGGAGCTAGTGATGATAATGGACCAAGAATGGTTAAAACTCCTTGGTATGATGAAGAAATACCTTTTGTAGAAGCTGCTGAAGTTGGTACTGAAAAAGTTATTAAAGATCACTCTACTATTGGTATTGTTATTACTACTGATGGTTCTATTGGTGAGTTTAATAGAAGTGACTATTTGGAAGCTGAAGAGAGAGTTATTGAAGAATTAAAAGCTATTGGTAAACCTTTTATAGTAGTACTTAATACTACACACCCAACTCTACCTGAAACAGAAAGACTTGCTGAATCTATTAAAGAATTATATAATGTTCCTGTTTTACCTATTAATGTTGATCAAATGAATGAAAGAGAAATGATTTCAATATTAAGAGAAGCTTTATATGAGTTTCCTGTATTAGAAGTTAAAGTTAATATGCCAGAGTGGATTGCTATTTTAAATGCTAATAATGAAATAAAACGTAAATATATTGATGTTATTAGAGAAAGTGTTATGGAAGTTGATAAGTTAAGAGATATTGAAAAAATTACAGAATACTTTAGAAGTAATGATGTAATAGAGAAAGCTTACTTATCTGATGTTGATCCTTCTACTGGTATAGTCACAATTAATTTAGAAGCTCCTAGTTCTTTATATAGTGAAGTATTAAGAAATATCGTTAAAATAGATGTTACAAGTAAAGCTGGATTATTATCATTATTTCAAGACTATGAAGAAGCAAAGAATGAATATGATCAAATTAAATATGCTTTAAAGATGGTAAAACAAACAGGTTACGGTGTCGCTACACCAACACTTGCTGATATGAAATTAGATACACCAGAAATCATTAAACAAGGTCCAAGATATGGAGTTAAACTTAAAGCAGTCGCACCATCTATTCATATGATAAGAGTTGATGTTAATTCTACATTTGAACCTATTATTGGTAGTGAAGTACAAAGTAAGGAGTTAATTGATTACTTAATGAGAGATTATGAAAATAATCCTAGTGAAATATGGAAAAGTGAAATATTTGGTAGAAGTTTAGATAATATTGTTCAAGAAGGAATACAAGCAAAAATTAATTCTATGCCAGATAATATTAGATATAAATTACAACAAACTTTAACTAAAGTAGTTAACAAAGGTTCTAATAATATGATTGCTATAGTTCTCTAAATGGGAACTTTTTTTGCATCTATAATTATATTAGAATGTTCTATAAGTTTTAAATATTCTTTATAATTGATAGCATCAACATCTATTTTATTTTTATAATCTGGAAAGTCTGTCTCATCTATAAGCTTTAAATATACTTTTATCTTATCTTTAATACTAACTCTTAAATCTACCTCTTCTGAAAAATCAAAAGTATCTATTTTCTCTACTTTAAGAATAGTTCCAACTATATTATGATTATATACATCTACTTCATAAAATCCTGGTTCTAAAAGATGATATTTATGATTGTAATTTAAAAAAATATGTTTAATTTTAGTTATAATTACATCTTCTGTTAGATTTTTTAAATTAATTGGTAATATTAGATAATATAAAATATCAGATTTAATAATTAACTTCATATAACTTCACCTATTATAGAGTATGAAAAAAGACTTAAATCGTGTCGACGCTTAAGTCTTCAATAATTTTTATTACTATATCTTTACCTTCTTTAGTTACACTTGAGAAAATAACTAAATCATCCCCTACTACTAAATCAAGAGTATCTGTAATTTGTTTTTTACACCTATCTCTTTTACTTGCTCCTATTTTATCAGCTTTAGTCGCTACAACAGTTACAGGAAGATTATAATATTTTAAGAAATTATACATTAAAATATCATCTTCAGTTGGTTTATGTCGAAAATCTATTATCATAAAAACTCTTTTAAGTTCTTTTCTTGTTTCTAAATACTCTTCAATCATTTTTCCAAACTTTTCTCTTCTTTTTTTACTTACTTCCGCATAACCATAACCTGGCACGTCTATTAAATAGAACTCTTTATTTACCTCATAAAAATTAAGTGTTTGTGTTTTTCCAGGATGAGATGAAGTCCTAGCAAGATTTTTTCTTCCTAAAAGAGCATTTATAAAACTACTCTTCCCTACATTACTTCGACCAACTAGTAAAAATTCTGCTTTCTTATCTTCAGGATATTGACTACGTCTTGTAGCCATAATTTTAAGTTCAGCATTAGTTATTTTCATCATTTAACATCTCCTTTTTTAGATACTTTTCTGCTGCATAATCAATATCACTAATAAGACTTTTCGCTTCTTCCACAGTAGAAAGTCTAGCCCCACTTGCTAAAGCATGTCCGCCACCATTATATTTTTCAGCAATTTTATTAATCTCTGGTCCTCTACTCCTAATATTAACACGAACATTATTATTTTTAACATCTTCAGTTACAATAATCCAAACGATCACTTCATCTATAAAGTTAAAATTATTAATCATATTACCTGCTGAGGCACTATCAGCTTTAAACTTAGTTATAATATCGTTAGTCAAGATGATATAGGCAACACCGTTTTCTGTTACTTTCATATTTAAAGAGATATATCCTTCTAACCTTACTTCTTTTAATGGTCTTAAGTAAAGATTTGTATAGATACTAGATAGTTTTAAAGGATATTTAGATAAATAAGTACTTACAAGATTAAATGTCTTAGAAGTAGAGCTATCAAATAGAAATCTATTAGAATCAGACACTAGGCCATAATATAGAAGTTCTGCTATCTCACTATTAGATTTTAATTTAGTTTTAAGTAGTAATTCCATTAGTATTTCACAAGTACTACTAGCTTTTTCATCAATATATTCAATACCACCAAAATCATCTATAAAAGGATGGTGATCCATTTTAATAATCTGTCTTGCTTTACTATAATCTTTATAATCTATTCTTTTTTTATCAGGAGTATCTAAGACGATTAGAAGAAAGTTATCAAAGTCTTCTAATTTATCAAGATGTCCCATATAGGAAAACTTTGATGATCCATTACCTACAGCATAGACATTCTTTTTAGGAAATGTCAATTTAATTGATTCTTTTAAAGCAAGTTGACTTGCTAAAGCATCAGGATCAACTCCTACATGTCTTGCAATTACAATATTATTATATTTCTTTATCTCTTTATATATTTTTTTAAACATAACTTCATCCAATCTAACTAATTAATTTAAGAGTATCTAGAGCAATCATAAGCTCTTCATCTGTTGGAACTACATAAACTGGAATAGCAGAATCATCACTGCTAATCTTTTTAAATTCTCCCATTACTTTATTT
Source organism: uncultured Bacilli bacterium (assembly GCA_944363735.1). GTDB lineage: Bacteria > Bacillota_I > Bacilli_A > RF39 > UBA660 > Onthousia. Next base: position 2,419 of record CALVVB010000065.1, on the reverse strand, counting down.
GCATCATAATCTAGTTTTACACCAAGACAAGCAAGGTTTTCACAAACTTTCTTTCTAAATGGTTCACTATTTTCCCCAAGTCCTGCTGTAAAACAGATAACATCAGCTCCTCCTAATAAAGCATAGTACTGGGCAATATAGTTAGTAGTTGTTCTTGTATATTTTAGGAAAGCACGTCTTGCTTTTTCTGCTTGTTCATCATTGCTATCCATTGCACTTATTATATCACGCATATCACTACTTATTTCACTAAGCCCAAGTAAGCCTGATTTTTTATTTAAAATATCTATTACTTCTTTAGCATTCAATCCTTCTCGTTCCATTATATAAGTAATTATTGATGGATCCACATCACCACTACGAGTTCCCATCATTATACCTGCTAAAGGTGTAAAACCCATAGATGTATCAACACATTTACCATCCTTAATAGCAGTAATAGAACCCCCACTACCCACATGACAACTAATTATTCTTAAATCATCTCTTCCTAATTTTTCACTAATCGTTTTAGCAATATATCTATGACTTGTTCCATGGAAACCATATTTTCTGACACTATGTTCCCTATACCAAGAGTATGGTACTGGATATAGATAGGCTTCTTCATCCATAGTTTGATGAAATGCTGTATCAAATACCCCTACCATAGGAACATCTTTTAATACTTCCTTAAAAGCTTGTATTCCTAAGACATTAGCAGGATTATGAAGAGGTGCAAAGTCTTTAAAAGCGATTAGGTCATTAATTACTTCATCTGTTATTAGACATGACTCTTTATATTTATCTTTACCATGAACTAAACGATGTCCTACTCCATCTATTTCATCTAATGATTTAATAATATTGAGACTAACTAGTTTATCAAGTAAAATCTTAACAGCATCTGTATGAGTTGCAAGTTCTGTTTCTGTTTTAATTTTCTCATCATTATATTTTATAGTATAACTACTAGCATCTATACCAATACGTTCAAATAGTCCACTAGCAATTACTTTTTTATCATCCATATCAAATAGACTAAACTTTAAAGAACTACTTCCGGCATTAATAGATATTATTTTCATATATATATTCCTTCTTTCTTTAAATCTACTAGTATTATACTATAGTTTAGGATTTTTTCAAAGTATTAGATAAGATTAGTTTATGATAATACATATTACAAAAAAGAACTTGCCTTCAGCAAGTTACTTCCCTATTTAGATAAATTATATGTATCTTTAGCAATAACTAGTTCTTCATCTGTCGCTAGAACATAACTAGCTATAGAAGATTTTTTAGTAGTAATTAAGCCTTCTTTGTCTTTTCTAACAACTGTTTCTTCATTTAGTTTCTCATCAACTTCTACACCAAGTGGTTTTAATTTATTAAGTACCTCTTTCCTTATAATAGGATCATTCTCACCACAACCTGCTGTAAAGATGATAGCATCTACTTTACCTAGTTTTAGATAGTACTTAGCGATATATTCAGCAATACGTTCAGTATACATATCAATAGCAAGAACTACTTTACTATCTTTAGCTAGAAAGGCTCTATCTATATCTCTTAAATCACTCATACCAGCAATACCTTCGAGACCACTTTTCTTATTTAGTAAGTTATCTACTTCATCATAAGATAGACCAGTCTTTTTCATAATATAACCTATAATACTATAATCTATATCACCACTACGAGTTCCCATCATAATACCAGCATTAGGAGTAAAGCCCATAGATGTAGCAATACACTTACCTGCTTTAACAGCAGATATACTAGCACCATTTCCAATATGACATATAATTAAATTACCATCTTTACCTAATATATCTTTTATTCTAGTTGTTATATACTGATGAGATAAGCCATGGAATCCATACTTTCTAACATCATATTTAACATACCATTCATAAGGCACAGAATATAAGAATTCTTTTTCCTCAATAGTTTGATGAAAAGCAGTATCAAAACATGCAACCATTAAAGCATTAGGTATTGCTTTAGAAAAAGCTTTTATACCTACTATAGCAGCAGGATTATGTAGTGGTGCTAAATCTTTAATTTTCTCTATTTCTTCTAGTACTCTATCAGTAATAATAACAGAATGAGAATATAATACTCCTCCATGAACAACCCGATGTCCAACTGCTTTAATATCATCTAGTTTTTTAACAATGCCTTTTTCCACAAGTTCTGTTAATAAAATATTAACAGCTTTCTCATGATTTTCAATTTCCTCTTTCTTATAGATTTTTTCATCATTAACTCTAATAGTATAATCACTGTCTAAAGAGCCAATACGTTCAAAACTTCCTTTTGTAATCACTTTTTCACTTGGCATATCATAAAGCCTAAACTTTAAAGTACTACTGCCAGAGTTAACAGCTAATAATAACATAATTATCTCTCCTTTTACTTATTATATAATAATAAT
>CALVVB010000064.1 GCA_944363735.1 uncultured Bacilli bacterium | reverse complement strand
CTTAATACCTGTGAAAATGCAGGTTACCCGCAACAGGACGGAAAGACCCCATGGAGCTTTACTGTAGCTTGATATTGGAGTTCGGTGTATTTTGTAGAGGATAGGTGGGAGACGTAGAGACTAGGACGCCAGTTCTAGTGGAGTCAACCTTGGAATACCACCCTTGATACGCTGAATTTCTAACCTAGGACCGTTATCCGGTTCAGGGACAGTGTCTGGTGGGCAGTTTGACTGGGGCGGTCGCCTCCTAAAGAGTAACGGAGGCGCTCAAAGGTTCCCTCAGATTGTTTGGAAATCAATCAAAGAGTGTAATGGTATAAGGGAGCTTGACTGCGAGACCTACAAGTCGAGCAGGTGCGAAAGCAGGACATAGTGATCAGGCGATTCAGTATGGAATGGTCGTCGCTTAACGGATAAAAGTTACCCTGGGGATAACAGGCTGATACCACCCAATAGTTCACATAGACGGTGGTGTTTGGCACCTCGATGTCGGCTCGTCACATCCTGGAGGTGAAGTCGCTTCCAAGGGTTGGGCTGTTCGCCCATTAAAGTGGCACGCGAGCTGGGTTCAGAACGTCGTGAGACAGTTCGGTCCCTATCCGTTGTGGGCGTAGGAAAATTGAAGAGAGCTATCCTTAGTACGAGAGGACCGGGATGGACCAACCTCTGGTGTATCTGTTGTAACGCCAGTTGCAGTGCAGAGTAGCTATGTTGGGAATGGATAACCGCTGAAAGCATCTAAGCGGGAAGCCAACTTTAAGATGAGTTTTCCCATATTTTATATAGTAAGATCCCAGAAAGACTATCTGGTTGATAGGCTGGAGGTGGAAGCATGGTGACATGTTGAGCTGACCAGTACTAATAGATCGAGGATTTAACCCTATTTAATAAATTTGATGAACACAATATCTATGTTTTCAGAGAATTATTTCTCTATATTTTAGTAAGTAACGATAGCAAGTGGGGTACACCTGTTCCCATCCCGAACACAGAAGTTAAGCCACTTAACGCCGACGATAGTGTATGCGAAAATAGGAAGTTGCTTACTATTTTTTTGTTTATAAAAGACTTTTCTTAAATGATGAGTCTTTTTTTGTTATACTAATAGTGGGGTGTTATTTATGAATATATATAAACAACTAAATGAAGTTATAGATTATTTAGAAAATAATCTAAAGAAAAAAATAGATTATAGTAAAACTGCAAAAATGTTAGGTGCTAATCTTTATATTGCAGAACAATTATTTAAACTTTTGACAGGAATTACAATGAAAGAATATGTAAGATATAGGAGATTAACCTTAGCAGCGAAAGATTTGCGTAATAATATGAAAGTAATTGATGTCGCTAACACATATGGCTACACAAATCCTTCATCATTTACAAGAAGCTTTATAAGTTTTCATAATGTAACACCCAAAGAAGTTAAGAAAGGTAAAGTATCTAAAATTTATCCTGTACTACATTTTAAATCTAATTTTACAAATACAAACGATATAAAATATAAGATTGTAGATAATAAAGAATTTACTTTATATACTTTAAAACAATTATTTTCTATCAATAATAATTCTAATATTATTGAAAACTATTGGAAGTGTATAAAAGAAAAAAATAAAGAATTTAAAAATACTAAAATACGTTATGGTATATCAGAACTTATAAAGAATAATGCTGAAGAATTTTATTATCATGTAGGTTTAGAAGAAAAATGGGATAATGCTTCAAGATTTACAATATCTTCATCAAGTTGGTTTGTAATTACAACCTCCTCATTTAATGCTCTTGATATTAATAACTATATAAATAATACAGAAGATATTTACTTACCAAGTCTAAACTATAAATTGAAAGAAAAAAACTATATTGAAATATATTATGATAATTATGTAGAAATTTGGTTTCCTTTAATATGACTTTTTTCATTGTATAAAAGTAAAGATTTAAATATATTAAACCTCTATAATAAATATGGAGGTTATTATTATGAATGAAGAAATATTTAAGTTTTATTTAAAAACAAGTATGTATACTAATTATGAACCATATAAAGACTACTATAAGAGTTTGCCGGATGATATGGAAGAGTTAACAGATTTAATTTTATCTCAAACAATTCATAGAAAGGAGTTAAGAAGAAGTAGAAAAGAACAATTAGAGCATGGAAAAAGTCACGATCATATTTCTGAAGAATATCCTTGGTGGGAATATATAAGTCATGATGATATCTTACTAACTGCTCCTGCTATAACAGCAGAACTTTTTAGAAAAGACATAAGAGGTTTTGCTAAAAATAGAGAAATAAAAAATAAAGTTGTTATTACTTGTCGCTATGTTGCCATTTTACTAGCTTCTATTTTTAAAACGAAAGGAATATCATGCAGAGTTCGTAGTGGTTTTGCTTCCTATTTCACTAATGATGGTAGATGTTTTGATCATTGGATTATAGAATATTATAGTAAAAAAGAAAATAGATGGATAATTTGTGATCCAAATAAAAACAGTGGTAAAGATCACATAGATATGCCTCATAAAAGTTTTTGTTGGATTGCAGAAGTTTGGCTTAATACGAGAAGTGGAAAAGATGATATTAATAAATATATCCATGGTTCTTCTTTTCAAGGCCTAAATATGTTAGCATACACTCTCTTTTTTGACTTTCATGCTTTAATGGGAGATGAAATATCTTATCTTTTCAAGCCTAGTTATATAGATAATAATAATAAATTTTTCAATCTAACTGAAGAGGAATTAAAAGAGTTAGATGATTTAGCAACTCTTATGCTAGATCCTAATAAAAATTTTGATGAATTAAGAAATTTATTTAACAATAACAAAAAGTTGAGAATTGTAAATACCCCACTAATCTCTGATAAAGAGCATCTAGAATTAGACTAATAGAAAAATAATTTCTAAACATCTTGAAAAACTATAAACTCCTTTGCTATAATGAACTAGATAGAAAAGAGGAGATAATTATGAACAACTATAAAATAACTAGTTACAGTGAGAGCGAAACAGTTGAATTAGCACAAAATATTGAATCAGAGAAATTTCCTAATATGGTTATCTGTCTAATAGGTGATTTAGGGAGTGGTAAAACAGTATTTACTAAAGGTTTTGCATCTTCCCTTGAAGTTAAAGAAGAAATAACTTCACCTACATTTAATATTATTAAAGAATATACAAGTGGTGAACTACCTTTATATCACATGGATGTTTATCGCCTAGATGGTAAAGTGGATGATATTGGTCTTGAAGACTACTATACTAAAGAAGGAATTTGTATTATTGAATGGGCTGATATGATAAGGGACTATTTACCAGAAGAAAGACTTGAGATTAAATTTAAGTTATCAAGTGAAGATGAAGATACAAGAATAATTACAATTACACCATATGGTTCTAAATATGAAGAACTATGTGAGGCAATTTTATGAAAACTCTTTATATAGATACATCAAGTGATTATTTATATAGTGGTATTGTTATTAATGACAAACTAGTTTCTTCTATAAAGAAAAAATATGAAAAAGACTTATCTAAAGAGGCTTTGCCTCAAGTAATAGAATTATTTAATAAAGCAAATATTATTCCTAAAGATTTAGATAAGATAATAGTTGTTAATGGCCCTGGATCTTTTACAGGTATTAGAATAGGCATTACTATTGCGAAAACTATTGCTTGGGCTTTAAATATAAATATTACTCCAATATCAGGTTTAACCGCTATGGCTATATCTTGTAATACTAATACTTATAAAATGCCTTTAATTGATGCAAGAAGAGGTTATGTATATGGAGCGATTTATGATAAAGACAATAATGAAGTTATAGAAGATTCTCATATAAATTTACAAAACCTATTAAATAAGAGTAAAGATTTAGATAATGTAACTGTTATTACAAATAATGATATTGATATAAACCTAAAAAAAGAAAACTATAATCCAGATATTTTAAAAATAGTTAACTATTTTGAAAAGAGTGATGGTGTTAATCCTCATCTAGTAAATCCTATCTATTTAAAAAAGACAGAAGCAGAGGAAAAAGCTGGATTATGATTAAAGAATATGATAGTTATCCACAAGATGCTGTGGATAACTTTACTTATAAGTTAACTGAAAAAGAGTTTTCCACAAATCCTTACTTAAAAATAATTACTTATGTGGAAAAAGATAAAATAATAGGTTTTCTTCTTTATAGTCTTATCTATGATAGAATTGAAATAGAACAGTTTGAAGTAACTACTAAAAAAAGAAGAAAAGGTATTGGTGATAAATTACTAAAATATCTAATAGAAAAGTATCAATATAGTGATATAAAAAATATAACATTAGAAGTTAAAGAAGATAATATTGCAGCCATTAATCTATATAAAAAATATGGCTTTAAAAAAGTATCTACTAGAGAAAAATACTATGCTGGTATAAATGGCTTATTGATGGAAAAGGCTCTTTAAAAAAGGAGTCTTTTGTGTTAAAATAAGAACAGGTTTGGAAGTGATAATATGAAAGATATATATATACTTGGAATAGAAAGTAGTTGCGATGAGACTAGTTGTTCCATTGTTAAAAATGGAAGGGAGGAGCTTTCTACAAGTACCTCAAGTCAAATAGATATCCATGAAAATTTTGGGGGTGTAGTACCTGAGATAGCAAGTCGTGAACATGTTAAGAATATAACTTTGGTAATAGAAGACTGTTTAAAGAAAGCGAATATGAAAATAGATGATGTAACCGCTATCTCTATAACTTATGGTCCTGGGTTAATTGGTAGTCTTTTAGTAGGAATGCAAGCGGCTAAAACTCTAAGTTATATCTATAATAAACCTTTAGTACCAGTTCATCATATTGCAGGACATATTTATGCTAATAGCTTAGTTGAAGAATTAAAGTTTCCACTAATCGCTTTAGTTGTAAGTGGAGGACATACAGAACTTATTAAGATGAAAGACCACTTTAACTTTGAAAAATTAGGAGGAACCCTAGATGATGCGATAGGTGAGTGTTATGATAAAGTAGCAAGAGTAATGGGCCTACCTTATCCAGGAGGACCTAAACTAGATAAGCTATCAAAAGAAGGTAAACCTACATATAAACTGCCTATACCTTTAAATGATGACTCATATAACTTCTCATTTAGTGGCCTAAAGAGTGCCGTTATAAACTTAAATCATAATGAAGAACAAAAAGGTAAGGAAATAAATAAAGCTGACCTTGCCGCTTCTTTTCAAAAAGTTGCCGTTACAAGCATTGTTTCTAAGACTAAGAAAGCCTTAAAAGACTATAACATTAATAATCTAATAGTAGCAGGAGGAGTTGCTGCTAATAGTGGATTAAGGGAAGCTTTAATTGATATGTGTAAAGAAAATAATATTCACTTATCTATTCCACCACTTAAATACTGCACAGATAATGCTGCTATGATCGCTGCAGCCGGTTACTATGCTTATAAACTAGGTAGAAGAGCGGACTATCATCTAAATAGTTTATCTACAACATCCTTACAATAGTTAAGGAAATAATAATTATTAATGATAAGAAAAGTACAAAAGATTCTGATAGTTAGAATCTTTTTATTTTGTATTAAAAAACTCTTAAAAATGTTTAAATCTATGTTATAATTAATAATAAGGAGGTAGAAAAAATTGACAAATAGAATTATTCTAAATGGAACATCTTATTTTGGTTATAATGCTAGAAGAAGTTTAGTTGATGAAATTAAAGGAAGAGGATATAGAAAAGCTTTAGTGGTAACAGATAAATCTTTATTAGAAGCGAATGTTACAAGTAAAGTTACAGAACTTTTAGATGAGATATTACTACCATATGAAGTATATAGTGATATTAAACCTAATCCTAATGTAGAAAATGTTAATGAAGGTTTAAATGTTTTAAGAAATAGTAATGCTGACTTTTTAATTGCTGTAGGAGGGGGATCTGTTATTGATACTGCAAAATGTATGAGTATCATTATGACTAATCCTGAATTTGATGATGTTGTATCACTTGATGGGACTGCTGCTACTAAAAATCCTGGTATGCCAATTATTGCGATACCTACAACTGCAGGTACTGCTGCAGAAGTAACTATTAATTATGTTATTACAGATGATAAAAGAAAGAAGAAAATGGTTTGTGTTGATCCTCATGATATTCCAGTAGTGGCTATTATTGATCCAGAACTTATGGAAACAATGCCTAAGAGCCTAGCTGCTGCTACAGGAATGGATGCTTTAACTCATGCTATGGAAGGATATATAACAAAAAGTGCTTGGTTAATTCCAGATATGTTCCATAAACAAGCGATGAATTTGATTTATCATAATTTATCAAAAGCTGTTAATGAAAAAGATAAAGACTCTATAGAAGCGGTTGGTTATGGCCAATATATTGCAGGTATGGGGTTTTCAAATGTAGGTCTTGGTATCGTTCATTCTATGGCTCATTCATTAGGAGCATACTTTGATACTCCACATGGCCTTGCTAATGCACTGCTTCTACCACATATATTAAGATGGAATGGAAAAGTTTGTCCAGATCGCTTTAGAGATATAGGACATGAATTCGGATTTGAAATGGATAATTTATCAGATGAAGAAGCAGTTGATAAAGTTTGTAATGCTGTTGATAAACTATCAAGAGAAGTAGGAATACCTAGAACACTAAAAGAAATAGGAATTCCATATGATGCTTTAGAAATGCTTTCAGAACAAGCTATTAATGATGTTTGTACAGGTGGAAATCCAAGAGAAGTAACAAAAGAAGATATATTAGCTTTATATAAAGAAGCTTATGAATAAAAGAAGTAAATAAAAAGGGAGGAATATTATGTTAAAAACAAAAGTAGGGTACTCAACTATAAAAGATTCATATGCCAAAGGTAAAGAAGCTGCTAAAAATGCAAATGTAGGTATGCGTCCAAAACTTGGAATGATGTACTGTTCATGTAACGATGATGTTGAAGAAGTAGTAAATGGTGCAATGTCATCAATGAAAGGGGCTCCAATAATTGGTTGTACTAGTAGTGGTATGGTTATAACTAATGATGGAATTATTGAGAGTGAAGATGGTTTTGCAGGATTAATGTCTTTTGAAGATAAAAATATGAATATTGGTGTTGCTTGTCATAAAGCAGGAAAAAACGCTAGAGAAATAGGAAGAAAGGTTGCTAGAAAAGCTGTTGAAAATGCTAAAGAAAATTATTCACCTAATTATTTCTATATGGTAGCAAGTCCAAAAGAGGAAGAAGACTATTTAATGGGTATTCAGGATGTTATTGGACGTGTTCCTATGTTTGGAGGTAGTGCTGCTGATGATACTGTAGAAGGAAACTGGAAAATATTCTGTAATAATGAAGTATTTTCTGATGGAGTTGCAGTTGCTTTCTTCTATACAGATAATGATATTGTAACTTCTTATACAGGAGCTTATCGTGAAACTGATAATTATGGTCTTATTACTGAAGTTAAAAATGATCGTACTTTAGTTAAAATTGATGGTGTATCAGCATTAAAGAAATATGCAGACTGGATTGGTAAGAAACCTAGTGAATTAAAAGGTAGTAACCTATTAGTAGAGTCTATTACTAAACCATTAGGTGTAAAAGATCCACTTGGAAATTTAACAGTAGTTCGTCATCCTATGTTCGGAGATGATATGGGAACTAGAACTATAATGGATGATGTTATCAATTTAGGTAATAAAGTAGTAGAAAAAACTGCTATCGTTCAATTAGAGGCAACTGTAGATGAATTAATTAATTCTACTAAAGCTACTTTAAAAGATGTTAAAAGTCAATTATCTACCGAACCAGCAGGATACTTTTTAGTTCACTGTGGTGGTAGAAAACTTGGTATTGGTGATAGAATTGATGAAGTTTATAAAAATTTGGTTGAAGAAGCTCATGGAGTACCATTTATTACAATATTTACTTTTGGTGAATATGGTTATGATGAACATTCAGCCAATATCTGTGGTGGATTAATGTTATCATTTACTGCTTTTGGTGATGAATAGGAGGCTTAAATGAAGAATTTAATAGGAGGAAGGTTAATTGATGCTAGTGATGGGAAAGTAATAGAGGTAACTAATCCTGCGACAGGAGAGTTAATTGATACTGTCCCTAATGCTACAGAACAAGATGTTGACATGTGTGTAAACGAGGCTGTGTCTGCCCAAAAAGAATGGGCTAAAATTCCTATGCATGAACGTGGAGATATTCTTTATAAATTTGTGGATTTAGTAGAAGCAAAAGCTGAAGAGTTAGCAGAGCTTCTATCTAAAGAAACAGGTAAACCAATTAAGGAAGCAAGAGTAGAAATTGGGAATACAAGAAGTTTTGTTTATGGTTATGTAGAAAAAGCTAAACATGAATATGGAAATGTTATTCCCGCAGGAACAGAAAAAGGTCAAGAAAAAACAATTCAGATGACTTTCCAAGAACCTCTAGGAGTAGTGGGTTGCATCATTCCTTTTAACTTTCCATGTGACTTATTTGGTCAAAAAGTTCCCAGTGCTCTAATCATGGGTAATAGTGTTATTGTTAAACCGTCTACTTATAATCCTTTGACCTTACATACATATTGTAATTTATTAATGGAAGCAGGTGTTCCAGCAGGAGTTATCAATTGTATCTCAGGTGATGGTCCAACTACTGGAGAGGCTCTTGCAAAACATCCTATGGTAAACTTAATGACAGTAACAGGAAGTACTGCTGTAGGTAGTGAAGTAATGGCAAATTGTGCTAAAAACATTACTCATGTCATGCTAGAATTAGGTGGAAATGATGCTTTCATCGTTATGAATGATGCTGATATGGACCTTGTTATTGATGAAATGGTTTGGGGAAGACTTTATAACACTGGACAAGTATGTTGTGCTAGTAAAAGATTCTTAGTTCAAAAAGACGTTAAAGATGAATTTATTAGACGTGCTGTTGAAAAGATAAAAACTCTAAAAGTTGCCATGCCTGGGCAAGAAGATGCCGATATTGGTTGTCTAATCAATGAGAAAGCTGCCATCAGAGTTCAAGATCAAATTAAAAAGACACTTGAACAAGGAGCTAAACTTGTTTATGGAGGACGTAGAAATGGAGCTTTCCTAGAACCAACTGTTCTTGATAATGTTACTCGTGATATGGACGTTATGAAAGATATGGAAATCTTTGGTCCAGTTATTCCTGTATGTAGTTTTGATACAGTTGAAGAAGCCATTGAAATAGCTAATCAAAGTAGTTATGGACTATGTGGAAATATCATGACACGTGATATGAAAACTGCTTTCAAAGTTGCTAATGCTCTTGAAGTAGGAGGAGCAGTTATCAATGGAGCAAGTTTCTTCCGTGCTGCTGAAATGCCATTTGGTGGATGGAAACATTCAGGTATTGGTAACGAAGGAATATCTACAACTCTGAAAGAAATGAGTAGAACAAAGACAATAGTCTTAAAGAATATATTAGATTAGATTTAAGTATTTTACTTAAGTCTTTTTCTTTTCTTGACTATACAAAATATAAAACAACTTGTCGGTTTAGACGAGTTGTTAATTATTTTTGATTTTCAAATATTAAACCTTTATAGTATTTCCAAGCAAGTACTCTAAAAGCTAATTTATCAATTAATCCTTCATCAATAGTTTTATTATTTACTGCCTCTTTAATATCATTAAAACTTTCTTCATAATCAGTAGTAATAAGTAAATCATTACCTGCAGTTATCGCTTTTACAGTCACATTATCAATAGAAGATACCGCTCCCATCGCTAAATCATCACTAATAATAATACCAGTAAAGCCAAGTTTATTTCTTAGTAAATTATGAATATCAACAGATAGTGAAGCAGGATTACTAGAATCAATATTAGTTACTGTATTATGACTCACAAGCACAGCTTCCGCTCCCTCATTAATACCTGCTTCAAAAGGTGGTAAATCATTCTTAACAATATCATCATAAGAACGATTATCAATAGACTGTCCTGTATGGGTATCAGAATTATTTCCATAACCTGGGAAATGTTTTAAAGTGTAAGATACACCTAATCCTTTACTAGCACTAATAACTGTTTTAGCATAAGTACTAGTTAACTCTGTATTTTCTCCTAATGTTCTTTTATACATATAGTCACCTGAATTAGTAGATACATCTACAACAGGTGCTAGATTTAAATTAAGCCCTAGTTCTGATAACAATAAACTTTTATTAATAGTATCTTGTCTTATCTTATCAAAACCACCACTTAAATACAAATCTCTTGGTGATTCAAATTTACTACTAGCAAGGTTTGGATTACTACTTACTCTTACAACAGTTCCCCCTTCTTCATCAACTGCCGTTAATATAGGAACTTTAGATACATTTTGTAAATTATTAATCATTTCCTTTACTTCTGGTTTAGTTTTATCTCTAAAATCTTTTTCAAAAAAGACATAACCTCCAAATTGATATTTATTTAACGTTTCAACAGGATTAGTATCAGGATATCTTACAAGTAGTAACTGAGCTATTTTTTCATCAAGTGACATAGTCTTTAACTTCTTAGCAGCAAAGATATAAAAATCCTTAAAAATACCATTATCCTGCCACTCACTAGGTACACCTTCTTCATCATTACTAACCTTAATAGTCTTATATCCCAAAACTTTACTGTCTTGTAAAGCTTTATTTTTATTTAAAGAGCCATTATATTCAAGTTCAATAACATCACCAACAGATAAATTATTATCAACAATTACAAATGTATAAATAATATTATTACTATCCTGAATAGTAAAAGTACTATCATCAACACTCATCACAGTAGAGACCATTGTTTTAGTTTTCTCGTCTTTACTTTCTAAATTATGATTTATAAATAGTGTTATCCCTCCTAAAACAATAAGAATACCAGTTATAGCAAGTACCAAAATTCTTTTCTTATCCAAAGTAATCACCTCATTATCAATATTATTATATGGAAATAACAATATTATTATGTCAAAAATAAATATTGACTTAGACTAGACTCTAAGTGATAATATAACTACGAAGGGAAGTAATAAAATGACTATAAAAGAAGTAGCAGAAAAATTTAATATGACTAATGATACATTAAGGTATTATGAAAAAGTAGGACTAATAGGACCAATTAAGAAAAATAGTAGTGGTATAAGAGATTATAGTGAAGAAGATTTAAAAAGAATAGAATTTATTAAATGTATGCGTAGTGCTGGTATTTCTATAGAAGTATTAAAAAAATATGTTGATTTATATGATGAAGGAGAAAGTACTAAACTAGAACGTCAACATCTATTAGAGGAAGAACAAGATAAGCTTGAAGAAAAGATTAAAACTATGACAGAAGCTTTAGATAAACTTAAATATAAAATAGAACTTTATAAGACAGATAAATTAGATGAATACTTGTAATCAGAGTAAACTAATTATTCTGATTTTTATTTATATATGTTATAATTAAATAAATCAAAAATATAATATAAGAACAATGTAACTATTATACGAGGAGTGATATTATGAATAGAGAATATGCAAAAGAATGGTTAAATAAATTAAAAAACTATTGGTATAATAAAGATATAGAAAATGCAGTAGCATTATTTATTAAGACAACATTTTATCAAGAAACTCCATTTATGAAACCATATACAACTATTCAAGAAATTAACCAAGAATGGAAACATATAAAAAACGAGAATATTCAAAATATTGAATTTAAAATTTTAGCTCTAGATGGCAATACATTAATAGTTGAATGGATTCTCAAGCAAAATAGTCAAGAATATGATGGAATATATGAAATTAAATTCAATGATAATTTAGAATGTGTATATTTTAAAAGTTGGGAAATGGTTAAATAGAATCAAAATATCTAAGATAAATAATATCAAAAACTGCTAACCTTCTAGTTAACAGTTTTCTTTTGTATAAATTTCTCAAGTAAACAAATAAGATAATAGAATAAGAAAGCTAAAACACCTAGAACAATAACAGAAGCAATGACAAGGTCTATATTAAATACTTGAGTACCATACATTATTAGATATCCTAATCCTTTTTTTGATACAAGTAATTCACCCATAATTACACCGATGTAACACATACTAACATTAATTTTGAGATTATTAATAATATTAGATAGATTAGATGGTATAACTGCTTTCATAAATATTTGTAATTTACTAGCCCCTAAACTTCTAAGTAAAGTAATATAGTTACTATCAGTTTCCTTAAAATTATGATAAACATTTATAATAGACAAGAATAAAGAAATTAATAAAGCCATAAAGATAATAGAATTAGTACTAGCACCTACCCAGATAATAATTAAAGGTCCAAGAGCGACTTTAGGTAGCGAATTTAAAACAGTTAAATAAGGATCAAGTATCTTTGCTAATCTTTTAGAAAACCAAAATAGAGTAGAGACTAACAAGGAAATAATTGTAACTACTAAAAAGCTAACTACTGTCTCATATAAGGTAATACCTATATGTACTAATAAGTCATTATCAGTTAGAAGACTTCCTAAAGTTTTAAGTACTAGACTAGGACTAGATAAAAGAAAAGTATTAATAAGATTAAATCTTGCTAATAGTTCCCATCCTAAAATGAACACTAGTAATATTAATATTTGAAAACTAATAACAATAACTTTCTCTTTTTTCTTCTTTTTAAGAAATTTTTTATGTTCCACACTATAACTTGACATCTAAATCTCTCCATATCTCTTCATAATAGTAGTTAAATTCTTTTTCTTTTCTATTATTAAATGGAGTAGAATGATTCTTATAATTAATATCATAAATTTTTTTAACAACACAAGGTCTTTTAGTAAGTACAACAACTTTATCAGCAAGACTAACTGCTTCTCCAATATCATGGGTTACCATAATAGCAGTTTTTCCTAAGTCTTTAACCATTTTATAAACATCATCAGCAAGCATTACTCTAGTCATTGCATCCAAAGCTGAAAAAGGTTCATCTAAAAGTAATATATCAGGTTTAGTAGCAAGTGTCCTGATTAGAGCAACTGGATGAAGGTTATTAAGACACAGTACTCTCTAACTTTTTATTATCATCTATATATTGATAATTAAGATTATTATCTTTACTAATAACATTCTCTCCAAGTTTATCTTTTATATCTTTTCTCGTATTACTAGCAACTTCGCCCTCTCCTTTAGCAATCTTTCTATTTTCATTTAGCCCATAATGTTTATGTTTCTTAGCAAACTAAAGAATCGTAATCACACCTATATCTGCAAGTAAAACTTCGATATCACTCATATTATCTCTTAAGACTCTTTTCTAAGCACTTTAAACTCTTTATATTCTAACAGACCAGTATCTATAGATATCATTAGTAATAATGGCATATTCTAAATTACTGTCAACATCATTATCTTTCCATACTTCAGTATGTTTCTTTCTATCCTTAATACCTTTAATTCTTTTAATAATCCAATCTTCATCATACACTTTAGCTCTATAAGTATCAATTACTCTTTGAACTACAAGAGAAGAATCAAAAGTTTCATATATGCGTTCGCAATCAAGTTTAACAAACCACTTTTTTATAGGTTCAGCATTTTTACTAGGTATTGATTCAATAATTTTAAACATACCTTTAATATCAACAACAGCAGTGTTACAACATTTACCATCTCTATTAATATAATATACGGTTAAACTTTTTTCCTTCAAAAATTCCACTTTATTTTTATAACTCTAATATTATCTTTAACTTCACCTACATAAATTTTATCCACAAACTCACTAACAATAACTCTATTAAGACTATCTAGTTTTTTATATTTAGAGATTATTTTCTCATCAAAACCTTTAATATTCTCTTTATAAATGTTAATCTTTTTATTAATATCATCTAATTGTTTAGAATATCTATCCTTATTATTTTCATAACTACTTACTAAAGTATTAAACATCTCTAAAGAAATAAAATTATTTACCTTATCTTCATAAAGGTTCTTTAAATAGTTTTTAGACTCATCTATTTTTCTATTAATATTAACTAACCCATTTTCTAAAGATACTAACTTTTCTTTATATACTTCATTATATTTTTTATTTACCTTTTCTTTTAATAACTCTTCATCATAAAATTTATTTAATATTTTATTAATCTCAAGAAGAACAATACTTTCTAATTTATCATATCTAATAGATGACTTATTAGAGCAGATAAAATTATTAGAATATACTAAATATTGATGCCTTGAAGAGTTTTTCTTTCTTAAATAATGACCACAACATAAACAAAAAACTTTACCAGAAAACAAATGAACAGTACTACTACCTCTAGGCTTAGTTCTATTTTTCATCTCCATTTGTACTTTATCAAAAGTATCCACATCAATAATCGCCTCATGAGTATCAGAATAACTTATCCATAGGCTCTTATCTTTATTAATAATCTTATGATTCTTATAACTAACAGTAGTTCTTTTACCTTGCACAAGCTTACCTAAATAAACTTCATTTTTAAGTATTGTCTTAATAGCATTACTATTCCATTTAATCTCTTCACGTGCTTTATTACTAACAACATTTAATTTAATACCTTGTCTATATTTATGAAGTGATGGACTTGGTATATTTTTATCATTTAAATATTTAGCAATAGCAGAGTAGCCATAACCATTTAAATATAGGTTAAAAATATCTTTAACTACTAAACAAGCCACTTTGTCAACAACCAATTTATTATTATCAGAACTATCTACTAAATAACCAAAAGGTGCGAAAGGGGAGATAAACTCGCCTTGTTTCATCTTAGAATTAAAAGCACTTCTAATATTATTAGAAACATCTTCTAAATACCATTCATTAACAAGACCATTAATCTGTCTAGACTTTTTATTACCAGGATTTTCTGTATCAGCATTATCAGATAAACTAATAAATCTAACATTCCACTCTTTAAACTTATTATTAATGTATCTTTCTACAATCTCCATATCCCTTGAAAACCTAGACTGACTCTTACATAAAACAATATCAATCTTACCATTTTCACAGTCATTAATTAATCTTTCAAACTCTGGTCTATATGTACCTGCCCCAGATAAATCTTCATCACAGTATTCATCAACTAAATTATAACTAGGATTATTATTAACAACTTCCATCAACATATTTCTTTGATTTTTAATAGATTCACTATCGTCTAATCTATTTAACTTATCTTTATCTTCAATAGAAAGTCTTAAATAAATCGCTACCCTAAAGACCTCTTTCATTCTAAACTCATCTCAAGAGTAGTAATAATTCTATATAATTTATCATTAATTATTATTTTTAACTCTTCCTCACTAATAGATTTATCATATTCACATAAAACATTATAAGAACACATAAAAATCACTCCTCATTAATCTATATTAAAATGAGAAGTGATTTAATACTTAAGAATAAATATTATCTTTTAAGAACTTCCATAATATGTTCTTCTTTAATAGGGCCTTGCCTTTGTATTTTTATATCATCACTAGTGAGATCAACTATCGTACTAGATTCTCCAAAAGCAACCTCTCCTATAACTATACCATCAAGAGTAGGGCATTCTTCTTATATTTCATCTAAACTTCTACATACATCCATTCCCGATTTATTAGCACTCGTTAAAAACAAAGGACTGCCAATTTTCTCTATTAATTCATTTAAGAATTTAGATGGAATCATCCTAACAGCAACCTCATCAGTTTCTCTTGTACCAGCATTATTAATATACGAAAAAGCTTCAGGCTTTTTGTTTAAAACTAAAGTAAGAGGTCCAGGCATAAAAGCTTCAATTAACTTAAGAGCTTTCTCATCAACAATGGCGATACTTTCAATTTGTTCTAAATCTTTACAAAGAACAGGAAAAGACTTATTAGAAGGACGGTTTTTAACTTTTACAAGATTATCATAAGCCTTACTAGAATTAATTCTAGCACATATTCCATAAACAGTATCAGTAGGAACACTAATAACGCCATCATCTTTAAGAATAGTTGCAACTTTTTCTATTTCACTTTGTTTATATCGTTTCATAAATTCACCTCTGTTTAAAAGATTGTATCACTGACTAACAAGACTTGCAAGAAATGTCGTAAGAAGCGTCGTAAGAAAATGATAGATTATTGCATTTACCTATCTTAAATGATAATATAAAATTAATTTAAGAGAGAGTGATGCTGATATTCTAAAAACTATTGCAGGAACAACTATAAAAATAAAGTTCAAAGATGAAATGATAGAACTTCCAAAAGACTTAAAAGAACAAATAAATATTTTATAGGAGCAGAGTAAGAAAGATAATCCTAGTCTTTTTAATGGTGAACTAATTTGTGTAAGTGAATATAAGGAAACAAATAAATTAATAGAGATTACTTGTAAAAGAACATCTTATGCTCATCATTTATATGATGAAAGAGTAGGTATACCTAAAGAATATGGGTGTCATAACTTAGTAGTAGGTTGTCTATTAGAAACTAGTGATAAATATTATGTAATAGGAGAAATGGCAAGGGATACTTCAGTTCCTAATTGTCTACAAATACCAGGAGGTAATGTTGATAATACTGATATCAAAGAAGATAGAGTAGATATATTAAATACCATAATAAGAGAATGTAGAGAAGAAGTAAACATTAATTTACAAGATAAAAACTTAGTAGAAAGTTTTGAACTAAAATATATAAGTCTACCAAATGAAAAATCTAATGCTTACTTAATTATCACTAAAGGCCACTTAAAGATGAGTAAAAAAGAAATGATAGAGTACTACAAAGAGTATTTAAAATACCTAAAAGATAATAATCTAGAAATAGAATTTTCTAACCTTCATTTTATAAATAAGAAGAAAGCAAAAGACAAATTAAATAAGTTGAAAAATCCTAAAAGAAGTTATTT
Organism: uncultured Bacilli bacterium; assembly: GCA_944363735.1. GTDB lineage: Bacteria > Bacillota_I > Bacilli_A > RF39 > UBA660 > Onthousia. Next base: position 5,805 of record CALVVB010000064.1, on the reverse strand, counting down.
AGAAGATTTATTAGAAATAGATAGTAATAATAAAAAATAATACTAATATAAAGCGATTTATGTTAATATTTTTTACTATTGACAATTGAATACATATTCAACTATAATATAAATGGTTGAGTAAACATTCAACTATAAACATATAATATAAATAGGAAGTGATGATATGTCTAGAAATGAATTTTCATGTGATTGTAATATTATTCATAAGGAAGCAGTGGATAAAGTTTTAAAGAAAATGCCAGATGAAAACACCTTTAACCATCTAGCAGACTTATTTAAACTAATAGGTGATACAACAAGATGTAGAATACTCTTTGCACTTGACCAAGATGAGATGTGTGTTTGTGATCTTGCTAATGTCTTAAATATGACTAAATCAAGTGTTTCTCATCAATTAGCAACTCTAAGAAGAAGTGGAATAGTTAAATGTCGAAAAAATGGCAAAGAAGTATGTTATACATTAGATGATGATCATATTGTTCAACTATTTGAAATAGGACTAGAACATATTAATCATAAAGGATAGAAAGAAGGAAATAATGTGAAAGATTATAAATATAAAATAGAAGGATTAGATTGTGCTAACTGTGCCAATCTTTTAGAAGAATCCTTAAGAAAGATTGACTTAATAGAAAATGTTTCTATTAATTTTATGACAGAAAGGCTCTCATTTAGTTGTAGTGAAGATGACTTAAATAATGCCTTAAAACAAATTAAGAAAACTATAAAAAGAGAAGAACCTGATGTAATTATTGAGGAGGTATAATTATGACTAGAAAGATGAAGAAGAAATTAATTAGAATTATTATATCTTTTATCTTACTAATACTAGCATTTATTCTAAGACTAGATAATACTATTATTAATAATATCTTATTTATTATCTCTTATCTAATAGTAGGTTATGATATCATCCTAAAGGCTTTAAGAAATATTACAAGAGGAAAAGTTTTTGATGAAAACTTCTTAATGACTATTGCCACTATTGGAGCCTTTTTCATTAGGGAATTTCCTGAAGCTGTTGCAGTTATGCTTTTCTATCAAGTAGGAGAACTATTCCAAAGTTATGCCGTTGATAAATCAAGAAAGTCAGTTGCATCTTTAATGGATATAAGACCAGATTATGCCAATCTTTATCATGATAAAAAGACTGAAAGGGTAGATCCAAATAAAGTCAAAGTTGGAGATATTATTTTAATAAAACCTGGTGAAAAAATACCTTTAGATGGAGTAGTAGTAGAAGGAACATCCTATCTTAATACTCTAGCTATTACAGGAGAAGCAGTACCCAGAAGTGTAAGTGAAAATGATGAAGTATTAAGTGGTTGTATTAATAATGAAGGACTTTTAAAAGTTAAAGTAACTAAAGAGTTTGGAGAATCTACTGTTAGTAAAATTCTAGACTTAGTAGAAAATGCTAGTAGTAGAAAATCTAAATCAGAAAACTTTATCAGTAAATTTGCAAAATATTACACTCCTATAGTTGTAATAATCGCTATCCTTCTAGCTTTAATCCCTCCATTGTTGACAGATACTACTTTTAAAACATCCCTATCATTCTTAGTAGTTTCATGTCCTTGTGCCTTAGTAATATCAATTCCTCTAACTTTCTTTGGTGGAATAGGTGCTTCATCTAAAATAGGTGTATTAGTAAAGGGTAGTAACTATCTAGAAGCTCTTGCCAACACCAAAATAGTTGTTTGTGATAAAACAGGAACTTTAACAAAAGGAATATTTAAAGTTCAAAATATTAGTCCTATAGGTTATTCTCGCGGAGACTTATTAAGATATACAAGTTATGCTGAAAATTTCTCTAATCATCCTATTGCCTTATCTATTAAAGAAGCTTATGGTAAAGATATAAATGAAAAGCTTGTCACTAAAACAAAAGAACTTAAAGGTAAAGGGGTAATCGCCAAAGTAGAGTCTAAAGAAGTATTAGTAGGTAATGAGAAATTAATGGTAGAATATAATATTGACTACATTAAGAGTAATGATATTGGAACAGTTATTTATATTGCCATTGATAAGAAATATGCTGGATCTATTACTATCTCTGATAAGATAAAAGAAGATGCCTATAAAGCTGTTAAAGAATTCAGAAGAAATAATGTTAAGAAAATAGTAATGTTAACAGGAGATAGAGAAGAAATTAGTAAAAAAGTCTCAAAAGAATTAAAGTTAGATAAATATTATGCTGAATTACTTCCTCAAGATAAAGTTAAAAAAGTAGAATCTCTAATGCAAGAAAAAAGTGAATATGGTAAACTAGTCTTTATAGGAGATGGTATTAATGATGCTCCTGTCCTTGCTTTATCAGATATTGGTGTAGCCATGGGTGGTCTTGGTAGTGATGCCGCGATAGAAGCAGCAGATATTGTCATTATGACAGATGAACCATCTAAACTTGCAAGTGCTATTAAAATAAGTAAAAAGACCATGCAAATAGTAAAAGAGAATATTGTTTTTTCTATCACTGTTAAAATACTGGTTTTGATATTAAGTGTCATGGGTCTTGTTTCTATGTGGGCAGCAGTATTTGCAGACGTTGGTGTTTCTGTTATCGCTATCATTAATGCTTTAAGAATATTAAAAGTAAAGGAGGAGTAAATATGAAAAAAATAGTTTTAAAAATAGGTGGAATGACTTGTAGTGCCTGTTCATCAGGGCTTGAAAAATATCTTAATAAACAAGAAGGAATAATAAATGCTAATGTTAATTTAGTCTTATCAATCGCTACTATTAATTATGAGAATATTAATATTAAAGATATAGAAAGATTTATTAAAGAAGCAGGATTTACTAGTTTAGGAGAATTTGTTGGAATAGAAGATAAAGTAACTAAAAAAACAGATAAGATAAAACTAATAGCATTAGGATTGCTTATTATCTTTATAATGTATATATCTATGGGACATATGATAAATTTACCAAGTATACCATACCTTAACCATCATTATCCCTTTATTTTATCTACAACTTTACTGATATTGACTTTAGTATACTTAATTTATGGACTAGATATTATAAAAAGTGGAATAATAAATTTATTCCATAAAATGCCTAATATGGATACTTTAGTAATGTTTAGTGTTATCTTTAGTTTTATTTATAGTCTTTATAGTTATATAAATATTATAAATGGAGATAATAGTTACTTACATAATTTATATTTTGAATCTACTTGTATGGTAATTTATTTCATTAAATTAGGACGTATACTAGAAGACTCTAGTAAAGATAAAACTAAAGATGCTATTAGAAAGTTAGTGGGGATAACTCCAAAGTATGCTATTGTAAAAAAGAATGATAAGGAATTAAAAGTAACTATAGATGAAGTAGAAGTAGGGGATACTTTAATTTGTAAAACAGGTGAAAAAATTGCTGTTGATGGTATTGTTACTAAAGGAAAAACCTATGTTAATGAAAGTTTTATTACAGGAGAAAGTGTACCAGTTTTAAAAGAGGAAGGATCAAGTGTAATCGCTGGTTCTGTTAGTTATGATGGGTATATTGAATATACTGCTAAAAAAATAGGGAAAGACTCTACTATTTCTGAAATAGTAAAGCTAGTAGTAGAATCAACAAATACAAAAACTAAAATACAACGTATAGCTGATAAAGTAAGTGGTATCTTTGTTCCTATAATCTTGTTAATAGCTGTATTTACTTTTATTATACAGTTAATTATAGGACTATCTTTAGAATCATCTTTAATTCATATGGTAACAGTCCTAGTAGTCGCTTGTCCTTGTGCTTTGGGTCTTGCTGTTCCCCTTGTTGTAGTTGTAAGTAATGGAATATGTGCTAAAAAAGGATTATTCTTAAGAAATAGTGAAGTCTTAGAGAAAGCAAGAACTATTGATACAGTTGTCTTTGATAAAACAGGAACTTTAACCTTTGGTAATTTAAAAGTCTTTAAGATCTATAATTACTCTAATTATAAAGATAATGATTTAATTAATATAGTATCTAACATAGAAAAGAATTCATCTCATCCTATAAGTACAGCCTTCAAAGTAAAAAAGAAGTTAGAAGTAACTGACTTTAAAACATTAAATGGTAAAGGTATAAAAGCAAGTATTAATAACAAAGTTTATTATCTAGGAAATAATTCTCTATTAACAGATTTAAAAATAAAAGATAGTCATGAAGAAGACTATAATAATTTAATAAATAATGGCTGTAGTATTATCTATGTAATAGAAGATAATAATGTTATTTGTCTAATAGGTGTTAAAGATATAGTTAGATCTAATATAAAAGATGTTATAACTAGGTTTAATGATAATAATATTGAAGTAATTATGCTAACAGGTGATAATGAGGTAACTGCCAATATAATTGCAGGAGAGCTAGGTATAACTAAAGTAATATCTAATGTCTTACCAAAGAAGAAAGCAAGTACTATTAAAGATTTAGTATCTAAAGGTAGAAAAGTAATAATGGTAGGGGATGGCATAAATGATGCTCCTGCTTTAGTAAACGCAACTATTGGCATAAGTGTTAATGATGGAACAGATGTTGCTATGGATTCAGCTGATGTCATTCTTATGAATAACGATATTTCTAATATTTTAGACCTTATTAAAATAAGTAAAAAAGCTTATCTTATCATTAAAGAGAACTTATTCTGGGCTTTCTTCTATAACTTACTTATGATTCCTATCGCAATTGGATTATTTGAAAATTATGGAATAAGTATGAGCCCTATGTTTGCAAGTATTGCTATGACTATAAGTAGTTTAACAGTAGTTTTAAACTCTTTGAGACTTAATAAAATGAAAATATAGTAAAGAATCAATGTAACGTTGATTCTTTTTGTGTCTTAACAACATTCAACCAACTCTTTGTCTCATACCACCGGATAAACTACTTGGAAACTTATCAATAAACTCACTTAATCCATAAGTATCAAGTAATTTTAAGACATAAGCTTTATCTTCCATACTTACTTTACCTTTTAATTTAAGACCTAATAAACAGTTATCTAAAATATTAAGCCACGGAAATAAACTATCTTTTTGTAGCATATAACCTAACTTTATATTATCTTTAGAAAACTTAATATTACCTCCTGATTTAGTCTCTAAATTAGCAAGTATTGATAACAGTGTACTTTTACCACAACCACTTGGTCCTACTATTACAATAAACTCTCCCTCATTCACTTTTAGATTGATATCTTTAATCGCTTCTATTTCACCACTTTTATCTTGATAATTTTTAGATAAATGTGTAATTTCTAAAATATTATTTTTCATACATCAAGTCACTAAATGGAACTTTACTATCTAATTCTTTCGCATTAATCATAATATCTTGTAAGTGGTCAAATTCTTCTTCCGTAAACTCTGTATTATCAGGCCAAGCATCAATAGATCTATAACGTTCTACAATTTTTGTTAAATCATCAAGTGATGTATCAGGGAATTGATCTATTATTGCTTCTGCTACCTTCTTATCAGAACTATTATGAACAAAGTCAATTCCCTTTTGAATCGCTTTATCAAAGTTTTCAATTAGTTCTTTATTCTCATTTAAATAACTATCTCTAGCAAAGAAAGCAGTATAAGGAACAACACCACCAAGTTCACCTAAACTTGCTACAACATAACCATAACCTTCTTGTTCAAGTTGTAAAGCATTAGGTTCAAACAATGCGACAAAGTCACCTGTCCCTCCAATAAAGGCACTACTCATGGCAGAAAATGCTACAGATGTATCAATGTTAACATCTTTTTTAGGGTCAATTCCTACATCAGTTAAAGCCCACTCAAGAGTCATTTCAGGCATACCTCC
>CALVVB010000063.1 GCA_944363735.1 uncultured Bacilli bacterium | reverse complement strand
TGTTATTAATGATTTATGTAACATTTAATGATATATTAAGATTATTTTAAATATGAAAAATAAAAAGCCTATAATTTAGGCTTTTTTTATTATAATTAATTATTGTTATGATATAATTCTTCTTTAATGTTATCTAAGTTTTGATTCATTAATGTGATATAATCTGTCTCTGTTTTTCTTTGTTCATCATTTAGAACTATTATTCTATTAGAATTAATAATCTCTAAATTATTAGGATATGTATTAATTAAATTTTGAACATTGTTAGTAGTTTTAATATCTTCATAACTAAATATTTTAGTAATACTACCATTTTCTACTAAATCATTAATTTCTACTATATCTTTATCACTTGTATCATCATTTAATATATATACTTTAATACCATATTTTTCTAGAAACTTATAGTTATTATCTGTTGCAACAATAGTTTTATATGGGGCGGTTTCAACTGCTAGTCTAATATTAGCATCTAATTCTGAAATATCAACTTTTAATTCTTCATAGTTTTTATCAATCTCTTCTTTTAAATAGTTATTTTCTATATATTCTTTTAAACCAATTCTTACATTTTGACTCATCATCAACATAAAAGATGGATCTAACCAAACTTCTTCCATTCCATAATCATTATCAAGAACGTAAGAACTATCAATTATTTTTAAACCTTTATTGTAGTCTAATAAGTCAACTGCTAAACTTCTTTCTCTATCAATTAATCCTGTATAGATGAATAAATCTTTACTAGAAAAATCTTTTTTTTGCTTATTAGTAAATTCATAATCATTAACATTAACTCCACCAGGATAAATATTACTAACCTTAGCATGATCTCCATAAAGTCTTTCTATAATATATTCATTAGGATAATTAGTAGTAACTATTTCAATATCCTCCATATCATCACTTTTACAACCTGTAGTGGTTAATAAAATTGCAATACCAAGAAAAGCAATTTTACCTAAATTTTTAACACTTCTTTTCATTCTTTTTCTCCTTCCTAATAACTGGGTCGTATCCAAACCTTGCTCCTGGATGACATCTTAATATTCTTTTGAATCCAAGAAATAATCCTTTTACCAAGCCATATTCATCTATCGCTTCGATAGTATAATTAGAACAAGTAGGATAAAAATGACAAGCTCCATGAGCGGCTATTGGCATCTTTTGATAAAGACGAATTAAACTAATTAAGATTCTCTTCATATTTAACACCTAAAAATATTGTACTATAAAAACTATTGTTAATCAATTAGAAGTAAAAAATTATCCAAGAAGAAAGTGAGATATTAACATAAAGATAAATCCTATACTAAAAAAGATAATTGTTAATCTTCTTTTTTTATAACTTAAAGACTCAGTTAAAAGTTCATAAATACTAATATGAATCATGATACCTGCAATTATAGATAGAATTACACTCATAATAAAGTTATTAATAATACTAGATAGAAATAGATAAGCAAGTATCGCTCCAAGTGGTTCTGATAATCCTGATATTAAAGTATATAAAAAGGCTTTAAATCTTGATTTAGTACTGAAGAATATAGGAATAGCAATACTTATTCCTTCAGGAATATTATGGAAACTAATGGCAAGAGCCAAAGATAAGCCTAAACTCATATTAGTAGAACTAGATAGAAATGTAGCAACTCCTTCAGGAATATTATGCATAATAATAGCAAACATAGAAACAAGCCCTAATCTATATAGTTTTTTATTACTGATAGATTTACTATCATTACTAGGTAAAAACTTATCTATTAACATAGATATTATTACTCCAAGACAGATAAATATCAAAAGAAATAAAAGAGCAGGGAATCCTTTAAATATAGAAGTTAAGAGATTAAAAGATTCTGGTATTAAATCAGTAAAAGATACACAAATAATTACCCCACTTGCAAAAGATAGTGATGCTAAGATAATATATTTTTCGTTTTTTAATTTAAATAGTAAGGGAATAAAGCCAATTAAAGTGGATAATCCAGCTAAAGTAGATAAAATGAAAGCATAAATAAAGTTAGACATAATATCACCAGTAATAAATATGCTAAAGAGACAAATAATATTACAACCTATTTTATTGATAATGTATAAGACTTGTGTTAAAATAATCACTGCAATAAAGGAGGAGCGTATTGTGATAATACAAGATAAAATAGAAGCAAGAAAACTAAAAAAAGCTCAAGAAAAGTATATAGATGATTATTATAGAAATGCTAAACAAGTAGCTTTATTTAAAAACTTTGCTATATTTTTAGACAATTTCACATCTTTTGCTAATAACCTTGATGTTAAATCTGGTATATCTCTAATTACACTTACAGGTTATATGATTCATAATGGTATTGTTTCCGAAAAAGGAAGTTATACTTATAATGATACAGATAATGATATATGTACTATAGTAACCAAAGAATATTTTAATATGGGTTTGAAAGTTTTTAGTGGTGAAGCTTGTTGCCGTCATACTGCTAGTTTTGGAAAACTTATTCTTGATAATTTCAATATAGAAAATTATACAGTAAGTACTTACTATAATCAGGATAACCTTGATGAAAATTTATTACAGATATTACGCTTTTTAAACGAAACTCGGCATAAGCCTATATGTTATAATAGAAATAATCATGCTTTTAACTATATAAATGATGCTGGTTTAGGATTTTTTGCGGATATAACAACTGGAACTATGTTATTATTCTACGGTGATAGAGGACTAGCTCATAATTTTAATTCAAAACTTAGTAATGTTTTACCTCTTTATAATTATAATAAATTTGGCATAAAGAAATTTGATTTTTCTAAAGTGAAACCTCTTACTAAAGACCAATGTTTAGAACTAGATGCTAAAGTTAATCATGATCTTAACAAATTTAGAATGAATCACAGTTTGTTTTTAGAATTTTATTTACAAAATAAAGAGCTTTACCACAATATTAATGAAGCTTATAATGAACTATATAAAGAACAGAAAAAACTAAAATTGATAAGGAGACGGAAAGAAGAATGAATTATAATTTAGAATGTGAAAAAATATTAAATAATATAGATTTGAATAATAAACCAACACTACTATTACATGCTTGTTGCGCTCCTTGTTCATCATCAGTCTTAGAGAAAATATCTAAATACTTTGATATAACAATTCTCTTTTATAATCCAAATATTACTGATTATAAAGAATATCTTAAAAGAAAAGATGAACTAGAGAAGTTCATCAAATTAGTAGGTTATGATATTAAACTATTAGATTGTAATTATGATAAAGAGAAGTTTTTAGATATATCTAAAGGATTAGAAGCCTTAAAAGAAGGAGATATTAGATGCTATAAGTGTTATAACTTAAGATTAGAAGAAACAGCAAGAATTGCTAAACTTAATAACTTTGATTATTTTACAACAACACTTTCTATTAGTCCTTATAAAAATAGTAAATGGTTAAATGAAATAGGGGAAGAACTATCTAAAAAGTATAGTATCAATTATTTGTACGCTGATTTTAAAAAGAAAAATGGTTATAAAAGAAGTATAGAATTATCACATATCTATAACTTATATAGACAAGACTATTGTGGTTGTATATATTCTAAGGTGGAAAGGTTGAATAAAGAAAATGAGAAATTATCAGATAGAGAGAAAAACTCATAAAGAATTATTAATTTTATATAAAGAATTACTAGAAAATACAAGTAGTTTTTTTAAAGAAGATTTAGAATTAGATACTATAAGTAAAAATTGCGCTAGTTATACTTATATGTATGAGAATGGATATTTATCTTTTAATCATAATTTTATGTTTTCTGATTATTATGCTAAAACATTAGATTATAAGAGCTTTGATATTTTTGGCTTAATAATAACTACAGGAACAGGTATCTGTCGTAATATTACACCATTTTTTACAGATTTATTAAATACTATGAATTATAGTTGTTATAATCTGTCATTAGATGATGCAAGTAGATTTCGTAATCAAGAGAAAACATTACTAATATATACTAAATTATTTCCTAAATTACTAGGAACTCATGTAATTAATTATATTAAAGATGGTGATAAACATATTGTTTTTGATGCCATTGATGATAATGATCACTTCCCAGAATTAGTAGATAAAAGAATTGTTAAGTATAATTACGAAGATAATCGTTATATTGCTTGGTTTATTAACGAACTTAATAAAGGAGCTTTTATGCCATCATTAAGGAAACAAGAGAATAATGTAAATGTTAAAGAATATCAAAGTACAATAGAGTTTTTAGATAATAATAAAGATGTTTTAGAAAGTTTTTATTCTAATAATAGAGATTTATATTATGAAGTTTATACTAAACTAGAAAGTGAAATTCAAAAAGAGTTATCTTTCTATAACTCCTTCAAGGTCAAAACTAGGTATAAATGATTCACTACAAGTACCACCTTCTTGCATATAAGCATTTTTAATACCTAAATCTATTGCATAATTTATTACTTCATTATATTCATCTTCACTAACAGTTTTATTTAAAAAGGTATAGTCTTTAATATGATTAACTGGAGTATATTGATTCATAATACTAAGATAGATATTATCTTGGTATTTTTTGTATAAATAATTTATTATTTTTTTAGTATCATCGCTTTTAGTAGGTAAGACTAAACATCTAACAATAATACCTTTAGTCATTAGACTCTCATCATTAAATTTATTTTTACCTGTTTGCCTATACATTTCTTGTAATGCTTTAGATGTTACTTCAAAATAGTTAGAACATTTTGATAAGTCTTTACCTAAATTATTATCAAAATATTTAAAATCTGTTAGATAAATATCAATATATCCCTCTAATAGTTTTAATGTTTCTACATTCTCATAACCACTAGTATTATAAACAATAGGAATAGATAATCCTTTGCTTCTAGCTAGTTTAATCGCTTCTATAATACTAGGAACATAGTGAGTAGGAGTAACTAGATTAATGTTGTTAGCATGTTTTTCTTCTAATTCTAGCATCATTTCTGAAATTCTTTCTATAGATACTTCTTTTCCAAATCCATCAGTAGATATCTCTTTATTCTGACAATAACAACACTTTAAATTACAATTACTAAAAAAGATAGTACCACTACCATTAGTACCAGATATAGAAGGCTCTTCAAAATAGTGTAGGGCACTTCTTGCAACCTTAACTTTATCAGTCGCTTTACAATATCCTAAAGTTTTAGTTCTATCTATTAAACACTTTCTAGGACATAAATTACATTTTTTATATACATCTATCATAGTTACCTCATTTCCTTTTTATAGAACAAATTTTCTGTATTATGTTCGATTGATTTATAATATTAGATATGTTATTATATCTACTAGGAATACCTAGTATGGGTGAGCTTACCTCTTTCGTAACTCTATTATTATTCAGGGGAAGAAAGGGGAAATGTCTATGAATAAGAAGGATTTATTAATTTCAGCATTGATTATAATTATCATACTCTTAATTATTTTTAGATAGAAAGACACCCTATTACAACATTGTAATTAGGGTGTTTACACTATTTTTTAGAGGTAACACCCGAAACGCAAACTAGGTATTCCTCATTTTTTATTATATGTAAATTCTCTTTACATATTCATAGTATCATAAATATATAATAAATTCAAGTATATTTGAAAATCTATATAACATAAGGTATAATGAATAAAGAAAGAAGGAAGTTTTATGAAATATTATTGTATAGGAATAAAAGGAACAGGCATGAGTACTCTAGCTCAGATGTTATATGATATGGGCAATGAAGTTAGTGGCTATGATGATGCGAAAGATTATAAATTTACACAAAAAGGACTAGATGATCGTGGTATAAAGATATTTTATGATGGTAATCATAAAGTAGATAAAGATACTATTGTAACGGCATCTCGTGCTTTTAGTGATGATCATTCTGAAATGAAGAGAGTAAAAAAATTAGGTTTATCTTTCAAACCATATAATGAAGTAGTAGGTAGTATTACTAAAGAGTTTGATACTATTTCAGTTAGTGGTACTCATGGTAAAACAACAACCACTTCTATTTTAAAACATATTTTTGAAAATACTGTTGGTTGTAATTATTTTATTGGCGATGGTAATGGCCATATTGATATGAAAAATAAATTACTAGTAATAGAATCAGATGAGTTTAATCGTCATTTTCTTGCCTATCATCCTACAACTGCTATCATTACTTGTATTGAACTAGAACATACTGAAATCTATAAAGATTTAGAAGATACTATTAATACATTTGAGAAGTTTGCAAATAAAGCTAGAAATGTTATTGTAAACGGTGATGATCTAAATATTAGAAAGATTAATTTTAACAATGATGTTATATTCTATGGAGAAGATGAATCTAATGACTATATTATTAAAGATATTAAGTTAGAAACTACTGGTTCAACTTTTACCTTATATAAAAAAGATGAGTTAATTGATACTTTTACTGTTCCTTTATATGGACATCATATGGTTATGAATACAGTAGGTGCCATAATCTGTGCTTTAGATGAAGGTGTTAGTAAAGAGAAAATAAAAGAGTTATTACCAAGTTTTAAAAATGCTGATCGTCGTTTTGCAGAGACTATTATTGGCAATACTATTATAGTAGATGACTATGCTCACCATCCAACTGAGATTAAAGTAACTCTTGAAGCGATTAGACAAAAGTATCCTGATAGAAAATTAACTGTTGTCTTTCGTCCTAATACTTATTCTAGAACTTCACACTTTAAAAATGAATTTGCAGAGGCTCTATCTATAGCCGATAAAGTTTATTTAACACCAATTAAATGTGATAGAGAAAATCCAAATGACTATCCTAAAATTAAATCAGAAGATATAATAGAACTTATACCAGGTAGTGAATTAATAGATGATAATACTGTTAACAAAGTAGTAAAAGATAAAGATGGAGTAGTTGCCTTTATGGGCTGTGCAACGGTATCTCATTTGATTGAAAATTTTACAAAAGCACTAGAAAATATTGAATAATTCAAAATAACTGTGATATACTATAATTGTCTAAAGAAATTGATGCGGATGACTTAGTATAAAACCGACTAAAGAGACGATAAGGGAGTATTGATGATTGTCACGTTCGTGTTGAAGACCTTTCCACTGGTTAGGGATCCTAAGAACTGACTATATACACCCACCTGTACATAAGTATAGGTTTTATCGTAGATCCAAAACGTTTCTTTGGACTTTTTTTCTTGCATTTTTTTAGAAAATAGTGTATAATATAAGCACCTTTAAGGAGGAGTGTAAATGTTTGAAGAATCAGATGTATTTAACATTAATTTAAAAAAAGAAAACACTAAAGAAAAAACTTTAGATAGACAATTATTACAAAATGAAATCAAGTTACAAACAGAAAGAGATTTACCTGCTATGGATTATGTTAAGACACTTGAATTAATAAGAGATGTTGTTACTTGGTTACGTGATAAACATCATTCATTACCAGATGAATTTTACAGACATTATGATTTAGTATTAAGTGAAATGGAACCAGCGTTAGATGATTTAACCCTAGATTCATTAAGTTTAGTAATAGAACAGTACAAGGATATCGTAGAAATTGAGAGAGGACTTAAATTTAGTGAACATCACAAACTTAAAAATAATATAAATAGAAGACATGAACAGTTTCAAAAAGTAATAACAAGTCGTAAAATGTAATTTTATAAAGAAAGAAATGAAAAATAAAATACTTAAGAAAATAATAAGAAGGGGGGAATTAATGTGAAATCAAAAGTAGTAGAACAAATATATAAAATTGATGGTTATTTTGAACGTCAAGAATCAATACCGTGTATGGAAACTGTAAAAACTATTGAACTAGTTTCTGACATATCAGCAAGAAGTGAAAGAAGTATTATTTCACAAATTACAAATTTAACAACTGAAGATACTACTTGTTATGAAATATTACAAGCAAGTTATAGAACAATAAGACAAGAAAAAGAAGCACTTCTTACAAATTTAACCGATGAGAATCTTGCTATATTTTTAACTCAATATAAAATAGCTCACTCATATCATCAATTTTTAAACAGTGTGGGTGAAGAAACATTAGACTCTACACTAATAAATGAAATGAATAGAAGAGTAGTTGATAGTATTGGAAGCAGTGCTAAAGTTTTTAAAAGAAGGAATCGTTTAAGTAGGTAATCTTTACTTACTTTTTTATTTTTTTGTTGACACATGACAACTTGTCACATATAATGATATAGTGACTGTTAGGAGGGAAGCCTATGCCTAGTGATACTTTTCTAAGATTAAATGATGAAAAGAAGAAAAAATTAATAGATGCTAGCTTTAAAGAGTTTTCTATTAATAATTTTAATGATGTATCCATTAATAGAATTATTAAAGAAGCTTCAATTTCTAGAGGAAGTTTCTATATGTATTTTGAAGATAAGAAAGATTTATATTTTTATCTTCTAGAACAGTATTTAGAAGTGCTGATTGATAATATGAAAACGAATTTAATAAAAAATAAAGGAGATATCTTTAAAATGTTTCAAGATAACATTAAAGAAATCTATAATTCCTTTAAAAAAAATAATATTAATTTCTTAAAAAAATCTTTAGAAAATATTACTATGATGGAAGAGTCTAAGAAAACTTTTGGTTTTCGCGACAAGAGATTACTTAAAGAACTAATTCCTAACATCAATTTAGAATTACTTAATGATAATGCTAAAAAGCATATTGAAGTAATTTTTGTCATTAATATGCACCTTTTAATGGTAACTTTAATGAAGTTGTTAAAAGAGGATAGTCTTGATAGAAAAATACTTAAAGATTATTATGAACAACTTGATATCTTAAAATATGGATGTAGTGTAGAAAAGAAATAGGAGGAGTATGATTTATGTTAAAGATATTTAGATATTTAAAGGATAATATTTTATCAGTTATTCTAATTATTTTACTGTTAATAGTTCAAGCGAACTGTGATTTAACTATACCAGAGTATACTTCAAACATTATTAATGTGGGAGTACAACAAGGTGGTATAGAGGAGGTTAATCCTAAAGTAATTAGAAAATCTAAATTAGATGAAATTTTACTTTTTGTAAGTGATAAAGAAAAAGAAGAGATTTTATCTAATTATGAGTTAGTTACTGAAAAAAGTGATGAACATGACTATGATATCTTAAGTGAAGAGCCAGTTTATGTCATTAAAGATGAAGAAAAATCTAATAGTGATTTAGAGAAAGCTATACTTGTTGATTATATGTTAACAAGTGAAGAGAAGGAAGCGGTTAACATTCAAAATGAAATCAAGAAAGATATGCCAAGTACTATGCAAGATATGGCTATAATTGATATCATTGAAATGTTACCTAGTAATGAACTAAATGAGATGAGAAAATCTATCAATGAACAATTTTCTTCCATGCCAGATAGTATTATAAGTCAAAGTGCTGTTTCTGCGATTAGACTAGAATATGTAGAAGTAGGACTTGATACTGACGCTATTCAAACTAACTATATTATAATTACAGGACTTAAGATGTTAGGACTATCTTTAATAAGTGTATGTTCAACTATTTTAACTGTATTATTAGGAGCTAGAGTAGGTTCTGGTCTTTCTAAACGGGTTAGAAATAAAGAATTTAAAAAAGTCTTAAACTTTGGTACAGCTGAATATAAAACTATTGGTATATCATCATTGATTACTAGAAGTACTAATGATATTCAACAGGTACAAATGATGATTATTATGACTTTGAGACTGTTTATTTATGCTCCAATACTTGCTTTTGGAGCAGTAAGAAAAGTTTTTGAAACAGCTCCATCAATGACTTATATTATTTGGTTAGGAATAGTATGTGTTTTAACATTAATATTTACTTTATTTTCACTTACTATGCCTAAATTTAAAAAAGTTCAAAAGCTTATTGATAAATTAAACCAAGTAACAAGAGAAATTATTACTGGTATTCCAGTAATTAGAGCTTTCTCTAATCAGAAATATGAAAAAGAGAGATTTAGTGAAGCAAATATTAACTTAAAGAAGACAAACCTTTTTGTTAATAGGGTAATGAATTTTATGATGCCAGGAATGATGTTTGTTATGAATGGTATTGTTGTTCTAATAATTTGGATAGGTGCCCATAAAATAGATTCTGGATTATTACAAGTTGGAGATATGTTAGCATTTATTCAATATTCTATGCAAATAATTATGTCATTTTTAATGATATCAATGTTTTCTATTATGTTACCACGTGCTAATGTTTCTGCTAATCGTATTATGGAAGTATTAGAGACAGATGAATCTATTAAGGATCCAGAAAAGCCTAAAACATATAGTAAGAGAATTAAAGGACTTGTTGAGTTTAAAAATGTTAGTTTTAGATATCCTGATAGTGATGAGGATGTTATTACTGATGTAACATTTACAGCAAAACCAGGAACAACAACTGCTTTTATTGGTTCTACTGGTAGTGGTAAAAGTACTCTTATTAACTTAATACCAAGACTTTATGATGTAACTAAAGGAGAAATATTAGTTGATGGTATTAATGTTAAAGAGGTATTACAAAAAGATTTACATGAAAGAATAGGTTATGTTCCTCAAAAAGGAGTATTATTTTCTGGAACAATAGAATCTAATATCAAATATAGTAATGAAGATATGTCTGATGAGAAGATGATAGAAGCAGCTAGAATTGCACAAGCTGAAGATTTCATACTAGCTAAAAAAGAAGGTTATAAGAGTCCTATTAGTCAAGGAGGAACTAATGTATCAGGAGGGCAAAAACAAAGATTATCTATTGCTCGTGCTATTGCAAAAGATCCAGAGATTTATATCTTTGATGATAGTTTTTCTGCACTTGACTTTAAGACTGATTTTGAACTTAGAAAAGCATTATATGAATATGCTAAAAATGCAACTATCTTTATTGTCGCTCAACGCATTAATACAATTCTAAAGGCAGATCAAATAGTAGTTTTAGATGAAGGTAAGGTTGTTGGTATCGGAACTCATAAAGACTTACTTAAAGAATGTTCTGTTTATCGTGAGATTGCAGAAAGTCAACTTTCAAAGGAGGAGTTAGAAAATGCCTAATGGACATGGAACAAGAGGAATGGAAACAACTGAAAAGGCAAAGGATTTTAAAGGCACTTTAAGGAAATTATTTAAGTATTTAGGTGTTTATAAAATAAGTTTAATATTTGTTGTAATTTTTGCTGTTTGTAGTGCTATATTCTCAATAATTGGACCTAAAATATCAGGACAAGCAACTACAGAAATATTTAATGGACTTGTTGGTAAGGTAATGGGAACGAGTAGTGGTATTGATTTTTCCAAAGTAGGTACTATTCTTTTAACTTTGCTATCACTTTATATAATTAGTGCTATTTTTCAATATCTACAAGCTTTTATTATGAGTGGTGTAAACCAAAAAGTTACTTTCAATTTAAGAGAGAAAATATCTCATAAAATGCATAAACTTCCTTTATCTTATTTTGAGAGTAAAACAACAGGGGAGATACTTTCAAGAGTAACAAATGATGTTGATACTTTATCACAAAGTTTAGATCAGTCAATTTCGCAAATGTTAACTTCAGTAACTACTTTAATTGGTGTTATTATTATGATGGTAACGATAAGTCCTTTAATGACTTTAGTAACTTTAGTAATAGTACCAATTGCATTATTTATGATGAGTTTTATTATGAAACACTCACAAAAATACTTTATGAATCACCAAAAGTATTTAGGAAATATAAATGGTACTATAGAAGAAGCTTATTCTGGACATACGGTTATCAAATTATTTAATGGAGAAGAGAAAACTATAGAAGATTTTAATAAAACTAATGAGAAGTTATATGATTCTGCATGGAGAGCACAATTTTTCTCTGGTATGATGCATCCAATTATGAACTTTATTGGTAATCTTGGTTATGTTTTAATCTCTATTTTAGGTGGATATTTAGTTATAAAGAATAAAATAGAAGTAGGTGATATTTTATCATTTATACAATATATAAGAAACTTCATGAATCCACTTGCTCAAATCGCTCAAATAGGTAATATGATTCAATCGATGGTAGCATCAGCAGAACGTGTCTTTGAATTCTTAGAAGAAAAAGAAGAAGTGCCTGAAGTTAAGAAAGTTACTTATGATTTAGAGAAAATGGGCAATACTGTTACTTTTGAAGATGTTAAGTTTGGTTATAACAAAAATAAAATTGTTATTAATGATTTTAATGCTAAGATGCATAAAGGCCAAAAGATTGCCATTGTTGGACCAACTGGTGCTGGTAAGACAACTATTGTAAAACTATTAATGAGATTCTATGATGTTAACTCTGGTTCTATTAAGATAGATGGAGTTGATATAAAAGATATGAAACGTGATGATTTAAGAAGTCTCTTTGGTATGGTTTTACAAGACACTTGGCTTTATAGTGATACTATTAAAGAAAATATCCGTTATGGTAATTTGAATGCTAACGATGAAGCCGTATATGATGCAGCGATAGCATCTCACGTTGATCACTTTATTAGAACAATGCCAGAAGGTTATGATATGGTTTTAAATGAAGAAAGTGATAATGTATCAGCAGGTCAAAAACAATTATTAACTATCGCTAGAGTTATTCTTAAAGACCCTAAAATATTAATATTAGATGAAGCGACTAGTAGTGTAGATACTAGAATGGAACAATTAATACAGGAAGCGATGGACCATTTAATGGAAGGTAGAACAAGCTTTGTTATCGCCCATAGACTTTCTACTATTAAAAATGCTAACCTTATTTTAGTAATGAGAGATGGAGACATAGTAGAACAAGGAACTCATGATGAATTGCTTAAGAAAAATGGTTTCTACGCCGAACTTTATAATTCACAATTTGAAAGTGTTGCAGAATAGATGGTAATTCCATCTATTTTCTTTTTTTCAGATATTCATATACCATCTTTTTATAATTATTAATAAACCTGTCTCTATCTTGCTCCTCTAGTCTATTAGAATCTAGATACGGGGCAATATCTTCAATTTCAGTTAATAATAACTCATTATTTTCTCGCTTTAAAAAGTCGATTCTTTGAACTCCATAATAATTATTATTTAAACTAGCAAAGATTTTAGCAATTTCTAACTCTTTATCACTATATTGATATTTAATCGCTTCAGGATAAATTGGAACTTTACAATCATTATACTTATATATAATAAATTAATTATAAAGAAAAGTTGAGGTGTTAAAATATTATAAAATGAAAATATAAAAGTACTATACGTTTTTATATCTATATGCTTTTTTTCTCTTTTACTTGAACTTATCAATAAAAAATGCTAAACTTATTTTAGTAATTGTAGTGAGGTGATACTATGGATGATAAAACAAGATTATTTAAATTAGTTAGTAATGATCAAGCAAAAGTGCATAAGACATTACTTGAAGTATATAACTCTCTAAAAGAAAGAGGATATAATCCTACTGATCAAATTGTGGGGTACTTAATAAGTGGAGATTTAGGTTATATTTCAAGTTATCAAGATGCTAGAAGTAAAATAAAAACAATAGATAGAAGTAAGATTGTAGAAGTCTTACTTACTAGTATGCTTAATAAGTAATGAGATATTTAGGACTAGATTTAGGTACTAAAACTATTGGTCTTGCTGTTAGTGATAAGACTGGTTTGATTGCTAGTGCATATAAAGTATTGCATCATGATAATAATCCCAAAAACTGCTTGGAAGAATTAAGCTTTATTGTAAAAGAACTTAATATTGAAGCTTTGGTTTTAGGATTGCCTAAAAATATGAATAATACTTTAGGTAAAAGAGCAGAAGAAACACTAGAATTTAAAGAATTTCTAGAGACTAATTTAAATATACCTGTTTATTTAGAAGATGAACGGTTGACTACTAAAAGTGCAGAATCACTATTAATAAAAGGAGATACTAGTAGAAAAAAAAGGAAAAAAGTTATAGATAAAGTAGCTGCTACAATTATATTACAATCATTTTTAGATCAAAGGAGAAAATAATATGGATGGAAAAAATCAATTTAAATTAAAAGATGAATATGGTAAAGAAACAATTTATGATGTGCTATTTACTTTTGATAATGAAGAAACTAAAAAAAGTTATATTGTATACACAGATAATAGTTTAGATGATAAGGGCAATGTTCAAGTTTATGCTAGTGTATATTATCCAGGAACTGATTCTACTAAACTAGATCCTATTGAGACAGAAAAAGAGTGGCAGGTAATTGAAAAAATTCTTGAAACAATTCAAGAAGAAGTTAAAGCTCAAGTTGGTAATGATACTAATACAGAAAGCAGCACTGCTTAATAAAAGAAGGGATTGGCAGTATGAAGAAAATGCGTGTATTAGCTTTAATACTTGGTTTTATAGGAGTTCTATTGATTGGTAGTTTTATTTATTATCAATATAATGTCAGTCCTATAGATAAAAGTAGTAAGGCAAATATTGAGGTAGTTATCCCAGAAGGAATGAGTACAACTAACATAGCAAAAACACTTTATGATAAAGGTTTAATAAGAGATGAATTCTTTTTTAAAGTTTATCTAAAATTAAATAATGTTAGTAGTCTAAAGGCTTCTACATATATTTTAAATAAAGGTATGAGTCTAAAAGAGATTGTTTTAGAACTTGAAAATGGTAATACTAATGATAATGTTATTAGGTTAACTTTTAAAGAAGGAGAAAGTGTTAAAGACTATGCTGATATGATATCTAAAAACACTAATATTACTAGTGAAGATTTTATTTCTACTATTAAGGATACTACATTTATAAAAAGCTTAATAAATGAATATTGGTTTCTAACAGATAGTATTTTAGATGAAAATATATATTATCCTTTAGAAGGATATCTTTTCCCAGATACTTATGAGTTTTCTAAAGATAATTTAGATAGTAAAACTATTATAAGAAAACTATTAGATGAAGAAGAAGCAAAATTAGCACCTTATAAAAACACTTTAAAAAACAACAATATCCATAGTATTATAACTTTAGCAAGTATTGCCGAACTTGAAGGTGTGAAAGATGAAGATAGAAAAATGATTATAAGTGTTTTTAATAATAGACTAGCTAAGGGCATGAATTTAGGAAGTGATGTTACTACATATTATGCTTTTGATGAAGATATGAACTCTGATTTAACTAGTGAAATGTTTAATACTTATAATCCTTATAATACTAGAAGTAGTAAAATGGCAGGACGTCTACCAGTTGGACCAATATGTAATCCATCTTTATCTAGTATAGAAGCAGCTATTAATCCAAGTACTAGTGATTATTTATATTTTGTAGCAGATAAGAATAGAAATGTTTACTTTACTAAAAGTGTTACTGAACATGATAAGAAAGTGCAAGAATTAAAAGAAAATGGTGATTGGATATGGTAAATAATAACTATACACTCATAAAACAAATAAAAGAATATGCCATAGAAAATAAAATTCCTATTATGCAAAATGAAGGTATAGACTTTCTAACAACCTTTATTATTAAACACCAAATAAAAAATGTTTTAGAAATAGGTAGTGCTATAGGATATTCTGCTATTATGATGAGTCTTTGTAGTCCCAATTTAAAAATTACAACAATAGAGCGAGATGAAGAAAGATATTTAGAAGCAATTAAAAATATTAAAAAACTTAATTTAGAAGATCGTATTACTTTAATATTTAATGATGCTTTAAAGGTAAAAATAGAAGATAAATTTGATTTGATTTTTATAGATGCAGCGAAAGCTCAAAATATTAAGTTCTTTGAACTTTTTGAGAAAAATCTAAATGATAATGGTTATATAATTACAGATAATATGTATTTTCATGGACTTGTTCATAAGAACGAGAGAGAAATTAAAAGTAGAAATGTAAGGGGAATAGTGAGGAAAATAAAAGACTATATAGCTTTTCTAAAAGATAATGAAAATTATAATACAACAATCTATGATATAGGTGATGGAATAGCTGTTAGTGAGAAAAAAGCTAAAGGAGGTAGTTAAGATGGTATATGTTTTAGCAACAGCAGATGCTTGTAGTGATTATGCTTTAGCAAATATTTTATCACTTACACAGACTGCATTTGATATTATTTGTATAGCAGTTCCCATGATATTAATTATTAGTTTAGTGCTTACACTTATTAAAGTTATAACAGATCCAGACCAAAAACACTTTATTAGAAAACTTATATCTCAAATAGCAGCTGCTATAATAGTTTTTCTTTTACCAACTATAGTTAATATAATTATGGCTTGGCTACCAGATGGAGGACTTAATATTAGTTCTTGTTGGCAAAAAGCAAGACAAACCAAGGGTGAAATTGGAATTATATTACCAGTAGATAAGTTAGAAAGATAAGAAAGAAGGTAGTAACTATGGGGACTTATGTCAAGAAAGTGGACACATTTTAGAGGGGGTTTTTATAAATTTAGACTGTTTTCAAACTGAATTGGAGATAAAAAGTTAAGAGCAGAATGAGATCTTTTAGTATTATAAAAACCCTCGATATATTCAAAACAAGCCCCCTTAACATCATTTAGTGTAAAGAGTTCTTTTGGTTCTTTGTCAAATAGTGTTGGTAGACAATAATTTGATACAAGGAATTGATAATATGAAGTACATCTTAGTACTTTCTTTTTTTTCCTTATTACATTATAATACTAGCAGGAGTTGATAAATGTGAATGTACTTGTAACAGGTTCTAGTAGAGGGTTAGGTAAAATAATTATTTTAGAATATGCTAAAAATGGCTATGATGTTATTATTAATTATAATAATAGTAAAGAGGAAGCTTTAGAATTAAAAGATTATGTAGAGTCTACTTATAAAGTAAAAGCTTTAGTAATTAAATGTGATATATCTAAAGAAGAAGAGATTGATTCTATGATAGATGAAATTTATAAAGAATTTGATCATCTTGATGTTTTAGTTAATAATGCAAGTATTGCTCTTGATCAAGATTTTGAGTTGAAGACTAAAAATGAGTTTATGAAGACTTTAGAAGTTAATCTTGTAGGTACATATTTATTATCTAAAAAGATAGGTCTTAAAATGCTAGAAGAAAAGAAAGGTAATATTATTAATATTTCATCTACTAATGGGCTTGATACGACATATCCAGAATCTATTGACTATGATGCTTCTAAAGCAGGAATTATTTCTCTTAATCATAATCTTGCTAGTTATTTCGCTCCTTATATTCGTGTTAATACTATTTGTCCTGGTTGGATTAATACTGATATGTCTAAAAAAATAAGTAAAGAGTTTCAAGAAGAAGAACTCAAGAAAATATTACTTAATCGCTTTGCAGAAACCTCTGAAATTGCAAATCTTGTCTATTTCCTAGGAACTGATAAAGCAAGTTATATAAATGATTCTATTATTAGAATAGATGGAGGTGTTAAAAGATGAGTGAAGATTTAATTAAAAAAATTGATTTAAAAATAAAAGATGAATTAAGTAAAGTTGATGAACTAGAAAGAATAAATAGTGAGAAAGTATTAAATGCCTTTATTAAAGAACAAGTTGCAGAGACTGATTTCAACTCTACAACAGGTTATGGGTATAATGATATAGGACGTGACAAAATAGAGAAAATATATGCTGATATTTTTAAAGCTGAAGCAGCTTTAGTACGTAATCAGTTTATATCCGGTTCTCACGCTCTAACAGTCGCTTTCTTCGCTCTTTTAAGACCAGGGGATACTCTTTTGAGTATTACAGGTAAACCCTATGACACTATGGATGAAGTTATAGGACTTGTAGATAATAAATCATCATTAAAAAGTTTTGGCATCAATTATATGCAAGTAGATTTAGTTAATAATGACTTTGACTATGAAAAAATTAAAGAAGTTATTACTACTAACAAAATTAAAGTAGTAGAGATACAAAGAAGTAAAGGATATTCTACTAGGAAGAGTCTTACTATAGACAAAGTAGAATCGGTTAGTAGTTTTATTAAATCTCTTGATAAAGATATTATTATTATGGTAGATAACTGTTACTGTGAATTTGTAAATAAAAAAGAACCTATAGAAGTAGGAGCAGATATTGCCGTAGGATCTTTAATAAAAAATCTAGGTGGAGGTATCGCTCCTAATGGTGCCTATATTGTAGGAAGAGATGATCTTATTAATCTTTGTGCAGAACGATTAACTTTACCTGGAGAAGGTAGTGAAGTAGGACCATCTTTAGGAATTAATAGACAACTTTTACAAGGACTATTTCTAGCACCTAGTGTTGTTGCAGCATCTCTAAAAACTGCTATATTTACAGCGGGATTACTAGAAGAATTAGGATATAATGTAGATCCTAAATACAATGAAAATCGTGCTGACATTGTTCAAACTATTATCTTTAATGATGAAAAACTGTTGATAAAATATGTTCAAGGAATACAGTCCAACAGTCCAATAGATTCTAATTCTCTACCAATACCTGATGATATGCCAGGTTATACTGATAAAATAATTATGGCTAGTGGTTCATTTACCCAAGGCTCATCTATAGAATTATCTTGTGATGGTCCATTAAGAAGCCCATTTGTTGCTTATCAACAAGGATCATTAACTTATACCTATGGTCGTCTTGCTGTCATTAATACTATTAATAATTTAAAGTCATAAAACTAATATCTCCCTCATAAATTGTAATAGTAAAAGGGAGGAAACAAATGATTAATAAACAAAATTTATGGTTTTTAACTCTTTTTAGTCTTATATTAGTTCTTAGTGTTTATTATATAACTATGCCTAATGACTTGTTAATTGCTAGTAGTTCTACTAATGATAAAAAAAGTGAAACAAAAGAAGAAACAGAAGATCAAGAAACAGTTAGTGAAACAGATAACTTAACTGCTTTAAGAGTGAGTCTAGATGAAGAAAGAGATAAAGAAAAAGAAGAATTAAAAACTACTATGACTAATGAAGATGCTACTACTGATGAGAAGAATAATGCCTATGAACAATTAAAATACTTATCAGTAATAGAAGGAGAAGAAGAAAAATTAGAAAAATTAATTAAAGAAAAGCATAACTTGAATAGTTTTGTTAAAGTAGATTCTAATAAAATTACAGTAGTTGCTGCAAAGAAAAAACATGATATAACCCTTGCTAATAACATAATGAGAACTATTCAAGGAGAATATAATACTAAAAAAACAATAACCGTTAAGTTTGAAGGTAGCTAGGACTTTTATCTACAACAAATAAACCTTTTCTCATAAACTACTATTGAGTACTTCAAGAATTGGGAAAGGGGATAATTATGAGAGGAATATTAACAACAAGAGAAAAAGAAGTCTTTGAACTTTTAGTGAGCGGTTTAACTACTAAAGAAATAGCTTCATCTTTAAAAATAAGTGAAAAAACAGTTAGAAATCATATTTCTAATGTTATGCAAAAGCTTGGTGTAAAAGGAAGAGCTAATGCTGTAATTGAGCTTTTAAAATTAAATGAAATTGAATTATAAAAAGTACTAAAACAGTACTTTTTTTTATATACTTTACTAGGTGATTTTATGTTAAGAAAAAAAGCTTTAAGAAAAATATTTATTACTACTATGAGTGTTTTTATTATCATGACTATCTATTTAATTCCTTTAACAGAAAAGACACTTGAGACTAATTTAGAATTTGAATACATAACAGATCTTGCTAATTCATCTATTTACTTATTAGATGAAAATAATTATTTAGTTAAAACTAAAATTTTATTAGATAGTGAAAAAACAGAAGATAAAATAAAAAGTATAATTAGTAATCTTACTATAAGTAGTAATACTAAATTTCCTGATAAATTAAAGAGTTTAATACCTAAAAATACTAAACTAAATAAAGTTACAATAGAAAACGATTTAGTTTCATTAGATTTTTCTAAAGAATTTATGAATGTTAATGAAGAAACTTCTCTTAAATTAATAGAATCTTTAGTATACTCTATAACAGAACTTGATGATATAAATAAAGTTAATATATCAATAGAAGGTAATTCTTTAGAAACATATCCTAATACAAGTAAAAAGTTATCTTTACCTCTTACTAGAGATATAGGTATAAATAAAGAATACTCTTATACTAGCTTAAAAGACTTAACTAAAGTTACTATTTATTATCAAGAATTAATAGATGAAGATACTTACTATGTACCTGTTACTAAATATTTAAATAATGAAGATAATAAAGATAAAATAAATATTATAGTTGAAGAACTTACAACTAGTTATATATATGAGGATAACTTAAGAAGTATATTAAATGAGAATGTAGAACTAATGGACAAAGAGATTGTAGATGATGAATTATTAATATTAGATTTTAATAATGCCTTGTTTGATAGTGATAGTAAAATACAAGAAGAAGTATTATATATGATAAGTTCATCAGTTTTTGCAAATTATAATGTGAATACGGTTAGTTTTAGAGTAAATGGTAAAGAAGTTAATAATGTTAAAAGAAGTAGTTTAAATTAAAAAGGCAGTTGAAAGATAAAAGTAATAATGTTATACTTTATGTATAATGTAGGTGAGAATATGAAAGAAAAAAGAAATAAAATATTTTTAATAGTTTTATTATTTGTGTTGTTAATAGTAATAATAGCATTATCATTTGCAGCCTTTAGTTATAGTAGACAAGGTAGTGAAAATATTATTACTCTTGGAACTTTAGAATTAACTTTAAATGAAGGTAATACTATTAATTTGGAGGATACGTATCCTTTAACTGATAGTGAGGGATTAGCTTTGACAGGTTATAATTTTACTTTAGAAAATACTGGTACTGCAGATGTAAATTATGCAATCTATTTAGATAATATTGAAATAACTTCTCCAGAGGTTCAATTAGATGATATGTATTTAAAGTATAGTTTAGATAAAAATGATAGTGTAGGATCTGCCAAATATTTAGAGAGTTTAGGGGTAGATGGTTCTAGAATTTTAGATAAGGGAACATTAACTAGAGGAGAAGAAAATAGTTATGTTTTAAGAGTGTGGCCGACAATAGAAATAGATGGAGATTTTGGTGGTCAAGTTTGGAAAGGAAAACTTAGAATAACAGGAGATCAAGTTAGATAGAGAAATGAGGTATAAGTATGGAAGTATAACAAGACCAAACGGAACAACAGTAGTAACAGATGCAGTAGGACTACTTAATTTATATGAATATCAAACTAGTTATAGAGGTACAACCTATGATAATGGATATTTAAACACAAAATCAAGTTGGTATACTTTAACACCACAAACTGCCAATACTATAATTTATATTTCCTATTGTTATCCTAGTATGGAAACTTTTTCAGAAGTTAGTACTAATATTCGTCCAGCTATAAATTTAAAAAGTGATGTAAAGATAGTAAGTGGAAATGGAACAGCAGATGATCCATACAGATTAGAAGGAGATAATGATAGTGATTTATCTGGTAGTCTTCTAAATACAAGATATAGTGGAGAATATATAAGATTTGGAACAGGAGAAAACAATTTATATCAAATAGTAAGCCATGAAACAGAAGGTTTAACTAAAATAACCAGTGCAGAACCATTGAAAGATTCTGGGAGTTTTAAATTAATGTTGTTTGGTGGTAATAATATTTTTCAAGTACGAATACAATAGGTACATTCTTAAATGGAGAATATTTAACAAGTGGAGAATACTTGACAAGTGAGCAAGTGAATATGATAGAAGATAATACAACATGGTATCTTGGAACTGTAGGAGCAGATACACCATATTATAAACTAGCAAAATATACGGATCCAAGTGAAAGCATATTAACTTCAAATACAACAACTGCTAAAGTAGGATTATTAAGATATGGAGAATTAATGCAACAACAATTTAACTTTAATATGTATATAGATAATTATTTTCTCTTAACACCATATATTGATTCAACAGGTTCAGTAAGTGTTATTTCCGGCAATCATTCATATGGTGTTACTATGTATAATTTGTCTGTTAGTTTATGTGTGCGTCCATCCATGAATCTAAAATCTAATGTTGTAATAACTGGAGGAACAGGAACTAAAACAGATCCATTTACTATCGAATTATCTAATTAAGAGGACTTACCTCTTTTTTCTTTTTTTTCATATAATATAGTGGTGTTATGTATGGAAATAGATTATGATGAAATTAAATATTTAGATAATTCTAATATAATTGATATAAGAGAACATTACTTATATGAAAGAGGGCATCTTAAAAATGCTATTAATATTCCTTTAAGAGTACTACGAACTATGCCTGATAAATATCTATCCTTTGATAAAACTTATTACTTAATATGTGAAACTGGTTTTAATAGTAAAAGACTATCTGCTATTCTTAATAATAAAGGATATAATACTTATAGTATTAAGTCTGGTTATGAAAAATAATTCTTGACGAAAATTTGTTCTAAATGTATCCTATATATAGGAGGATAAATTTATGGATTACTTAATTATAATATTACTTGTACTAATAATTATTTTAATAGTTATATCACTTATGAAAAATATAAATGAGTCTAAAATAACTGATAGACTTAATAATTTAGAAATTAATACTATTAAAGAGTTAAATGAATTTAAAGATGGATTAACTAGAAATCTAACTGATGATTTTACTAAATTAAATGAGGGATTGGAAAAGAGACTCCTTGCTATTAATGAAGCGGTAAATGAAAGAATTAATCAAAATTTTGAGAAGACTAATAAAACTTTTACATCGGTTATAGAACGTCTTAGTAAAATAGATGAAGCACAGAAGAAAATAGATACACTATCTACTGATATTATCTCCTTACAAAGTATATTAACAGATAAAAAGACAAGAGGTATCTATGGTGAAGTTAACTTAAAACATATACTTGTTAATATATTTGGTGAAGGAAATGATTCTATTTATAGATTACAATATACTCTTCCAAATGGTACTATTGCAGACTCAATTCTTTTCGCACCTGAACCTCTTGGTACTATTGCAATAGATTCTAAATTTCCTTTAGAGCATTATCAAATTATGGTTGATAAAGATTTATCTAAAATAGAAAGAGAGGCTGCTACCAAAGCTTTTAAGTTGGATGTAAAAAAACATATAGATGCTATTAGTAGTAAATATATTATAGATGGTGTTACAAGTAATCAAGCAATTATGTTTTTACCTGCAGAAGCAATATTTGCAGAGATAAATGCCTATCATCCAGATTTAATTGAATATGCCTATAAGAAAAGAGTATGGCTAACATCTCCTACAACTTTAATGTCAACACTAACCGTTATACAAATGATTATTAAAAATATGGAAAAGGATAAATACACTTCTATTATTCATGAAGAGTTGAATAAATTAAGTTTGGAATTTGCAAGATATAAAGAACGATGGGATAAATTATCAAGAAGCATTCAGGCAGTTAATAAAGATGTAGAGAATGTTTCAATTACAACAGATAAAATTAGTAAAAAGTTTGAAAGTATTAATAAAGTAGAGTTTAAAGATACTAAAGAAATAGAATCTAAAGAGAAGCTTTTTTAAGCTTTTTTTTGTATAAAAAATAATTATTCTTGTATACTAAAAATAAATTAGAATAAATTATATTAGGTGATATTATTAAATATATATTTATAGGATTGATAGGTTTTATTTTAACAACAGTAGGGTTCTTTTATTTTATAATTTATTCTAATCTATTTACCTTTGGATATTCTTTTATAGAATATCTAAAATTCATGTTTTCTAATATTAAGAACTATACTTTAATATTGGGTATTATCTTATTAATTGTATCATTAAAAAGAAAGGGGAATAAAAGATGATTTACACTTACGATATTTTACTTAATTGGACAAAAGATATAAGATTAAAGGAATTTTATGAATGGAATTTAGAAGATGATTTAGAACATATAAAGAAAATACCAATTATTAGAGTTAAAGATATTATGCTTAAAGATTTATTAACATCTAAAATTAAAATAGATAAGAGTTTTTTATTTAAAATAAAAGATAAAACAGAAAGTTATTTCCATAATGAAATAGATATAGTTGATTATGCTGTTATTGTAACTACTAATAAAAAAGCTTTAGCTTTAGAACTTGATAGTGAAGGTAATGTTGTTTATAAAAGTAATCTTTTATTAGATGAAGAGGAAGAAGTTTTAGAAATAGGAGAAGAGTTAGTTGTAATGGATATTCCATATAATATTATAAGAAAGAGTAGTAATATATCTTATTTAACTAGAAAAGAGGAAGAAGAACATAAGTTTTTATCAAGAGAAATAAAAAAAATTAGACAAAATAAAGAGGTGTCTAAATTAAATTATCTTTATAAAGAGTTCTTTATGGATGAAGGGGGAGATTTTGATAACAAGTTAATAGTATTGGAAAAAGAAATATCAAAAGATTATAATAAATTTCATCATAAATTATATAATCTTTTAAAATTATCAACAATTAAGAAAAAATAATTACTTTATTTTGTATGTTTTTGTAGAATCATTTTCTTGTTCTTCTTCTTTTAATAAATCTGTATATTCATAATATTCTATTATTTCTTTAGTAGATTTTAAAATTAGATCTTCTAATTCTTCTAAATCTATATCACTATAACTATATTTATAATTATTATTTTCATTATTAGAATCCATTTATTATATCCCCCTAGAGTGATATAAATTATATGATAAATATATTTATTTGTCAAACTAAAGTATAAAATATAAAAAAATGTAAATAATAATATTAGGTGATAGAAATGAAAAAGAAAATATTATTGTTAGTGATGTTTTTAGTATTACTTACTGGGTGTAATGATATGATGAATACTCCAACTAAAAGAGTAGAAGAATATTTAGGTAAATATCAAATACTTGATAGTACTGTTTTAACTGAATTGGATGATGTAGTGGATAATAGTAATTATAGTGATGAATATAAAGAAGAGTATAAAGAGTTGATGATTAAACAATATCAAAATTTATCCTATAAGATAAAAAATGAACAGACTAATGGCGATAGTGCTACTGTAATAGTAGAATTAGAAGTTTTTGATTATAATAATGCTTTAAATGAAGCGAATGATTATATTGAAGAACATGATGAAGAATTTGCTAGTGATGATAAAGAATCAAAAGAAGAGAAGATTGATCACTATAAGATAAATGCTATGAAAGAAGTAACTGATAAGGCTAGTTATACAATAAATTTTAATTTAGTTAAAGATAATAAAAAATGGGTATTAGAAAAAATAAGTGATCATGATTTAGAAAAAATACATGGTTTATATGACGATTAAAAGCTAGGTACTAGGCTTTATCAAAAATTAACTTCCTTTTTTAAATTAATTAAGTTATAATTTTAATAGGGAGTGTTAACGATAAGATTATAAAAAGTTAACATTTTTATAATTTTTTTAGGAGGTTTATTATGACACCACATATTGAAAGTAAAATAGAAGATATTGCAGAAGTAGTTCTGATGCCAGGAGATCCTTTACGTGCAAAATATATCGCTGAAAATTTTTTAACTGATTACAAATTGGTTAATAAAGTTAGAAATATGTTTGGCTATACTGGTTATTATAAAGGAAATAAAGTAACAGTTTTTGCATCTGGTATGGGGATTCCTAGTATTGGAATATATTCTTATGAACTATATAAATTTTATGATGTAAAGAAAATAATTCGTATTGGAACTAGTGGTTCGTTTAATAAAAATATTAAGGTTCTAGATGTTGTTTTATCAGAAGGAGCATATTCTAAAACATACTTTCCAAAATTATTAGATGATAATGAGGTTGATTTTGTTTGTTCTAGTGAAGCTTTGAATGAAAATATTAAGAAGACTGCTAGTAGTAAGAATATTCCTTTAAAAACTGGTAAGACTATTACCAGTGATGTATTTGATCTATATAGTAGTTCTCTTGATGAGTTTAGATCTAATTTTCCTGATGATGATTTTTTAGCAGCAGAAATGGAGGCTTTTGGATTGTTTTATGTAGCGAAAAAGCTTAATAAAGAAGCTACTTGCCTAATGACTGTTGTTGATTCTTTTTATGATGAGAAAAGTTTAACAAGTGAGGAGCGGGAACAATCACTTAATCAGATGATTACACTAGCCTTAGATGCTGCGGTTATATAGAAAGGAAAGGTGAAAAATGAATTATGTAAAGAAAGAGATGGGGGCTTATAATCTTCATATAATCAAAACAAACCTTTATAAAACTATTACTGTTAAAATATTTTTTCGAGAGAAAGCCTTAAAAGAAAATATTACGAAACGGAATTTTTTAAGTCGTATTATGATGCTTGGTAGTAATGATTATAAAACTAAAGTAGAACTTACTAAAGCTGAACAAGATCTGTACGCTGTTAATATATCAGGAACTAATAGGAGAATAGGTAATTATTTAGATACAGGAATTAGTCTAAAAGTATTACATGATAAGTATACTGAAAAAGGTAACTTTGAGAAGAGTTTAGATTTATTAGATTCTTTAATATTTAATCCTAAAGTTACTAATAAAGCTTTTGACGAGACTGATTTTAATACAGTTTATGAAGAGTATAAAGCAGATCTTAATAGTTTGGTTGAAAACAAAATGACTTATGCTTTAATTAAAGGATTAGAAGCGACTAATGATAAAAGTGTTATAAGTTATCGAGGAATTGGTTATCTGGAAGATTTAGAGAAAATTACTAGAGAAAATCTATATTCTTATTATGAAGAAGTAATTAAACATGATTTTGTTGATATCTTTGTTTTAGGTGATGTAGATGAAGAATATATTACAAATGTTATAAGAGAGAAGTTTAAGATAAATACCTTTAAGAAGCAACCTATAAAAGCTTTAGTAGAAGAGACAAAAACTTCTAGAACAAAAATGGTTAAAGAAAAAGCATCAGCAGAACAAGATAACTTAATAATAACATTATCTCTTAATAATTTGACAGACTATGAAAGAAATTATCCTCTTTCTTTATATAATGCTATACTTGGTGGTGGTTCAGAATCTTTATTATTTACAGAGATTAGAGAAAAAAATTCTCTTGCCTATTATGTAAGTAGTACTCCTAATAAATTAGATAATTTAATTATTATTAGAGGTGGTATTACTAAAGATAAAAGTATGGATGCAGTTAATATTGTAAAAAAACTTTTAAAAAATTTAGAAGCAGGTAAAATAGATGATGATAGAATAGTGAAAGCGAAAGAATACTATACTAGTGCTATTGATGATATAATAGAAAGTCCTTTTCAAATTATAGAAAGTTACTATATGATAGAATTACTTGGAGTAGATGATATTGAAACTAAACGTAAGAAAATGTTAAAAGTAACTAAAGAAGAAATCATCGCTGTTGCAAAAAAAGTTAAAATGAATACAGTTTATATTCTAGAAGGAAGTGATGATAATGGAGAAAATTGAACTAAAAAATGTAGATAAAACGATTTATAGAGAAGTTTTAGATAATGGTTTAGAAATTATTATTATTCCAAATAATGAGTTTAGTAAAAAGAAAAATTATTATTTTAACTATGGTACTTACTATGGTGCCCTTAATAATGAGTTTGTTCCTAAAGGCGAAAGTAAAATGACTATTTTTCCTAAT
This sequence comes from uncultured Bacilli bacterium, assembly GCA_944363735.1. Lineage (GTDB taxonomy): Bacteria > Bacillota_I > Bacilli_A > RF39 > UBA660 > Onthousia. The sequence continues at coordinate 51,578 of CALVVB010000063.1, read as the reverse complement.
GGTATAGCACATTTTCTAGAACATAAAATGTTTGAAAGTAAAGATGGTAATAAACCTTTTGACTTTTATGCCAAAACTGGTAGTTATGTTAATGCTTTTACTAGTTATAAAAGTACTTGTTATATTGTAACTGGTAATAAAAAGATGAAAGAAAATTTGGAGTATTTATTAACTTTTGTTAATAGTCCTTACTTTACAGATGAAAATGTAGCGAAAGAACAAGGAATAATTTCTGAAGAAGCTGCTATGAATGATGATAATCCTGATTATTTAGCATATAAAACTATAAATAAGAATTTATATAAATTATCACCATATAATACTCCAATATTGGGTACTGTTTCAACGATTAAAAAAATAACTAAAGAAGATTTATATGCTTGTTATAATATCTTCTACCGTCCTAGTAATATGTTTTTAGTAGTAGGTGGTGCTGTTTCTCCTGATGAAGTTCTTAAAATTACAACTGATACTTTAGCAAGATTTAATTTAGAAAAAGATAAGGATATTAAAATTAAGCATTATAAAGAACCTGTCAAAGTAGTAAAAGACTATGAAGAAATAAAAAGAGAGGTTCAAGTTGAAAAACTTGCTATGGGATTTAAAATGGAAAAAGCAAAGTTTCCGATTAAGAATAAAGTTATATTAGATTTATATCTTAATATGATAGTATCTCTTTGTTTTGGTTCTAGTTCAGAATTTAGAGAAATGATAAGGAAAAGACATTTAGTAAGTAGAAGTGGTTATTATTTTCAAGATGTAGATAATATTATTACTTTTATGGTAGAAGCTGATGTTTTAAATTATCCAGTATTTATAAAGGAGTTAGAAAACTATCTTGCTAATCTATCTATTGATGAGATAGATTTAGAGAGAATGAAAAAGGTATGGATTTCTAGTGAAGTTATTAAGACAGATTATGCAGATAATCTAGTGGATAATGTAGTAGATGATTTAGTTAATTATCATAAAGTAGTTGATAATTATGTAGAGTTAATTAAGAATATGAATGTTACAACAATTATGGAAGTTATTAATAGTTTAGATTTTAGTAATAAAGCTATTGTTAGAGTAGTAGGTGAAAAATAATCCTTTACAAAATGACTAATGCTATGATATAATTGAAGTCGTCAAAAAAATGTTCCGCTGGCTCTTTGGTTATGAGCATTGGTTATAGGTAAAGGAGGATCTTATATGAACGTAATTGACAAAATTAATGAAAAACAAATTAATAAGAACATTCCTGAATTTAGAGTTGGAGATACTGTTCGTGTTGACGTTAAGATTATCGAAGGTAAACGTGAAAGAATCCAAGCTTTTGAAGGAATTGTAATCGCTCGTCGTGGTGGTAGTGTTAGTGAAACATTTACAGTTCGTAAAATGAGTAGTGGTGTAGGTGTTGAAAGAACATTCCCAATCCATTCACCTAAGATTGCAGGAATTACAGTCTTAAGACATGGTAAAGTAAGACGTGCTAAACTAAACTTCCTAAGAGGAAGAGTAGGTCAATATCGTATTAAAGAAAGAGGACAACAATAGTTCCTCTTTTTTCTTTTCTTAACATTAAATTAGATGTATAATATAGTAGTAATGTATTAGAAAGGATATAATATGAAAGAGAAAATTAAACCATTATTACCATATATAATCATTATTGCTGTCGTCTTATTTATAAAAGCTTTTATAGTAACACCTATTAAAGTAAATGGAGAGTCTATGCACCCAACATTAGAAGAAAGTGACATAATGATTTTAAATAAGACAGCTTATTACTTTAATGAACCTAAAAGATTTGATATAGTTGTTGTTAATATGCCTAATGAATATTTAATTAAAAGAGTTATAGGATTACCTGGAGAACATATAGAATATAAGAATAATACTTTATATGTAGATGGTAAAAAAGTTAAAGAAAACTTTAAACATGGTAAGACAGAAGATTTTAACATAGAAGAATTAGGTAGTGATACTGTTCCGGAAGACGCTTATCTAGTTATGGGAGATAATAGAGAAAATTCTTTAGATAGTAGAGAGTTAGGTTTTATGAAGATAGATCAATTATTAGGTAGAACTAGTTTGATTATTTTACCATTTAATAGAATAGGTAATGCTAATTAAAATAATAAAGTGATATAGGAGAAAAATTATGGCAAAATTATATATTATAACAGGACCAGCAGGAGTAGGGAAGAGTACTGTTTCTAGAGGACTATCAGAAAGGTTAGAAAAATCTGTTTTACTAGAAGGAGATGATTTCTATCATCAAGTAGTAGGAGGTTATGTGAAAGCATGGAAACCTGGTAATCATCTTAATATCTTTTGGAAAGTATGTATAGATACCATTAATAACTATTTAAATGCTGGATATGATGTTGTTTTTAATTATATTATAGATAAAGATAAATTTACGCAATTAAAAAGTATATTTGAAAATGTAGAGACAAAGTTTGTAGTCTTATTAGTAGATGAAACAACTATTTTAAAAAGAGATAAAGAGCGAAAAGAAGAATATCAAATGAAAGAAAGATGTTTGGTATTACTTAATGAATTTTTAAATAATAATTATGACGAAAAATATATATTATATACAGATAAATTAACAATTAATCAAACAATAGATGAAATAATTAATAATAAAAAATATTTTGTCAATAATTTAATATGATAAAGGGATAAAGTTACTAGGATTAGTATCTTTTTTAATAATTATTGACAAGTAATTATTAATGATTTATACTGAATATTAGTTCAATGAATAAAAATTTAATTTTAGGAGTGTAATATGACTAGAAAAGAGCAAAAAGAATTTAGAGAAAAGCAAATATTGTTTAAGGCTTTAGAATTGTTTGTAATAAAAGGATATTCAGAAACAAAAATTTCTGATATTGCAGATAGTTTAAATATTAGTATAGGATTATTATTTCATTATTATAAATCCAAAGAGCAATTATATTTAGAGCTTATTAAAATTGGTATAGATGGAATGAAAGCTCCACAAAAAATAGAGTATAAAGATCCAATAGAATATTTTAGTAAATTTTTAGATAGATTATTTGAAGCAATAGATAAGGAACCATGGATTTGTCAAATGTTTATCCTTATAGCACGAGCCCAAAAGCAAGGTACACCGGATGAAATTAGAGAATTAGCGTTATCTGTAAATCAAATTGAATTATCATCTAAAATTATAGAAGAAGGACAAAAAATAGGATCTATAAAAAATGGTAATGCATTAGCATTATCAACTGCTTTTTGGTGTAGTGTGCAAGGAATAATGGAACAAAAAGTTGCTTTACCACAACTTTCATTACCAGAAGTTGATTGGATAGTAGATATTTTAAGAAAAGTATAATACTTCATCTACTTTTTAATTTTATTCATTGAATGGAAAGGAGAAAAAATGGAGAAGTTTGGTTTTTTAATATTATGGTATTTAGTAGCATATTTTATTGTTACAGGAATTGGAGTTTTACATACAATATTTAATATTAAAGTTTTAAAAATGAAATCAATGAAAGAAAGTGAAGGTATGGGTGAAGGCTATGAAAAAACAAAGCCTTGGCACACTTTATATAATTTAATTGTATTTCCTATCTTTGCCTATTTATACTTTAATGGCCTAGAAACAGTAACTTTAACAACTGTTATTTTAACATCAATTATATGGGGGACGATAACAGTAGTAGGTGATTTAATCGGATGGGTATTAGTTAAACATCCGTGGTCTTTATCTTTTAAAGCATTTTATATAGATTATCAACCCTGGATAACTTTAATATATATAACAATATATGCTAGTCCATTTATAACCTATGGAATTATGAATTTATTATAATTTTATCTTTGTCTTTAAGAAAATAGATAAATGTTAATTATAATTAATAAAGCAAATCTACTTATTAGAAGATTTGCTTTTATTAATTTTTTTCATAATATATAAACTATATATTAGAAGTAATAAATAAGCTGGTAAAATAATGTATGAACTCACATTAGGATAAGTTGATATACTACTAAAACAATAAGGAAGAGCGCATACATTTATTATAAAATGAATAATGATTGGTAACCATAAGTTTTTTGTTTTCTTATATATTGTTCCAAAGTAAATCCCCATAGAAATCGTTGAAATTATTCTTGTAATTATAATAAAAACTGATTGTCCCAAAACACCAAATATATGACCTAGTCCAAAAATAATAGATGATAAAATAATTGCAATAATTTCTTTGTTTCTTTTGTTATGACATAATTTTTCAATAAGATTTAATAATAATCCTCTAACATATAATTCTTCAACTATTGCAACACCTATGTAATAAATGATGCCTTCTATTAAAACTTTCAATATTGTTGGATTATAATCAAAAGGGGTTAATCCAATATAAAAAGCAACACAAGATATAATACCTACAGCAATACCGGGTATACCATATCTTTTTAGTCCTTCTTTTAGTCCATCCTTCTTAAGTCCTAACTTCCAATTAGGACAAAGAAACTTTAATGTTAAAAATGAAATTAAACCAATAATTAGAAAATTAAACATAAGTGTAAAGTAATATGGAGTGATATCTAAAAAATTAATATTTACAAATAAGGCACTTGGTAAGCCACTTAACTCTATAAATGCTAATAATACAGTAAGAAAACCTATAATGATTAGTTCTTTCTTTTTCATAATTTACCTCCAACATTATTTTATGTTATTTTTTTCATAGAATATTATATCATAAGTTGTAAAATAAATACTTATAAAAGTAATAGTTTTTTGAACGTACTATTTAGTAGATTTTTATTTTAATTAATAATTATGATATAATAAATTAGATTGAAACCAAGGAAGTGATTTTTATGAATGAAAATAAAACTAATATTAACTGCTTGATACCAATTTATTTAACCTCTCTTAGAAAATCTTATAAATAAAGGGCTTACGAGCATCGATAATTTTCACTTTAAAAAAAAACAACAAAAAATGGCAAAAAATGTGCAAAATAAGCGATTTTTATTAAAAATGGGGTAAAACATTTTAGTTGATACCGCAAGGTAAACCCCTAATATTATATTTTAAAAAGGAGGGTAGAATGGAAGAAATTGTTAATAAATACACTAGTAAAACTTTTGAAGATATAAAACATATTGATGAGTATGGAGGCGAGTACTGGTTTGCTCGTGATTTGCAAAAAGTTTTGGAATATAAAGAATGGAGAAATTTCAAAGTAGTAATAGATAAAGCTATTACATCTTGCAAAAATAGTAAATTTAATGTGTTTGATCATTTTGTTGAAGCCAACAAAATGATAGAAATAGGTAAAACTGCAAAAAGAAAAATTCTTGACTATAAACTTTCTAGATATGCCTGTTATTTGATAGTTCAAAATGCCGACCCAAGTAAGGAAGTGGTTGCTTTAGGTCAAACTTATTTTGCTGTTCAAACAAGAAAACAAGAAATTACTGAACAAGAATATGATTCTTTATCAGATGATGAGAAAAGATTTTATCAAAGAAAGTTAACTAGACGAGGAAATTATACATTACAAAAAGTAGCCTCATCTGCAGGAGTCAAAAATATGGCCGAGTTTCATAATGCAGGATATAGAGGATTATATAATGGTGAAACTGCTGATGATATTTTTAAGAGGAAAAAATTACGTTATAGAGAAGATATTCTAGATAATATGAATGAGGATGAGTTAGTAGCAAATTTGTTTAGAATCAATCAAACAAAACAAAAACTTTTAAGAGATAATGTTAAAGGCGAAAACAATGCAAAAAACGTACATTATGAAGTTGGTAAAAAGGTAAGAAAAGCAATTGCTGATATCGGCGGAATGATGCCAGAGAATATGCCAACTCCTAAAAAGAGTTTAAAAGAACTTGAAAAAGAAAGAAAATTATTAGAAAATAAGGAATAGAAAAAATTAGAAACGAAGCGAGAAGTAGGAAGTGATAGTAATGTCTAATGAAGAAAAAAGTTTCCAAAAAAGAAATATCAATTGTTTGATACCGCAAGGTAAACCCCATAATACTTCGGAAGAAAATAGATAGGTAAATAGTAATTTGAAAGTGAGTTGTTGAGATGGAAATATTAGAATATGGTAATCCCAAAAATGAGAAAATCATTTTGATTCACGGTTTTCAAAGTCCATATCAAATATGGGATGATTATATTGATTACTATAAAAATGACTACTGTGTAATTGTACCGATTCTTGCAGGTCATAATATCAATGAGAAAGAGGATTTTGTATCATTCGATATTTGTGCTAAAGAATTAGAAGAATACTATATTACTAAATATGGTAATAAAGTTTTTGCAATTTATGGTATGAGTATGGGTGGAATTTTAGCAAGTTATATTTGGAAGAATAAAAATATAGAAATAGAAAAACTAATATTAGAGAGTTCTCCTCTTTTATCTTGGAATAAATTTATGACAAATTATTTTACAAAATGGTATTTGAATATTACTCATAAAACTCAAAATAGAGATGAAAAAACCATAAAACAAGCCATTGGCACTATTATTAGCGAAGATAAAGTAGATGTGTTTTTAGAGTTGTTTGATTATCTGTCAGATAAAACAATAATTAATTGTGTTCAGGAAGTTGGAAAATTTAATTTACCTAGCGATATTAACACACCAAATACAGAGATTTATTATTTTTATGGTAGTAAAATAAATGAGATTTTATTTCGTAAAGTTGCACATTATTTGAAGAAAAACTATCAAAATACTACTACTATTTGTTTAAAAGGAAAAGGTCATTGTGAAGATGCACTAATTAATCCCGAAGAACATATTAAAACATTAAATAAAGTATTAAAAAAATAAATTCAAATTACAATTTAACGAGCAGTTCTATAAAAGAACTTGCTTTTTTTGTGCTATAATAAATATGTAATGTTTTAGTTGCAAAAATAAAATGCAACTGAAAATAGATGGAGAATAAAATTATATAATATTAAACTTAATTTGTGAAAGGAGTTAGTCTAATGAAGTTTGGAGATAATTTAAGACAAATAAGAAAAAGTAAAAAAATGTCGCAAGAACAATTAGCAGAAAAAGTTAATGTAACAAGACAATCAGTTTCAAAATGGGAGAATGGCGAATCATATCCTGAAATGAATAATATTTTAGAACTATGTAAAATATTTAACTGCAAATTGAATGATCTTGTCCATACTGATATGGCAGATATTACTTCATTAGATGAAGAAATAGTTATGAATGTAGTTAAGTTTAATGAAAAGAAACAAAAAGAAGTTAAAACATTAAGCAATGTAATTAGCCTAATAGGAAAAATTGGTGCAATTGTTTTAAAAGTTGCAATACCATTTATTATATTAGGAATGATATTAGTTCCTTATATAGTTAATAATATTGAAATTAAGGACAATGAAATAGTATTTAAAACGGACAATATTAAAATTATTGGTGAAAACAAAATTGAAATTCATGATATTATTATTGGTGAGTTTGATATTCAAGATGAAGATTATGATGTTATTGAAATTTTTGAAGATAATTCTAATATTAAAATAATTACTTATATTGAAACAGGGTTGGTTTTTTTGTTAGTTGAACTATATATTATGATAATTATATTAGGATGTGTAGAAAAATTATTTAATAATATTAAAGATAAAACGACACCGTTTACTTTAGATAATGTAAAATATATTAAAAAGATTTCTTATTTAATAATTGCATTAATTTTAATTACACCAATATCTGATATTTTGTTTAGTATAATATTAGGTATATCTACTGGTGGAAGCAGTCCATTTGAATTAATGAGTATATTAGAAATTTTAATTATCTTTAGTATGTCATATATATTTGAATATGGATATGAAATGCAAAAGGATTCACAAGCAAGAATGTATAATGAAAAAAATAATAATATTTAAGTAATTAATATTAGCTAAAAATAATACAAATTACAATTTATAGAGTAGATTAATGTCTACTTTTTCTTTTGGTTAAAAAGTATGATATAATGAAATAGATTTTATGCAAGGAAGTGATTTATATGTCAAATGATAATAAAAAAGAGGGGGTTTACAAAATCGGTATCAACTGGTATCCAGGCCATATGGCTAAAACCAAAAGAGAAATAAGAGAAAAGATTAATTTAATAGATATAATCTATGAAGTAATAGATGCAAGAATGCCTATCTCATCTAAAATTAAAGATATTGATGATTTAATTAAAGATAAGCCTAGAATATTAATAATGACTAAATATGATTTATGTGATAAAAAAGAAACCGATAAATTTATTAGTTATTATGAGAGTCTTGGCTATAAAGTAGTACCAGTTGATTTAGCTAATAATAAAAATGTTAAGAATGTCCTAGAATTAAGCGAAAGTGTTAGTAAAGAATTAAATGATAAAAGAAAATCTAAAGGTTTAAAACCTCGTAATTTAAGAGCTTTAATTATAGGTATACCTAATGTCGGAAAGAGTACATTAATAAATAGATTAGTAGGTAAAAAGGCTGTAGGCGTTGGTAATAAACCCGGTTTTACTAAAAGTATATCTTGGATTAGAATTAATAAAGATATCGATTTACTAGACTCTCCTGGTATTTTATGGCCTAAATTAGAAGATCAATATGAAGCAAGGATACTTGCCGTATTATCATCTATTAAAGAAGAAATACTAAATAAAGAAGATCTAGCTTTATTTGCCATAGATATCCTAATAAAACTATATAAAGAAAAACTAGAGGATCGTTATAATATTAATGTAGATAATATAACTAATATAGAAATAATGGAAGAAATTGCTAAAAAAAGAGGTTGTCTTACCAAAGGTAATATTACTGATTATGAGAGAGTATCTAGTATTATTCTAAATGATATTAAAAATAATGCTTTTAAAGAAATAACATTAGACAGAAAATAAAAAAGAAATGTGCGTGTACACTATCCACATTTCTTTTTAATTCATAGCATTAACTGCTTTAGTAAGTCTTGATTTTAATCTAGCAGCTTTATTCTTATGAACTAGTCCACTAGTACAAGCTTTATCAACTCTTTGTAATGCGATGTTTAATTTATTAGCAGCTTCTTCTTTGTTTCCAGCTACTATAGCTTTTTCACAATTTTTAACAGCAGTTCTCATACTAGATTTAACTAAAGTATTAACATCTGCTTTTCTAGCATTACTACGTACTCTTTTCTTAGCACTTCTAATATTTGGCATGTTTTCACCTCACTTTTTGTAAACAATCTAATTTTACCAAATAATAGTATATTTTGCAAATATTTTTGTACTTTTTGTTAATAATATAAAAAGAGAAAATATGAAAGGTAGTGTTTTTAATGCATGAAATAGATTTAAGTAAATATAAAATTAGAACAGACTTAATAGTTGAACATCTTAATAATTTTAAAGAATATGAAAAACATGAGGAACAATATAAAGATATTAAAGTAGAAACTATCACCTTAGATAAAGATTCTGCTAAACTTATATCTAAAAAAAAAGGAGTTTATAAGACTATTTATTTTGAGGATGTTACAGATGAGGCTAATTTTAATAATTTATTAAGCGCAACTATTAAAGCTTTAAAAGATTTATTAAAGAGTATTAATATTAAAGATAGTTACAGCTGTTTAATTGTAGGTCTTGGTAATAGAAAAGCAACTCCTGATGCTCTAGGACCTCTAACAGTTGATTCTATCAAAATAACAAGACAAATAGTAGAGTTAGGGCTACCATTAGATTCTAAATATAGGGTAATATCTTCCCTAATACCAGGGGTTATGGGAACAACAGGAATTGAAACTAAAGAGATAATAGAAGGAGTAATAGAAAAAACTAAACCAGATTTTTTAATAGTAATAGATGCCCTTGCTGCTTCAAGTCTTGATCGTATTAATAAAACAATTCAAATAACTGATACTGGCATTTATCCTGGTAGTGGTCTTTTAAATAATCGTTTTGAAATTAGTAAGGAAACACTAGGGCTTCCTGTAATTGCCATAGGTATACCAACAGTAGTAGATGCAACGACCATAGTTAGTAATACAATCAATTATATGTTTAGACATTTCTCTTATGAAAAAGAAAATATTAATAATAATAAATTAAAACTAGTTCCTCAAATTAATAGAGATTATAAAAGTCATGATAAGACTTTAAATAAGGAAGAACGAGAAGAAGTAATGGGCTTAATTGGTAATCTATCAGAAGATGAAATCAAGACATTAATTACAGAGGTTTTAACACCTTTAGGATATAATCTATTAGTAACCCCTAAAGAAGTAGACTTTGTTATAGAAAAGTTAAGTCTTCTTTTATCGAAAGCTTTAAATAAAAGTTTAGAATTAAATTAATTCGACATAATTTTAATAACTCTTTTATTACTATGTAATAAAGGAGAATTTTTATGAAGAAAAAGTTTATATCAAAAAATAAAAAATCTAAAAAAATAAAACCTAAAATCATACTATTATTTATTATGATTTTTTCTTCATTTATCATAACAATTAAAACTTTATCTAAATATAATTTACCTTATCAAAATAGTGATTTAGTAACTTTCTTAATAGAAAACAATAATCATTTTATTGTTAATAGTAAATCTAACTATAGTTATTTTCATAAGATTATGACAAAATTAATAGATTTAGATTTAACTGATCCTCTTTCTATACTTGATACTAATTTTAAAGGTTTAACTAAAAAGATAGATGTAGATAATAAAGATATTAAAAAAGTAAGTAATGAAGATGTTATAAAAGAAGTTGAACCAACAATATATCTATATAATTCTCATGATACAGAAGAATATAAACCATCATCCTTTGCAGAATACAGTGTTATGCCAACTGTAAAACTATCTGATTATGTCTTAAAAGAGAAGTTAGAAGATAATGGTTTTAGCGTTATAATTGAAGAACAATCTATTAGTAGTATTAGAAGTAGTTTAGGACTGAATTATGCAGGGAGTTATCAGGCTAGTAGATCTTTAATGGAACAAGCAAAAGAAAAGTATCCTAGCTTAATCTATTTTATAGATTTACATAGAGACTCTCTATCTCATGATAAAACAACTTTAACTTATAATGATAAGAATTATGCTAAAGTAATGTTTTTAGTAGGATTAGAAAATCCTAATTACGTGGGAAATTTGGATTTTAGTACAAAAATAAGTGAATTAGTAAATACTAAAGTACCAGGACTTTCTAAAGGAATATATGAAAAGGAAGGAGAGGGTGTAAATGGTGTTTATAATCAAGATTTTTCTAACAGGACAATTTTAATAGAAGTAGGGGGACCAGAGAATACGATTGATGAAGTATATGAGACGCTTCTTATTTTAAGCGATGTTCTAACAGAGGTGATAAAAAGTGACCAAAACTAATCTTGCTAGACTTATAGTTTTAATATTAGTATTTCTTTTCTTTATTTTATACTTTATGCAAACATCAGGTTATAATGAATATACTAAAAATAGAGAGAATATGTTAACAGAAGAACAAATAAAAGAATATGAGGAAGACATAGCAGCCGGAAAGGATGTAACTATAAAAGATTATCTCAATAAAGATAAAGTTAATTATGATAATAAAGTATCAGACCTAGGGCTGGATTTATCAGAGTTTATAGGAGATATTTTTAATAAAGGAATGAATGCTTTCTTTGAGATGTTAAATGAAGCGGTATCTTCTTAAATATTGATTTATCTATATGGTTTAGTATTATAATAACCACATAATTACAAGAGAGCTTTGAATTAAGTTCTAACACAATAGAAAGAAGTTGTTAGATGTTCTTTATTAGGGATTTAGATACATAGAATTCAAACTGTAAATAAAATAATAGAAGATTATACGAAAATAAGTCTGTTGTTTAAGTTTGATATGAATGGACTAAATAGCTTTATAAATAAAAATGCGGTATAAGAAAATATAAAAAAGTTTTAGATAATTATAAAAACAACTGGATTTTCCAAAAAAGCAATACAATAGTTAAAAAACTTTTAAAAATATGATAATATAGTAACTGATGTTACTATATTTTTAAGTAGGTGAAGTTTATGGAACAAGAAAATATTCGTAATTTTTCGATAATCGCTCATATAGATCATGGAAAAAGTACTTTAGCAGATAGAATTTTAGAAGAGACTAAAGCAGTTACAGAAAGAGAAATGAAAGCTCAGTTATTGGACTCTATGGATATAGAAAGAGAACGTGGTATTACTATTAAATTAAATGCTGTATCAATTAATTATTCATATAATAATAAAACATATTTACTAAATTTAATTGATACTCCTGGTCATGTTGATTTCTCTTATGAGGTTAATCGTTCTCTTGCTTCATGTGAAGGTGCTATTTTAGTAGTAGATGCAACACAGGGAATAGAAGCACAAACTCTTGCAAATCTATATCTTGCTCTTGATAATAATTTAACTATTATTCCTGTTATTAATAAAATAGACTTACCTAGTGCTGATATTCCTAAAGTAACAGAAGAGATTACTAATTTAGGTTTTGATGAAAAAGATATTATCTTAACTAGTGCTAAAACAGGTGAGGGAATAAAAGAATTATTAGAATCTATTATTACTAAAATACCTGCTCCTAAAGGTGATTGTAATAAGCCTTTACAAGGATTAATTTTTGATAGTATGTATGATTCTTATCGTGGTGTTTTAACTGCTGTTCGTATTTTTAATGGTAGTGTAAAAAAAGGTGATACTATTTATATGCTAGAAAGTAGTGCTAACTATGAAGTGTTATCAATTTTAAAAAATACACCTAAAGAAGTAGAGGTTAATACTTTAAATACAGGGGAAGTGGGCTATATCTATGCTTCTATTAAAAGTATTAGCGATGTTCATGTTGGTGATACTATAACTTTAAACTCTACTAAGAATGAAATAGAGGCTTTGCCTGGATATAAGAAATTGAAAAGTGTTGTTTACTGTGGTCTTTATCCACTTGAAACTAATCAATTTGAAGATTTAAGAGAATCTTTATCTAAATTAAAGTTAAATGATGCGGCATTAGTCTTTGAGCCTGAAACATCAGTCGCTTTAGGTTTTGGTTTTAGAACTGGTTTTTTAGGGTTATTGCATATGGAAGTGACTATAGAACGTATAAAACGTGAATTTAATATTGATGTAGTAGCCACAACACCTTCAGTAATTTATGAAGTAACACTTACTGATGGTAGTGTTTTACAAGTTGATGCTCCTAATAAAATGCCTCCTAGAGTTAAGATAAAAGAAATAAAAGAGCCATTTGTTAAGACATCTATTTATACGCCAAAGGATTATATTGGTTCTTTAATGGAACTGTGTCAAGATAAAAGGGGAACATTTATCAATATGAATTATTTGGATGATGAAAGAGTATGTCTTATTTACAAATTACCACTATCAGAAATAGTTTATGATTTCTTTGATAAGTTAAAATCAATTACAAAAGGATATGCCTCTTTTGATTATGAAATGGTAGGATATGAACCTAGTGATTTAGTAAAGTTAGATATACTATTAAATGGTGAAGTAGTAGATGCTTTAAGTGTTATTGTTCATAAAGATTTCTCATATAATAGAGGTAAATTAATAGTTCACAGACTAAAAGAAGTAATACCAAGGCAACTATTTGAAGTGCCAGTACAAGCTAGTATTGGAAATAAAGTAATTGCAAGAACTGATATAAAGGCTTTAAGAAAAGATGTACTTGCTAAATGTTATGGTGGTGATATTACTCGTAAGAAAAAGCTTTTGGAAAAACAAAAGGAAGGTAAGAAGAAGATGAAGCAAATAGGTAGTGTTGAAGTACCTCCGGATGCTTTTCTTGCTATCTTAAATACTAAAGAAAATTAGAGTTGTTATTGACTCTAATTTTTGTTAAAATCTTTTAGGAGAGTGATTTAATGAGTGAATTAATTCAAATGTCAGGTGTATTTTTAGAAGGAATAATATCCTTTTTCTCACCATGTGTTATTCCTTTGATCCCTTTATATATGGGGTATCTTGCTAGTAATGCTAAAAATATAGATAAGGATGGTAACATTACCTATAAAAAGAAAGTAGTTCTAATTTATACTTTATTCTTTATTTTTGGTATATCAATGTCTTTCTTTATATTAGGATTATCTTTTACTGGATTAGGATTATTCTTTAAAGATAATAGAAAAATATTTTTAGAAGCAGGTGGATTATTAATTGTAATATTGGGACTATTTCAATTAGGGATATTGAGAGTTAATTTTCTGAATAAAGAAAAAAAGTTAAAAATTAATTTTAATCCTAATAAGATGAGTAAAAAAACTGCTTTTCTAATGGGGTTTTTATTCTCTTTTGCTTGGACTCCTTGTGTTGGACCTGCTTTATCATCAACTTTAATTATGGCAAGTACAGCAAGTACTACTTTAATAGGAAATTTATTTGTTTTAGTTTATGCTTTAGGCTTTTTATTACCTTTTATTATTTTAGGATTATTTACTACTGAAGTTTTAAACATAATTAAAAAGAAACAAAATATCCTAAACTATGTTGTTAAGATAGGGGCAATTATCATAATTATTATGGGAGTATATGTATCTTATACAGGATTTATGATGAAACCGATTAAAGAAGAGGAGACTGTAAAAAGCACTGGTAAAGTAGAACTGGCAACACCTATTAACTTTACTTTAAAAGATCAGTACAATAATACTTATACTTTGGATGACTATATAGGTAAAACTATTATTTTACATTTTTATGCCATAGATTGTTTTTCATGTTTAGATGAACTTCCTAATATAGAGAAATTATATAATTATTATAATAAAAATCAGGATGATGTTATTATATTAGGTATTGCTAATACATCTCGTAATACTAAAAAAGATATAGTGAAATTATTAAAAGAAAATAACTATACCTTTACATCTTTAATGGCTAAAAATGATTTATTTGATAAATACTATATAACAACATATCCCAATACATATATCATAAATTCTAATGGTAACATTTCTTTTACATCTTTTGGAAGTATGAGTTATGATGCTTTAAAAGAAGAAATTGAAAAAGTAAGAAATTAAACTCTTTAAAAAAAAACTTTTTTCTTATATACTTATTATAGAGGGATTAGTAATGAATAGTAGAATAGAATTAAATAAAGATAAACAAAAAGATATAGATAGAGAAAAACATACAGAAAAAGTAAAAAAGATAGTTAAGAGAATTGTAATATCTATTATTATAGTATTTTTTCTTGTCTTTTTTACATTTCTCTATATTACTAGAATAGGTACTACATCTTTAATAGTTAATGAAGAGCCTATAGTTAATAATAAATTACCAGAGTCCTTTAGTGGTATTAAAGTTATTCAATTTGGTGATTTACATTATAGTGATAATAACTTATTAAAAGATGTAATTAAATCTATTAAGATAAGAAAACCTGATTTAATTTTATTTACAGGAGATTTATTGAGTGATGAGGATTTAACTCCAGATGATAGGAAAAAACTAGTTAAAGAGTTAAAAAAAATAGATGCAACTTTAGGTAAATATGCTGTGTTGGGGGAATCTGATAATGATGAAGCGATATCTATTTTAGTAGATTGTGGTTTTACAATATTAGATAATACTAATGAATTAATTTATAACGAAAGTAATGAACCAATTATGTTAGTAGGATTAAATACTAATAGTGATACAATTAATTATGATGGGGCCTTTACTAATTATAATGAAAATATATATACTATAGCAATATTTCATAAACCAGACTATATAGATAATTTTATAAAAACATATCCTGTTGATTTGGCGTTAGCAGGTCATTCTCATTTAGGAGAAATTAGAATACCTTACTTACTTAATTTTGCTTCTAAAGATTATGCTTCTAAATACATTAATTCATATTATGAATTTGATAGTACTAAGTTTTATATAACATCTGGAATAGGAACAGATATATATGATGTTAGAATTAATGCAAGACCATCTATTAATTTCTTTAGATTTAGGAAAACAATTTAGTAAAAAAGTTTTCCTTTTTCTTTTTTTCTTCAATATAAAGAGGAATCTTTTTAAGGGTCTTATTATTAAGAGTTATATTTATATTACCAACTTTACCAGTACTTAAAGAATCATCAATGTTAGCTAGGACTTTGACGTTGTCTTTTTCTTTATCTGTTAAAGGATAACTAAAAGAGCTTTTTATATAATACTTATTATTATTAATTACAAGATCAAAATCCTTTTTATCAACGATATTATAGTTATTATAATTATTAAAAATATATTCTGCTAATCTTTCATGATTATTATATTCATCATTATCATCTAAAGTAACGATAGTCAATTTTAAATTTCTTTTTCTATTTGTAGTAACTAAAGTTTTACCAGCACTAGGGGTATAACCATTTTTACCACCAGTACAATATTTATAACTTCCTAATAATTTCATTCTATTATACCAGAGATAACTTTTATTATCAGTTTTTACCCGGTATTCTTCTGTTCCTATAATTTTTCTATAAGTTTTATTTTTATAAGCATACATTGATAGTTTGGCCATATCTCTAGCAGTAGAGTAGTTTTTTGTTTCTTCATCAAGACCATGAGGATTACTAAAGGTAGTATTAGTCATACCAATTTCTTTAGCTTTTTTATTCATCATCTCAACAAAGTTTTCTTCACTACCAGCTATTTCTCTAGCAATTACTACTGATGCGTCATTACCACTTCTTAACATAAGCCCATAAAGTAAATCAATTAATTTCATTTTTTCATTTAGTTCTAAATAAATACTAGTTCCATACATCTTTAAAATTTCTTCCCCAGCTTCAACATTTTTATCTAAATCACCTTCTTCGATTGCAATAATACAAGTCATTATTTTAGTAATAGAGGCAATTAAACGTTTTTCATCAGCGTTATTTTCATATAAAACTCTACCACTATCTAAATCCATAACAATACTACTCCCAGCAGTATCAAAAACATTTTCTTTACCTAAAATATTTAATGGTATTAAAAATAATAACAACATAACTAATCCTTTTTTCATAGTACTTCACCTAATAAAACTTATTCTAAAAAAATAAAAGTATAACTTTCTTTTAAAGATAAAAACATTAAGTGTAAAACATCATAATTATAAAAAAATATTTCTTGCTTTTTTCTTAACTATAACGTACCATAGAAATAGGAAGGAGGATAAATGGTGAGAGGAGTAAAATTATTTGCTATTTTAGCAGGTTCATTACTATTGATGACAGGTTGTGGTGGAGAAAAGACACTAACTTGTACAAATAGTGAAGAGAATAGTGGCATGAAGATGGATCAAGAAGTAACTATGACTTTCAAAGATGATAAAGTTACTTATGTTAAAATGAGCATTGATAATGAAGCGACTGATGATACTATTATTGATAACTGGGATATGTTTGTATCTATGTTAGATTCACAATTTGAAGAGACAGAAAAAGATGGTGTTAGTTTAAAAACTAATAATAATAAAGATAAACATACTTATAATGTCTCATTAGAAATTGATTTAACAAAAGCAAGTGATGATGCTTTAGCAGAATATGGTTTAGATGATATCGCTGATGAAAAAGCTACATACGAAGATACTAAAAAAGAAGCAGAAGCTGACGGTTTTACTTGTAAATAAAAAGAAAAGAAAGGCTTTCTCTTTTCTTTTTTTTGTGTTATAGTAATGATAAAGAATAGGAGGAGTTAATATGACGAGGGGAAGTGCTAGAAAAGCAGTAATTAAACATGAAGAAGTGTCAAGCTGGATATATATATTATTGTTAACAGCAATAGCCATACTAGGATGGGTATTAGGTAAGTTTGATTTTAATATAGGTAAAGCTAGTTTAACTTTTGCAATCTTTGCTTATCCATTTAGATATTTTGTTGCAAATATTATAACTAAAAAGTTTGGTTATAAAGAAACTATGAATGCTATAAGTTATTCAGCATGTTTAATGTTGCTTTTTATGATAGTAGCATCTTTACTAGGACAAAGAGATATTGATTATATTCCTATAACAGGAGAGATTTTTGGATATCTTGCAAGTCAGATGATTAACCTAACTATTTATTATTATCTATATATGAATACAGATGGTAATAAACTAATGATACTTGCAACATATATATTTGCAATGTTAGTAGATAACTTAATAAGTATGCTCTTTATAAGTAGAATGATTATAGTAGATGCTTTTTGGAGAACATATTTTGTTACAATATTAATAGAATCAACTATATCTATTATATTAATTAAATTTGATGAAAAAAAAGTATTACCAATAAATAAAAGTAAAAGAAGAAAAAAATGAGTAAGAAAGTAACTATTATAATTATATTTGGTTTATTAATAATAATAGTATTATATAGTGTTAGTAGATTAATTTCTTCTAATAAGTTGGAATACTATAATAAATTAGAAAAAGATATGATTAAAGCTAGTAAAGATTATTTTTTAGATTATAATAATTATTTGCCTAAAGAAATAGATCATAATACTAGAGTATTATTAAGTGCTTTAGTTATAGAAGAATATATTGAGAAAATAAAGGATATTAATAATAATGATTGTAATATAACTAAAAGTTATGTAGAAGTTGAGAAAATAAGTGATAAAGAATATTTGTATAAAGCACATTTAGTATGTGATAAAGATAATTATGAAACTAAGGATGGGGAGTAAAATATGGATAAATCAAGAAAAAAATATATTGCATTAGTAATAGTAACGATTGTAATAAGTGTTATAGTTTTAGCAGGGGCAAGTTATGCTTTACTTACAATGACTTTAGAAGGAGATAAAAAAGTTAGTTTAACAGCAGGGATATTAAAAGTTGATTTTGCTGAAGGAAATAATATTAATTTAGATAATGTAGCACCTATGACAGATGCACAAGGTCAAAAGACTACACCTTATACTTTTACTATAACTAATACAGGTAATATAAATGCATATTATCATGTATCATTAGAAGAAGATGTTAATAATACCTTACCAAATTCTTATTTAAAGATGAGGCTAACAGGAGATAATGGATATGATAGTGGAGTAGTAAAGGTTAGTGGTTATGGAACAGGTTCATTTGATATAACTAGTGAAGCGACATTAAAACCAAGTGATAAAGTAACATATCAATTATGGATGTGGTTAGATTATAATGCTGATAATAGTGCACAAGGTAAAGAATATAAGAGTAAGATAGTAGTAACAAGTTATGATAGAGAACAAGGCGTTACAGTATCTAATGCTCTACTTAATAATATACCAAAGGAAAATCAATATGATGATGGAGTTGATACCTTCATAACAGGAGAAGATCCTAATAACTATATATGGTATAGTGGAAAACTTTGGAGAGCAGTATCTGTAAATAATGAAGCAAAGACAGTTAAGTTAGTAACACAATGGAATATAAGTGCAACTACATATAATGCAAGTGGTAATACAGCTTTTGAAGGAAGTTATATGGAAGATTGGCTCAATGATACAACAGTAGATGGCTTTCTTGGTAACTTAAGAGATTATGAGAAGTTCATTGTAACAGATGCAGTATGGGATGCAACACTTGATGCAACTAGTTTAGGAAGTATAACAAGACCAAATGGGGAGGCAACTGTAACAGCACCAGTAGGTTTACTAAATATGTATGAATATCAATCTAGTTATCATGAAACAACGTATAGTAATGGTTATTTAAATAATGGACTTTATTGGTGGACTTTAACGCCATACAGTGCGTCTTACGTACGTAACGTCACCTACTCTGGTCACACGAACTACGATATTCCTTCGAGCCTGTACGGTGTGCGGCCATCAATAAATCTAAAATCCAGCGTTAAAATTGTAGATGGCTATGGTACAGCAGATAACCCTTATCGCTTGAATGGAGATAATGATACAGACCTCACGGGAACACTACTTTCAAGTAGATATAGTGGAGAATATATAAGATTTGGAAGTGGCGAAAATAATCTATATAGAATAGTAAGCCATGAAAATGGAACAGGTACAAAGATAGTAAGTGCCGAACCGTTAAAGAATTCTGATACGTTTATAACAAGCGCCTTTGGAAGTAATACAACATTTTCAAGTACCAATACAATAGGTACATTCTTAAATGGAAATTATCTAACAAATTACGTGGGTAGTAGTTATAGTTCAATGATAGAAGATAGTACAACATGGTATTTAGGAACAGTAGGAAGTGGTACTTCATATAAACTAGCCAAGTATACAGACAACAATATGAGTAGTTTAACTTCATCTACTACAGATGCTAAAGTAGGATTACTACGAATGGGAGAATTGATGTCAGGACAATTTGAAAGATATTCAGTTAAAGGAGGAAGTACTAGTACAGGTTTAACAACATCTTATTGGACCTTAACACCATACTCTTCGTTTAACGTGCGTTACGTCGGCTACACTGGTGACACGAGCAGCAATAGTCCTTCGCGCCTGTACGGTGTGCGGCCATCAATAAATCTAAAATCTAACGTCGAGATAACCTCAGGAACAGGTACTAAATCCGATCCGTTTGTTCTTTCTCTAGGTAGTTAGGTGTCAGGAATCTAGGGAATGTATTTCCTAGATTCCTGACTAATTAAGTTAGGCTATAATTAATTAGATTAAATAAATTATAGTAGGGAATTACCAACAGTACGTCTAACGTGCGTAACGTCAACAACACTGGTAACACGAACAACAATAGTCCTTCGAACACGAACAGTGTGCGGCATTTCCTTTTAAACCTAGCATTATAGATAAGTCTATATAGAATAGATAAAAGGAACAGGTAATTTCCTTGTGTTAATAACACTAAAGACTAGATAGATAATAGAATTGTAAATATTTATGAAACTATTTATACACTATCTGACCCTATAAAAATAAAGGAAAGGTTAGTCCTAATTTTTACGTCAAAATCGCTTGACGTTTTTTTTTTTTTTTTTGTAAAATAAGTGAAAGATAGGAGAGTGATAAATATATGAATGATAGTTTGGTATATTTTATGCGTAAAGGACTAATGATTTATGTAACTAAAAATGATAGTTATATTATTAGTTATTTATTAGATAAACCTTATAGAGAAACATTTTATATAGAAAGAAATTCTCTTAATAAAATAATATCTCTATTAAATAAATGTCATATTAACTATTTCTATGATGATGTTGTTACCTTTAAAGATAATAAATATTCTAAATATGTAGAGTATGGTAAGTTGTCTTATAGAATAGATAAACTATCTACTAATTTAAAGAATTGTTTATATCTAGATAATATTGAAGAAATTATAACAAAAATGGAGAAGTTCTATGAGTAACTTTGTTTTAGAAAATAAACTTAAAGAAATAGATATTATTACTGATAAAATAATTCTTAATATAAATAATAAATATAAAACGCTCAAGAATAATATAATAGATTCTAATTATAAATTACTTTATTATTTATATTATACTAATACATTAGAAAGATCTAAAAGAATTTATATTCAAAGAAAAATGTTAATAGAAGTTAAATTATTAGATTATTACTATTATAAACTATATACTTATAAAGAAATATCTAAAGATAAGTATATATCTATAAGTAAGAAATATATTACTATTACTAAATTAATATATGGATGGATTAAAAGTGAAAGTAGAGTTAAGTGATATAGAAGATGCTTATTTAAAGATAAGAAAATCTATTAGAAATAAGAAGAAATTATATCTTTTTGAAAAGAATTATTATAGTAATTGTAATATCTTAGTAGATAAAATTAATAGTGGTAACTATACTTATAATAATTATCATATCTTTACAATAACAGAGAAAAAGAAAAGACTTATTATGAGTAGTACCCTAGAAGATAAGATAGTTAATCATATCATCTGTAAGAAAGTTCTATTACCTTTAGATAAATACTTAATAGATAGTAACTGTGCTACTAGAGTAGGTAAAGACACTTCTTATGCAAGATATTTGTTAGATAAATATCTTATTAAAATTAAAAATAAATCTAGTACTTTTTATATCCTTAAATTTGATTTTAGTAAATACTTTTATAATATTAATCATAAAGTATTACTTAATAAATTAAGTAAATATCTAAGTAATGAAGATTTATTATTAATTAAAGAAATATTAAATACTACTAATTATGATTATATAAATAATAATATTGAAAGATTAGGTATGGATACTTTCTATAAGAAAGATACAGGACTTCCAATAGGTAACTATACATCTCAGTTTCTTGCAGTGTTTTACCTTAATGACTTAGATCACTTTATTAAAGAAAAGTTAGATTATAAATACTATATTAGATATATGGACGATGGTATTATTTTAGATAGTAATAAAGAAAGACTAAAAGATATTTTAAGAATATTAGAATCTATTATAAAAAGAGAATATCTATTAGAATTTAATAATAAAACTAAAATATATAGAAGTACTGAAGGTTTTACTTTTCTAGGTATTAATTATAAGGTTAAGAATAATAAAATTAAGAGAAGAATTGTTAGTAAGACTAGGAGAATATTACTGAAGAAGAATATAAAATATTGTTTCAAATAAGAAAAGTAATCATTGACATGAATTATCTATTATGATACATTATAAATAAATGGGAGACTTATTAAAAAAGATGGAGAAAAGGAGGTTATAAAAAAGTTAATTTTATATGAATTTTGTTAATTGATGTTACTTTTTTAGCTTAATTTTCCATTTTCACATAACGAATCTGTTAAATTTCCTCATGTTTCTAGAGTCAATTTACAAAATTATCCTTTTGGAACAGGTTAAAACTTATGTTAAAACTGTTGTAGGGGGTGAGTCTATTGGCTATAACACAACAAAGATTTGAACAAATAAAAAAAGAATTAGATAAAAAGAAAGAGATAGTACCTGCAACCTATGATGGTGTTTTTAAAGCAATTATGGATAAATGCCCTAAGTTTAGGGCAGATTTAACCTCTAGAATAACAGGTATACCTAAAGAGTTGATACTAAATACTTATCAAGAGAAAAATACAGAATATAAAATAGATAATGCTTTAGAAAAAGGGAAAGTATCAGATGTTCTTTTTGATATAGATGGCTATGTTATTAATTATAAGTTTAATGGGAGAAAATGGGATGGATTAATTGAACGTAATGATGCTTATTTAGGTAAGATAAAAAATGATTTATTAAGAAAGACAGATAGTTATAATAAGTTACCTAAAGTAATACAGATAAATATAAATAACTTTTATTGTTTCTTAAGTGGAGAGAATCTTTTAGAATTTAAATCAAGAGATAAGTATGGAATAATAGAAAGTGATAAATGGGGAAAGTTTTATATTAATTTAAAACTAATAAGAGAAAAGTATAAAAGAGGCTTAACCTTAAATAAATTAGAGAAAGAGTTATTAATATTAACACTAAAGGAGATTAGTGAAATAGAGAAGATAGCGAAAGGAGATGAAGAGTTAATGGAAGTTACAAATGAACTAAAAAATTTAACTTATGACATTAATACAATAGGTTTATATGATGAAGAAGAGGAAAGAAGAAGAATAGAGAATACTAAAATAAATACTGCTGAAGAAAAAGGAGTTAAGATAGGCATTGAACAAGGTGCTAGTAATGAGAAAAAATCTATCGCTAAAAATCTTCTTAAAATAGGTATGCCTATAAAAGATATAGTTAAAGCGACAGGTCTTTCTAAAAGTCAAATAACAATGTTAATGTAGGTGAGTTATAGTTTATTAAGTCTTGTAAAAATAATGAATGTAGTCTAAAATAAGTTATGTAAAATAACTTATTTTTTTAGTTAGGTGGTGATGTTTATGAAAGACTTTAAGGAAAAATTAAAACTAGTTCCGGAATTACCTGGAAGTTATCAAATGAAAGATAAAAATGGCTATATTATCTATGTAGGTAAAGCTAAAAACTTAAAAAAACGTGTTAGTAGTTACTTCCGTGGTAATGTAACTGGAAAAACTGCGATGCTTGTCCAAGATATAGATGACTTTGAATACATTGTTACTGATAGTGAGTTAGAGAGTTTAATCCTTGAAATAAACCTAATAAAAAAATATGATCCTAAATATAATATCTTACTTAAAGATGATAAGAGTTATCCATACATCGAACTAACAAATGAAAAATATCCAAGACTTAGAGTAGTTAGAAATGTCAAAAGAAAAAAGAAAGATCATAAACTATTTGGACCATTTCCTAATGTAACCGCTGCTCGTAAAACAGTTAATATGATTAATCGTCTATATCCACTTCGTAAATGTGAAAAACTACCTAAGAAAGAGTGCTTATATTATCATATAAATGAGTGTCTAGGTTACTGTATTAAAGACATAGATAAAGATAATATTAAATCTATGACAGATGAGATTACTAGCTTTCTTAAAGGAAATAGCAGTTTTATTAAAGAGAAAATTACTAAAGAGATGGAAAAAGCAAGTAATAGTTTAAATTATGAGAAAGCTCTTGAATTAAGAGAAATGTTAACTGATATAGATATAACTTTAACTAAGCAAAAGATAGATTTAAAGAAGAATTATAACTTTGATATCTTTAATTATACTGTAGTAGATAACTACTTATCAATAACTGTATTCTTTATAAGAGAAGGAATACTTTTTGGTAGACATCATGAAACACTACAGACTCTAGATAATGTTGTTGATGATATGGAAGAATATATCATTAAATTTTATGAAAAGAATATTCTTGCCCATGAAATATTAATACCAGATACTTTAAATTCAGAACTTTTAAGTGAATACTTAAAAGTAAAAGTAAATGTTCCAAAAAGAGGAGAGTTAAAGAAGCTAGTTGATCTAGCCGAAGAGAACTCTAAAGTAGTTTTAAATGAAGAGTTAGAAACTCTTAAGAAAGATGATAATAAAAAGATTGAAGCTTTGAATGAACTTAAAACTCTTCTTGGAGTAGAAAGTGTTTCAAGAATGGAAAGCTTTGATAATTCTCATTTATTTGGAACCTATTATGTTGGTGCAATGGTTGTCTTTCGCGATTTTGAACCTTTAAAGAATGATTATCGTAAATATAAAATAAGTACAGATGTTAAAGATGATTTGGGTGCGATGAGAGAAGTATTATATCGAAGATATTTTAAAGCTATTATGGATAATGAAGTATTACCTGATTTAATAGTAATGGATGGTGGAGAAACTCAAGTAAATGTCTGTAAAGAGATACTTTCTAGTTTAAACTTATCAATACCTATAATTGGTCTTAAAAAAGATTCACACCATAGAACTAATACTGTTATTGATAGTAATTATAAAATATTAGATATTAAAAGTGATAGTAATTTATTTCTTTACTTATCTAAAATTCAAGAAGAAGTCCATCGCTTTGCTATATCCTATCATCGTAATATTAAAAGTAAAGGACTACTATCAAGTTATTTAGATTTAGTTCCGGGAATAGGAGAAGTTAGACGTAAAGAACTGCTTAAAAAATTTGGCTCTATGAAAAAAATGAAAGAAGCAAGTGTAGAGGAGTTAAGTGAAATAGTAGGAGATACTGTTGCAACTAACCTTTATAATGTCTTGCATGAGGAGGAAGAAAATGAAAATAAATAAAAAAGGATTTACATTAATAGAATTATTAGCAGTAATTGCAATATTAAGCATATTACTTACTCTTGCTTATATTGGAGTATCACAATATATGAAACAAGCTAGGGATAGTGTATATGAAGACTTTGAAAAAAATATTACAAGTGGTGTTACTAATTATTTAATAGATCATTCAGGTTCTATTCCTAGTGTTGGAGAATCTTTAGTTGTTGATGTAGAAAAGTTAGTTTGTGAAGGGTATATTGAAGATTTAGAAGATCCAAGAGAATCTAGTAAAACTTGTAATTTAGAAAGTTATGCTATTGTTAAAAGAAATAATGATACTAATTATAATATGGATATAGAATATTCTGCTTGTCTTAAATGTTCAGGTTATGAAAGTCCTACTTGTTCTAATTCTATTTCTGGTATTAAAAGATTAAAAGCTGCTGCAGACTGTGAGGTTAAATAATGGGTATTATTAAAGTAATGGATGAAATACTTGCTAATAAAATAGCAGCAGGAGAAGTTGTAGAACGTCCTTTAAATGTTGTTAAAGAATTAGTAGAAAACTCTATTGATGCCAAAAGTACAGAAATTAAAATAAACTTGATAGATTCTGGTACTAAAAAAATAGTGGTAAGTGATAATGGAATGGGTATGAATAAAGAAGATGCTATCTTATCTTTTTCACGCCATGCTACTAGTAAATTAAAAGACTTAGATGATTTATTCAATATTTCATCATTAGGTTTTAGAGGAGAGGCCCTACCGTCTATTGCATCAGTATCTCACATTTTTTTACAAACTAGTAAAGATGAAATAGGAACAAGTATCTCTTTAAATGGTGGAGTAATAGAAAGGGTAGAAAATAGTGATTTAAGTCTTGGTACAACTATTGAGGTAAAAGACTTATTTTATAATACTCCAGTAAGATTAAAATATATAAAAAATCTTTATACAGAACTTGCTCTAATAATTGAATATGTTAATAAAATGGCTCTATCTTATCCATTTATTAGATTTATTTTAACTAATAATGAAAAAGAACTTCTTAATACGAGTGGTGATGGTAATCTTTTAAAAGTAATCTATGCTGTTTATGGCATAGATGTTACTAAAAAAATGATAGAGATAAATGGTGAAAATGATGACTATGTTATATCAGGTTATATGGGTTATCCTGAAATAGCCAAGACATCAAGAAATGCTATTACT
Organism: uncultured Bacilli bacterium; assembly: GCA_944363735.1. Classification (GTDB taxonomy): domain Bacteria; phylum Bacillota_I; class Bacilli_A; order RF39; family UBA660; genus Onthousia. Next base: position 24,761 of record CALVVB010000063.1, on the reverse strand, counting down.
ACTTTAGTAAATGGTAGGGTTATTAAAAATCATGATTTAAATAGATGTTTAATAGACTGTTATCATACCTATATACCTAAGGATAAATTTCCTATGATTATTTTAAATATTGATGTAGACCCAATACTAATAGATATTAATATACATCCTCAAAAGATGGATATTAAGTTTTCTAAAATGGATAGTCTAAAAGAGTTAATTACTAAAGTAATTAGTTCTAAATTAAAAGAAGTATTACTTGTTCCTCATGCTAATATTAGAGATTTAAATACTATATATGAAGTAGAAGACTCTCTTCCTGTTAATACAATTAACTATGAATTAGATGAGGAAGAAGAAACTGTTAAAGAAACATCTCCTAATTTAGAAGAATTATCTTTTGATTTTGATAATGATAATAAAATAACTGGTGTAAAAACAGAAGAAGTAGTTGAAGAAGAAAAAGAAAGTAAAGATGAGTACCGTATTAAAGAAATGGTACCAGTAGGTATAGTCCATAAGACTTATATAATCGCAGAAAACTCTAGTGGTATGTATATAATAGATCAACATGCTGCGGCAGAGAGAATTAATTATGAGAAAGTCCTAAATGCTCTATTAAAGGACGATTATAAAGTTATAGATTTATTAGTACCTATTAGATTAGAATATCCTAAAGATGAGTTTATTAGAATTAAAGAACATATGGATATTTTAAAAAGTATTGGTATTTCTTTAGAAGAGTTTGGTGATAATACTTTTATTGTTAGAAGTCATCCTACATGGTTTTTTGAAGGCTATGAAAGGGAAGCCATCGAAAAAATAATTGCTATTACCTTAGAAAAAGGTGAATTTGATAAAGAGAAGTTCATCTATAAGACAGCATCTACTATGGCTTGTAAAATGAGTATAAAAGCGAATGACTATTTAGACTTAGACACTGCTAAAATACTTTTAGATAACCTAAGACGATGTGATAATCCTTTTACTTGTCCTCATGGTAGACCAACTGTTATTACATACAGTAATTATGATTTAGAAAGACTTTTTAAAAGAGCGATGAATTAAAGAAAGATAGTGATATTATGATAATTGCCATATTAGGACCAACTGCTGTTGGTAAAACTGCTTTAAGTATAGCACTTGCCAAAAAATATAAAGCTGAAGTTATTAATTTTGATGCTATGCAAGTGTACGTTAAATTAGATATAGGTACTGCTAAAGTAACGAGCGTTGAAATGGAAGGAGTACCTCATCATTTACTTAGTTTTGTCCCGCTTGATAAAAATTACTCTGTTTATGATTATCAAAAAGATGCAAGATGTTTAATAGATAAACTTCTAAAAGAAAATAAAAACATTATTTTAGTAGGAGGAACAGGGCTTTATTTAAAAGCTTTGCTATTTGATTATAATTTTACAAAAGGAACAACTTATAAAGAATATAATGATTTAACTAATGAAGAGATTCTTAATAAAATAAAATCTTATAACGTGGAAGAATTACCACATGTAAATAATAGGAAAAGATTAGTAAGGCTTTTAAATAAATTAGAGAATAATGAGACTATTACTAATAATGGGAATGATCTTATATATAAAGATACTATCTTTATAGGATTAACTACTGATAGAAACACTTTATATGATGAGATTAATAAAAGAGTAGATGTCATGTTTAATAATGGACTATTAGAAGAAGTAGAAGCTTTAAAAGATAAGTTTGATACATCTAAAGCGTTGAATACAGCGATAGGCTATAAAGAGTTTATTCCATACTTTAATCATGAAAAAATTCTAGAAGAGATTAAAGATGATATTAAGAAAAACTCAAGACATTATGCTAAAAGACAGTATACTTTCTTTAATCATCAGTTTAATCTTACTTGGTTTAATACTAATTATAATGACTTTAATAAAACAATAAATGAAGTTATTAACTATATAGATGAAACTAATAATTAACATCTGCAACCTTCATTTGGTTGCTTTTTCTTGCTAAATTACATAAAATATGATAATATAACACCAAGTCAAAGGGGTATGTAGTATGAGTAGTAAAAAGAGTGTGTTTGCAGAAGGTTATAGTTTTAAAAAATTGTTCTTTATATTTGTAATTGGTTCAGTTATTGGTGTTTTATATGAACAGATTCTTAATTTAGTTAAAATTTACTTTGCAACAGGTGAAGTTGTTTGGGAATTAAGAAGAGGAGTTATTTATGGCCCTTTTAATCCCTTATATGGAGCAGGAGCAGTTTTAGTTATTTATTTATTAGCAAAACCAAATTATTCTAATATTAAAACCTTTATATATGGTTCTCTTTTAGGTGGTTTTTTAGAATATTTCATTAGTCTTTTACAAGAAATATTTACTCATACTACTTCTTGGGATTATTCTTATCATTTTTTAAATATTGGTGGAAGAACAACTATTCCATTTATGTTAGTATGGGGATTATTTGCATTAATATTCGTAAAAATTGTCTATCCTTTCCTTTCAAAATGGATAGAAAAAATACCTATAAATATTGGCAATATAATATTTTATATTCTTTTTATTTTTTTAATAATTGATATGTTTATATCTTGGACAGCTTTATTTAGAAGTGCTATGAGAAGAAATAACATTGAACCTGCCACACCAGTAGGAAGATTATATGATAAAATATATCCAGATAGTGTTCTATCTAAAAGTTTTCCAAATATGGATTTTAAAATTAGGAAGGATAAGTAGTATGATAACACTAATATGTTTGGTTTTAATATTTATAGCAAGTTATTTATTAATAAAAGAATATATGGTAGCACTTAAAGGTTCTAAAATTAAATTAAAAAGAAATTATGATGAACCTAAATTTGCAGTTTTAATACCTGCAAGAGATGAATCTAAAGTAATATCTAATCTAATAGACAGTATAAAAAAACAAACTTTTAAGATAAATTCTAATGATATTTATATTATTGTTGAAAGTAAGAAAGATAAAACAGTTGATATTGCTAAAGAAAGAGGTATTAATATTATCTATCGTAAAGATTTAACTAATAGAAGAAGAAAGGGTTATGCACTTGACGATGCAGTTAAAGAGATATTAAAAAAGAAAAAACACTATGATGCTTATTTCATCTTTGATGCCGATAATGTTTTAGATAGAAATTATTTTAAAGAAATGGTTAAAAGTTATAAAAAAGGGTATGATATAGGTATAGGTTATCGTAATACTAAAAATGGTAATATGAGTATATATTCTGCTTGTTCATCTCTAACTTTTTCTATGATTAATACGTTTTCTAATAATTATAAAATGAAACATAATTTAACTTTAACAGTTAGTGGAACAGGTTTCTATATTAAAGGAACAATTATAGAAGAACTTGGAGGTTATCCTTTTAATAGTCTTACAGAAGATTATGAATTTACTTTATATGCAACTTTAAATGATTTAACTTCTACTTATAATATGAAAGCCAAATACTTTGATGAGCAGCCAACTGATTATGCTACTACAATTAAGCAAAGAACTCGTTGGGTTAAAGGATACTTTGATTCGAGAAGAAAGTATTATCCACTACTTAAAAATAAAGCTAGTAGAAAAGATAATAATTATCCATCTGTCTTTATTGCTTTGGTTGGAGTAAAACCTTATGTTTTATTTGTTATTAGTATTATTTTATATCTTGCAAATATAGTTTTTAAAATAATATCTAATTCTATTATTAAAGTAGAAGTTTATTCTTTACTTTTACAATTTCTATTAATAATATTTACTATTTATATAGTGTTATTATGCTTTACAGGAGTACTATTAATAAAAGAAAAAGATAATTTAAGATTAAATAGAAATATGAAGATTAAATCACTATTTTTTAATCCATTATTTTTAGCAAGTTATGTTAAATGTTTGTATTTGGCTTTAAAAAATAAAGATTTAGCATGGGAAAAAATTGAACACACTGTTAATATAGAAAAGGAGGATAAAAAGTGATTACTTTAGTTAAAGATATAAAAGAAGCGAATGGTATTACTCATAATGGAACTATGCATGCTGATGAAGTGTTTTCAACAGCATTTCTATCTCTTTACTTTGGTAATTTCAAAGTAGCAAGAGTAAGTGAAGTGCCTGAGAACATTTCATCTAATACTATTGTTTATGATATTGGAAAGGGGAAATTTGATCATCATCAAAGTGATGCTAGAATAAGAGATAATGGTATTAAATATTCATCATTAGGACTTCTTTTTGAAGAGTATGGAATTAATTATTTAAAAAAATTAAAATTAAAAAATACTAAAGCAATCTATAATTATTTTGTAAAAGATTTTATAGAAGCGATAGATGCTATTGATAATGGTATTTTTCCTGAAATAAAGTCAATATATAAAATAAAAACAGTAAGTGATATTATAAAAATATTTAATCCAAGTTATGGAAGTTTTGACAATGAAGATGAACAATTTGTAAAAGCGGTATTACTTGCAGAAACTATATTAACTGAAGAGTTAAAAAATGTTGTAGGTAAGGTTGAAGCTAATAAAAAAGTAAAAACTATTCTTAATAAAACTAAAGGATCTATTTTAATATTAGATGAATATTTACCTTATGAAGAGACAGTTTTAAATTCTCTTGCAGGGAAGAAAATTAAATTTGCAATTTATCCTTCTAATAGGGGAGGTTTTGGTATTAAAACAATTCCTATTAGTACGACAGATAAAACTAGTAGAGTTTACTTTCCAAAGTCTTGGGGTGGACTTACTAATAGTGATTTAGAAAATGAAACAGGAGTAGAAGGATCATTATTTTGTCATGCTAATAGATTTTTAGTAACAGCAAGTGATTTAGATACAGCTATTAAACTTGCTAAAATAGCAATAAACACTGATGAGAAAGAATAATAGTAGTAATTAATGAAAGTTTAGGTTACAATAATAAATGTAGTATAAATAGTTGGAGGAATAATTATGGGTAAAGACGGAACAAAATTAAAAAGAACGATGACAATTATAACAGTTATAGTAACTATCCTTTTAGTGGCTTTTATCATATATGCTGTTAAGATGAATCTTTTAACTAGTCCTGAACTCTTAGTTGATAGAATAAAATCCTATGGAATAATTGGACCTATAATCTTTTTATTTATTCAAATAGTCCAAGTAGTATTTCCAGTAATACCAGGTGGGGCTTCATGTTTAGCAGGGACACTTGCTTTTGGACCTATAGAAGGGTTCATTTATAATTATATTGGTTTAACTTTAGGAAGTGTATTTGCATATATGTTAAGTAGAAACTTTGGCCTTCCTCTTATAAAAAAATTATTTAAAGAAGAAACTATTAATAAATATTTAAAATATATTAGAACAAAAAAATTTGAAACAGTTTTCTTTTGGGGGATTTTATTACCTGGGGCACCAGATGATTTGTTATGTTATATAGCAGGTATTAGTAATTTGACCTTTAGAAAATTTCTTATTATAATATTATTAGGTAAACCTCTTACATTAATATTTTACAGCTTATTCGTAAAATTATTTTAAGGAGTAGTTTGTTATGCATGTTAGTTACCTTTCTTTTTATAAAAGTCCTATTGGAATAATTAGAATTAATACTAGTTTTTATGACGTTTTATCACTAACTTTTATTGATGAACAAACAGAAGAAGAAAGAGAAAACAGATTAAGTATTATGGTTAAACAAGAATTGGATTTATATTTTAAAGGAGAACTAACTTCATTTTCATTTTATAATTATTTAATATCAGGGCTAGAAGCAAGAATTTTAGAAATAGTTAGCCATATACCATATGGTGAAGTAATAACATATAGAATGATTGCTAAAGAACTTGGAAATGAGGAAGTTATTAGTCCTATTATTAATATCTTAAAAGAAAATCCTTGTCCTATTTTGATTCCCTGTCATAGAGTAGTAGATGATGATGGTATTGGAATTTATGTTTCTGATATAGATAAGAAAATTTTTTTGTTAGAGTTTGAAACAGATAATAAAGAAAAATAACTATTTTGATTGATAAAAATAGTTACTTTTAAGTTGAAGAGAAGTTAAGACTATGTTATTATTATAATAGGTGGTGAGATCTATGACACAGACAGTTTATAGTGAAGAGAATTTTAGGATTTTATTATATTATGTAATTATTCCTTTATTAATAATAATTATTTTATTCTTTATGGGTACAAAAATATATGCATATTTTAATAAAAAGAAGAATGAAGATAGAACTAACTTTGTTATTAATTATTGGAGTAATGTTATGGGAATAATACTTACAGCGATTCTTCTTTCTGTATCGATTGGTTTTGCACTAGCTTTTACACAGAATGTAAGAGAGTTAAATGCTATAGAAGAAAATAAAGTATTATATTATTTCTTTATGGTATTTCCAGCTTTTCCTCTAGCATTCTTAATCTATTATATTAGTAAATTTATTATTAATATTAAAAAAAAGGAAAAATTAGATAATGAAAGAGGGGAAGAGTAATGAAAGAAAAAAAAGAAAGTTCTTTTACTAATATTTTTGTATATCTTTTAATTGTTATTTTTATTATTTTAATTGTTATTCCACCACTATTGAGAGTATTTCTTCCTGATAATACTTCTAATAAAACCAATACAAGTACTAATAATTTAACTAGTGCGACAGCATTGACATGTCGTAGAGAAGTTCCAGTTGGGACAATGATTTATAACGTTACAATTACTAGTAATTATGGTAATAATGTTTTAAATAAAGTAACATTTACTTATGAACTGCCAGAAGTATTTGATTCTACTATTGTAGATAATCCTGTTTTAGCTGAAATGAATAATTTAAGAAATACAGGCTTATTAGAGGAGACAACTACTGATACTAAAACTTCTTTTGTTTTAACTAAAGAAAGAAAAGAATCAAATCCTACCATTACTAGTTTAGATACTTATTTTCAGCCATTAGAAAGTCAAAAGACTAATTTAGAGTCTTTGGGTTATACTTGTCAGACCATAACTGCTTAACAATACAGATAATTAAAGAAAGAGAAAGTAATGGTGAGAATAATAAATAGAAACTTATTAGATAATTAAGTCTACCTAAAATAAAAGTACTAGATAAACTATTAATAATCAACATAAAAGGATAATTATAAGTTGTTAATACATTTATGCTAGTTGATAATGATAGAATTAGATACTCTATCATTACTATTAAAATACCAAATATTAGAGCAAGATATAAATACTTATCTTGTTTTTTTCTATTATCTATTTCCTTATATGGTATAAATAAGAGTAATAATAAAGGAATTATTTCATAAATAAAAAATAAAATACCTCCTTTAATTATATCAATAACATTATTAGTGAAAGGAACTTTTAAATATGTTAAATCTAGACTAAAAGTACCACCGATGATATTAATAGCAAATAAAGGAATAAAGATAAATAAAAGTATTAATGAAAGACTAGTTATTTCTTTATAGCTTTTTAAAGATATAGTTAAGCACATTAAAAGTAAAAGAATAATAATACTAAAAAAATTACCACTACTCAAATATGAATTTTTGATAAAATTAGTAGTTTCTATTAGTAAATATATAAATATAGGAGATAATAGTAAAGATATAATTGTTTTTATATATCTATTTTTAGGTTTTATTTTTTTTCTTAAAACTAGAATTACTTTAAATATAATTAAAGTTAAAAGAGAACCAATAATAATACTGATTAGAGTATCACTTTTACTGATTTTAATAATTTTTTCTATAAATAAAGGGAAACTAGATATAGAAAGAAAAAATGTTAAGCTAGAAAGTTGTAATAGTCCTATTTTTTTATTAGTCATAATTGTTTTTCTCCTTTTCTGATAGATCAATATCTATTTTAATATTAGTATTCTTATAAGTAGTATAATTAAGTTCTCTTTTATTTAAATAAATATGATTTATTGTATTAGAGATATTATAATTATTATTCTTTTCACTATTTATTAACTCTTTTATATTATCCTTCAATATATTAGTAACTTTCTTTTTTTGTGTTATTAAGTCATTACTATCAGGAGAATCGATATTACCGGATATCTTTATATTAATAGTATTATCTTTATATTTAGTATTAGCTTTTAAATCATATAGTACTACTTCATAACTTTTATTATCTACTATAATATTAGTATTATAAGTATTTATTTTATCATTTAGTAAATAACTTGCTCTTGCTATTTCTTTATCCAAATAAATGTTTTTACTTGGTATAAAAATTCCTTTACTTATAATATTATCTTTATAACTAATTAGAGGAATGGCTGCATCTTTTATATTATCTGAATTACTACTTAAAACTTCTTTGAAAGTGGTATTAATAATAGAACCGCTCATTTCTTTTTCTTTCCTTATAAAGTTTTTATAATCTCTTCTTTTGTGATAATTTTTGAATAAATCACTAATTTTATCTTCAGTAGCAAATACTAGATAATCAATAGATGTAAATTCATCTTTAAAGAAGTTAATAGTAGTATTATCTAAAGTATTAGTATTAAAAACAACTACTTCAAGATGTTTGTAATAAGTTTTTTTATTATCTATATTTCTAGCTTTTAAGAATACTTCACCTAAACTATTACCTGTAACAGTATAGACTTTATTGTCATCATTAATGACGTTTAAATAAAGATAGTATTTATTATTAGAAAAATCTATTCCAATAGTATCAACAACAGCTAGGTTATTTAATTCATGATATGGAGTATAACCTAAAAATAGTAATAGTATTATTAAGCCTATAATAATCTTTTTCATTCTGATTTCTCCCTTATTTTATTTTTAGTAAGTAATGGATTTCTAAACCTTATCTTTTTGTGGTTTCCTTTAATAATAGTGTCTTTTATTTCTCCTTTAATAAATGGAGAGAAAGGTGCAAGATATGGTAGAGATTGTGATGATGTTGTGACTAGGGAGGCAAGTAAGATAATAAATCCTACAAAGATACCAAATATACCAAAGAACATAGCAAGGAATAACATAATAAATCTCCACCATCTTAAAGCATAAATCATTTCAACTGATGAAAATGCAAGACCAGAGATTGCAGATATAGATATTACAATTATCATAATAGGAGAGATAATACCTGCTGAAACTGCGGCATCTCCTAGAATTAGTCCCCCTAAAATAGAGACAGATGTACCCATACTAGCAGGTTTTCTAATATCACTTTCTCTTAATATTTCAAATGATATACTCATAAACAAAGCTTCTATTAAAGCAGAAAAAGGGACTGACTCTCTTTGTTCCATAAAATTTAGGAATAATGATAGAGGTAATATATCTTGATTATGAGTAGTTAAAGCAATGTATAAAGCAGGTGTAAATATAGCGATTAAAAAGGCAAGAAATCTTATTATTCTAATAAAAGAAGTATTAATTGCTTTTTCATAATAATCATCACTAGTATGTAGGTAATCTACAAAGAAAGTAGGGGTAATTAGAACAAGAGGAGAGTTATCAGAGACGATAGCAATCTTACCTTCAAGTAGGGATTGTGCGACTTTATCAGGACGTTCTGTTGATGTAATTGTGGGAAAGAAAAAGTTAGTCTTACTGTCTAAATAACTCTTTAAATTACCTGAATCAATTATGCCATCAATATTAATCTTTTTTAGTTTATTTTTTATATTATCAACATTTTCTTTAATAACAATATTATTCATATATAAAATACCAATTTTAGTCTTGCTAGATTTACCTATAAACATACCATCTACATATAAATCGCTAGTTCTTATTCTTCTTCTAATAAGCCCAACATTAGTATTAAAATTCTCATTAAAAGCATCTTTACTTCCCGTTATACTAGCTTCATTATTGACTTCTCCAATTCCTCTATCAACACTAGCACGAGCTTCAATTGCAATAGCTTTTTCAGATTCATTATCACTAAAAAGAATAAGAGCGAAGCCCATACAAATATAATCAGTCATATCACTTAATTTATTTAGTATTTTACCATTATTAGTAGGAATAAAGTTAAGAAGTTCACTTCCTATATCATCACTTTGGAACTTGATAGTTAAAAGACGTCTTAAAATAAAATCATTAACATAACTTGAACTACCTAAAACTTCACTCATGACTAAAGTAATTTCTCTATTATCGATAATAAAAGGTCTAATAATTAAATCAGTGGAGCTTCCAAAAGCTTTTTTAATCTCATCTCTAAGCATCACTTCACCTCATTTCACTTTTAGTATTACCAAAATAATAAATTTTATAAAATAAAAGAAGAACTTTTAATCTGTTCTTCTCCATGAAATTTTACTTAATTAAGTTTTTCAGTAATACTGATAAAAAAATCTCTATTCCACATAGTTAAACTTTCTACATTTTTAATAAATGGTATTACATCTTCTTTTGCTTCTTCATAATCAATTATTTCAAATTTCTTAATTAATAATTCTTTTAGTATATTTATATCAAATTTACTATTAGCATCTATATAATTTGATGCAATTAATTTATTCTTTAAAAGTTTTAAATTAACACTTGTATTATTAGCTAGAAAAAATATATAGTCGTATAAATCTCTTCCTTTAGTTCTTGTTTTCCAGTTCCTACATAGAATAGCATGAATTTTACTAGCAAATAAAGATTCTTTATCATATAGTTTAATTTGATGTGGACTTGGTAGTAATTTATACACGTCTTCATAAGTAGCACTGTCTGGTGGGTTAATATCAACTTCGAATTTTATTTTAATTTTTTTTAAGATATGATCATAATTATGGCTTTCTTCATTAGGAAAAAATTTTAAGATATGTTCTAATGTATCACCTTTTACAAAGGCTGAAGTTATATTAGAAGATATACTTTTTTGTTTAGTATTAACTTCCATATTTAATCCATAGGCTTTAAGTTCTTTTTCTATATAACTAAAATATTTACTTAAATCAAAATCTTTATTAGGGGAGATTAGGGCAAAATCTAAATCTTCTGAAAATCTATCTAACTTATAAAAAATTCTTAAAGCAGTTCCTCCATAAAATGCTGCCTTATCAAAAAATCCACTCCTAGATAATCCTAATAATACTATTTCTTGAATAATTTCTTTTAAAGCATTTATTTCATCAGTAACATTTTTTATTTCATATTTTGAAAGCATTTGTTCTATTATATTATTCATCATTTTTCCTCCTTTTATATTTAGCAAGTAATACTATATTTCTTGAATGATATAAATTACTTAGTTTTTCTATTTTTTCAGTGTTTAAGGTTTTAAACTCTTCTATATCTATTCGTAAATCTTCAAATAACATCTTTTCTAAATTAGAATAATTTTTTAATGATTTTAATGTATATAATTTATCGCATAAAGCTTTTTCAGGAGTTGCTATTTGATATGAATAATTATTTTCTTCTTTTAAAAGTATTTCTTCTGGATATACTAATGATGGAACATCTCTATAAGTAAATGTACCAAATGGAGTATCATATTTTTTTTTCTTTTTCTTATTAAAAGTAGCACAAGTTATAGTACTTACTCTTTCTGGAATTAATCCATAATAGGAAAGTGCATATTCAAAAGATATGTATGATGGACCATAAATACTTCCAGCTAGTAAATATGAAGGAGTATTTGCCTCAGTTTCATATAAACCATTTCTTATCTTGATTAGTTTTCCATCTCTAACATCTCTAGATAATCTAGTATTTTTATTAGAATATTTTGCTAAATATTGTTTTGCTATATCACTTGTTATTATCATATTTTCACCTCTTTTTATCATTATATGATAAAAACTGGTGAAAATCAAGTTTTTTATATTTAAAAATCTCTTATATAAACATTATATTTTATTTCTAGTATTACCAAAATAAATAATATTATTAAAACAAAAAAAGAGGCATTTAACCTCAATTATTTATAAACTCTTACTTTCTGTGCTTCTTTTTCATCTTTATAAAATTCATCATAATATGTTTCTGCCATTTTTATCGCTTGTCTATTACTAAAAATTTGTTTTCTTTTTCCATCATTAGTATAATATTTACTTAATGGTTCCATATAATCTATTGTATAACTAGTTTTAAATGGATCTCTAGTAGTAGTTATTTCTACTTTAGGATTATTTAAATCGATATATTTTTCTTCTTCTCTTTTTAAAATTGTTGTATATCCGTATCCTCCTATTCTTACTTTTAAAATACCGCCGAAATTATCAGTTAACATTTCGCTATCTGGATATTTAACACTAATACTTGCTAAAAATAAATCATTAATATCATTTCTTTCAAACATAATTATTTCTCCTTTTTGTTTTTTTATAATATAACTTGGTACTTAAAATGTCAAGCGACACTAAATAAATAAAACTTTTCCATTCATAAATTTTGTAGTAATCTATTAGTAGGTGAAGTTTATGTTAGTTAAAATAATTGATTATGACCATCAAGGTAGAGGTATTGCCAAAGTTGATAATAAAGTAATATTTATACCTAAAGTAAAACTAGGTGAAGAAGTTTCTATTAAATTAGTAAAAGATAAGAAAAACTATTCTATAGGCAAAAGATATGATCTCCTTAAAGTAAAGTATTGTCCTTATTATAATGATTGTGGAGGTTGTCAGATAGGACATTTAACTTATGATGAACAGTTAGAATTTAAAAAGAATACTGTTAAGAATATTTTCTCTAAATATACAAATTATAATTTAGACTCTTTAGAGATAATTCCTACTAAATGTTATAACTATCGTAATAAAGTAACTTTTCATATTAAGGAAGATAAGTTAGGTTATTATGAAGAAGAGACTAATAATTTAATTCCTATAGATAAATGTAATTTATTAGATAGTGATATTATAACTCTAACCGCCTCTTTAAATTCTTTTATTAAGGTACATAAAAAATTAACTAAAGCGATTATTAAATCTTTAGATGGTAAACTTATGTTAATATTAGAAGGTAAGGAAGATAAAGAATCAATTAAAGAGTTCTTCTCATCAACTGTTAGTTCCCTATACTATAACAATGAACTAATCAGTGGTGTTCCATCTTTAATGATAGATGTTCTATCTAAAAAGTTTATGGTAAGAAAAGCCTCTTTCTTTCAAGTAAATAAAGAGGGTATTAGTTTAATTTATAAAGAAGTTATTAATTTAGTTAAAGAACTAAATTGTAATATTATCTATGATTTATACTGTGGTACAGGTACAATTAGTTTATTGGTAAGTGACTATGCTAAAAAAGTAATTGGTGTTGAAGTAGTAGAAGATGCAGTGAGGGATGCAAAAAATAATGCTAAGTTAAATAATATTACTAATACAGAGTTTTATTTAGGCGATGTCAGTAAAGTTATTAATAAACTTGATTATATTCCTGATACTATTATTTTAGATCCTCCAAGAAGTGGTATTTCTAAAGAGTTAATAGACTTTCTCTTATCATTAAAAGTAAAAAATATTATCTATGTTTCATGTAATCCCTTAACTCTTGCTCGTGATATTAATCTTTTAGATGGTACTTACGAACTTAAATCTATTAAATTAGTAGATGAATTTCCTAATACTTATCATTTAGAATCTATAACTTTATTAAATTTGCGAAAGAAAAATTAATAAACAGTATATTATATAAGTGAAGGGTTTCTAGTATAAACCTTAAAATCGCAGGGGGAAAATATATGAATGCTGTTATATTAAAAAATAATATTAATATAGAAAATTTAATCTATGAAGTTCGTGGAGTTCAAGTAATGTTAGATAGTGATTTAGCAAGACTTTATGAATGTACCAATGGGACAAAAGACATAAATAAAGCAGTAAAAAGAAATTTAGAAAGATTTCCTGAAAACTTTATGTTCAGATTAACTGATGAAGAATATAATGCTTTGAGGTTCCAAATTGGAACCTCAAATATAAAAGGTGGCAGAAGATATAATCCATATGTTTTTACAGAACAAGGTGTTGCAATGCTTTCTAGTGTATTACATTCGGAAACGGCAATAAATATGAGTATCAAAATTATTAATGCTTTTGTAATGATGAGAAAATATGTATCTACTAATATATTAGAACAAAAATATATAAATAATATGGTACTAGAAGATCATGATAAAATTAGAGCATTAGAAGACTCATTTCAAAAATTTGAAGAAAAAAGGAAGACTACGGAAATATATTTCAATGGTCAAATTTATGATGCATACTCTAAAATACAAGAGATATTTAATAGTGCTAAAAATGAACTAATAATAATTGATGGATATGCAGATAATACAATGCTAGATATTGTAAAAAGATTAAAGATAAAAGTAACAATTATAACTAAACCTAATAATTTACTTACCTTACAGGATATAGAAAAATATAATAAGCAATATAATAACTTAACTGTTATATATGATAATACATTTCATGATAGATATTTTATTATAGATGAGAAAATAGTCTATCACTGTGGTGCTAGTATAAATAGAATAGGTTATAAAACTTTTTCTATTACTTTAATAGGGGATAGTGATGTAAAAGAAGCATTATTAAAAAAAGTAAATAAAAGACAGGAGGAAAAAAATATGAATTTCATAATTAAAGAAGGAAATATTAATGATATTAATGAAGTGGTAGATGCTATTAAGTATTTACATGACATAATTGAGAATAAAGAATGGTATGCGATAGGACTTGCTGATTATGATAAGATTTTAGATAAATTAAATGATGATGCCATTATTGTTAAAGCTTTATATAAGGATGATTTAGCAGGTTTCCTACTTGCAGAGCGACATATTAATCCAAATGGTGAACTTGCAGAAGAAATACCTAAAGATGAGTTATCTTCATCTATTGAAATGGATAATGCTGGAGTATTACCCAAATATAGAGGAAATCATTTACAAGAACATTTGATTTTAAAAGTGGAGTCTATAATGCAAGAAAGAGATAGTAGTATAAAATACTCTTATGCAACTGTTCATCCTGATAATTTACCAAGTCTTAAAACTTTAGAAAAAGCGGGTTATAAAAAATATAAAGAAAAGTTAATGTATGGTGGTAAAATAAGATATATAATGATAAAGGAGTTAATATGAGTTATATAAAAGATTTAAGAAAGTATGTAGGACATAATCCCATCTTAACAGCCGGAGTTCTTCTATTTGTTTTTAATGATAAAGATGAAGTGCTTATGCAACTTAGAACTGATTATAATCAGTATGGTTTTCCAGGTGGAGCGATGGAATTAGGTGAAAGTTTTGAAGAAGTTGCAAGACGTGAATTAAAAGAAGAGACTAACTTAGATATTATAGATTTAGAAATGGTAAAAGTTTTATCAGGAAAAGATACATATAGAGAATATCCTAATGGAGATAAATTATATGATATAACTGCTATCTATGTAATAAAGAAATATAGTGGGGAATTGATGGTTAATGATAACGAAAGTAAAAAGTTAGAGTGGTTTAATGAAGATAATTTACCATCTAATATGACAGAACATACTAAAAACTATCTTGAAAAATACGGTGATATATTAGGTAGGGCTTTAAAGATATATAAAAGAGTGAATAAATAATGATAGATTTACATATGCATACAACTTATTCTGATGGAACAGATACAGTTAAAGAATTATTAGAAAAAGCAGAAGACATAGGCTTAGAAGTTATTTCTATAACAGATCATAATACTTGTAAAGCCTATTTAGAAATGGAAAAATTTAATGTAAAAGAAAAATATAAAGGAGATATATTAGTAGTATGTGAGTTTTCAGCTAGTTTTGATAATAGATTAATAGAAGTATTAGGTTATGGTTTTGATTATAAAGGTGTTAATAAATATTTAGAAGAATTTTATAGTGATGAGTTGGTTAATAAAAGGACTAATATTCTTTATAATAGATTACTTGATAAAATAAAAGAACTAGATTTAGAGTTTTATCTTGAGAGAGTAAGAGATAAAAAGTTTAAAAATGAGTTTTTTGAACGTGGTATATATGAAGAATTAGTTAAATACGAAAGTAATAAAGAAAAATTAAATGAAGATGTTTGGGCATCTTTTAGTAATTTCTATAGAAGAGGATTAACTAATCCTAAAAGTAAATTGTTTATAAATCATGCTGAGTTTAAACCTTCTATCAAAGAAATAGTAAATCTTATTCATGAAAACGATGGTATTGCTTTCTTAGCTCATCCTTATCAATATAAATTTGAGGATACAGAAGAATTTTTAGATAGAATTTATAACGAAGTTGCTTTAGATGGAGTAGAGTGCTTTTATACAACATTTAGTGAAGAACAAACTAATTATTTACTTGATTTTGCAAAGAAAAGAAATCTCTTAATATCAGGTGGAAGTGACTATCACGGAACAAGAAAAGAAAATCATAATCTAAGTGTAGGTAGAGGTAATCTTAAGATAAGCAAAGATATTATAAATGACTATAAAATAGGGAAATATTACCAGTAATTTTTTATTCACGAAATATTGAATTTTCTAATATTTTATGATACTATGAATATGTAAAAGAAATTTACATAAAATAAAAAAATAAGGAACACTTAATATTGACGTGTTGAGTGAGCCTTTAGTATTATTGTTAGGCTACCTAATCAACAGATGTTAGTTAGGTAGTTTTCCTTTATATTAATACTATGAATAGTAAGAATAGTAAAAGGAAGATAATCATTACTAAAGAAAAAACTAGAAAATCTTTCTTGTTCATTAATATCACCTCCCTCTATTTATGAAAGAGGCTCTACCCAACTATTAAATGTTCCTAGATATATAGTAACATATTATATATTTTATAACAATTAAAAATACAAGGTTTTTACTGGTAATTTTTACCACTATATAAAATATTATTTTAAGTAGAAATTATAGATGTTGATATTTAGATTTACCTATGATAGACTTAAAAAGAAATGAGGAGTAATTATGAAGTTAGTAATAGAAAATCTAAGTAAAAGCTTTGATAAAAAAGAAGTACTTATAAATATTAATTTTACTTTTGAAAGTGGTAAGATTTATGGATTATTAGGAAGAAATGGAGCAGGGAAAACTACTTTCTTTAACTGCTTAAATGAAGATTTAAAATGTGATAGTGGAGAGTTTTACTTAAATGATGGTAAGGCTAATAAAAAAATAGAAAGTAGTGATATAGGTTATGTTTTATCAACTCCTGTTGTTCCTGAATTCTTAACAGGAAGAGAGTTTTTAAAATACTTTATAGATATTAATAAAGATAATATTAAAGACTTAAAAACTATAGATGAATATTTTGATATAGTTAAAATAGATATTGAAGATAGAGATAAATTAATGAAAGATTATTCTCATGGTATGAAGAATAAAATGCAGATGTTAATCTATTTAATTGCAAGTCCTAATATCTTATTATTAGATGAGCCTTTAACATCATTCGATGTTGTAGTAGCAGAAGAGATGAAAGAGTTGTTAAAGAAAATGAAAAAGAATAGAATATTAATCTTTTCTACTCATATTATGGAACTTGCCTTAGATTTATGTGATGAGATAGTAGTTTTAAATAAAGGGGAACTTTTAGAAATAAAAAGAGATGAATTAACAGATAAAGAATTAAAGAATAAAATAATTAATATCTTAAAAGGTGAAGAAGATGCTTAATAACTTTTTGATATCTTTAAGAGTAAAAAATGCTTATACTGTTAATCAAATTATTTATGGCTTTAGTAAATTACCTTTAATTGGTAAGTTAATACCTACTAAGTTTTATGGCTTTAAATATTTTAAAGTAATTAGTTTTATAATCTTTATTATAATAGAATTAATTAGGACTTTTGGATATAAACTACTATATATTTATATATTCTTGTTATTATCATTAACTATTTATGAAAGTTTTGATGTTAGTTACATAATACATATCTATATCTTTCTGGCTTTAATAGGATCTTTCGCTAACACAGAAATATTTAATCCAACAAGAGATAAATATTATTTAATAGTCTTAATGAAGATGAGATCGAAAGATTATATTATTCCTAACTTTGTTTATTTCCTAGGAAGTATTTTTATAGGACAATTAGTATCATTAATTCTATTATTCTTTAATGTTATTACTTGGTATCAAGCTTTAATGTTAGTAATATTTACATTATGTATTAAATCAATTGCTATTGCCTTTTATTTCTATCGCATGAAAAAGAAAAATATTATTATAAATGAGAATAAACCTAAATCATGGACTTTATATTTTGGTTTAATAATATCGCTTTTATTAATAGGATATTTATTACCATATTTTAATCTAGTTATACAAGTTAATATTTTCTATATAGTTTTTATTATTACTTTAATACTAGGAGTAATATCTTTTAGAAAAATCTTGACTTATAATAACTACCAATATCTTTGTAAAGAATTATTAAAACACGATAATATCTTTGTGGTAAATAAATCTAATAATACGGAACAACTAACTACTACTAGTAGAAATCAAATTACTCTTGATAAAGGTATAACTAGTAGTAAGAGAGGATTTGCATACTTTCATGATTTGTTTGTAAAACGTCATCGTAAAATCTTAATTGATAGTGCCAAAAAGATGACTGTGTTTATTTTGATGATAGGAATAGTTTTAGGAATACTTATATATTTTATACCAGCTTTAAAGACTGGAGTTAATAACTTTGCTTTATTACTCCTACCATATATGTTATTTATCATGTATTTTATTAATACTGGTAAAAATATTACTAATGCTATGTTTATGAACTGCGATCATTCTATGTTATTCTATAGATTTTATAGAGAACCAAAAATAGTTTTATCTTTATTTAGAGAACGTTTAAAAACTGTAATAGTTATTAACTTATTACCAACTACTGTTCTTGCGATAGTCCTAGCGATACTCTTATTTTTAAGTGGAGGTACATCTAATCCTTTAAATTATATTATTATCATACTATCAATTATCTCAATGTCTATATTCTTTTCTATACATAATTTAGTCTTATATTATTTATTACAGCCTTACAATATAGGCATGGAAATGAAAAGTACTACTTATACTATTGCAAGTATTATTACTTACTGGTCATGTTATTATATTTCAAGAATAGAAATGTCTACCTTTATTTTTGGAATTATCATGATAATATTTGTTATACTTTATTCAATAATCTCTTTATTCTTAATCTATAACTATGCACCTAAAACTTTTAAATTAAAAAATTAAATACCAAATTAATAATTGGTATTTTTTCTTGACATTAACGTATATTTATTGTATAATTGTATTAGTAAAATAATACAAAGAGGTGATAATTATAAGTTATGTTTTTGATAATGATAAACCTATTTATCTACAATTAGAAGAGATAATTAAAAAAGAGATATTTAAAGGAGAGTTACTTCCAAGTAGTAAAATACCTTCTGTTCGTGACTTTGCCCTTAAATATCAAGTAAATCCTAATACGATGCAAAAAGCATTACAAGGACTAGAAGAAGAGGGATTTATTTATACAGTTAGAACTAGTGGTAAATATGTTACTGATGATAGAGAGTTTATCTTAAAAGAGAAAAGATTACTTGCAAAGAGTCTATATCAAGATTTTATTAATAATTTAAAATCTTTGGGATATAGTGATACCGATATTAAGAAAATACTAAAGGAGAGTGAAATTTAATGGCTTTATTAGAAGTTAGTCATGTAAGTAAAAGTTATGGTAATAATAGAGTATTAGATGATGTTACCTTTAACATTACTAAAGGTAAAATCGTAGGACTTTTAGGACCTAATGGTAGTGGTAAGACAACTCTTATTAAGTTAATAAATGATTTATTAAAAGAAGACTCTGGTACTATTAAAGTAGAATGGCTAGACCTTGGAGTTGAAACTAAGAAGTTAATCTCTTACTTGCCTGATAAGAACTATCTAAATAATAATATGACAGTACTAGAGTTACTTAACTATTTTAAAGATTTTTATGAAGACTTTAGAATAGACAAAGCGAAGGAGTTAATAGGTAAGTTAGGACTTGATTTAAATCAGAAACTTAAGACAATGTCTAAAGGTACTAAAGAAAAAGTACAATTAATACTTGTTATGAGTAGAAAGGCTAAACTATATATCTTAGATGAACCTATTGGAGGGATTGATCCTGCGGCAAGAGATTATATCATTAATACAATATTAACTAATTTCAGTAATGATGCTTCACTACTTATTTCAACACATTTAATTAGTGATTTAGAGAAAGTATTAGATGAAGTATTATTCTTAAAGAATGGTAAAGTCGTAAGAAGTGGTAGTACAGATGAGATTAGAAAAGAAACTAATATGTCTATTAATGATTTATTTAGGGAGGAATTTAAATGTTAGGTAAATTATTAAAATATGATTTTAAGAATCTTTATAAGACTTTACTACCAATCTATTTAATCACAATTGTTATTACTATATTAACAGTTATCCTTAATAATCTAAGTGATACATCTAATTTATTTTCTACTTTAAATGGATTAATGATATTAAGTTATGTTGTTATATTAATGGTATTAGTAATAGGAACATTTTTCTTAAGTATTAGAGATTTCTATTTAGACTTTGCAACTGAAAGAGGCTATTTAACTAATACTTTACCAGTTAAGAAAAGCACTATTATTACATCTAAATTTATAACAAGTGTTGTTACTATGTTATCAAGCATTGTTGTTATGTTTATATCAATTTTAATATTAGTAATAGGTAATGGAGAATGGACAACTTTTGCTAATGCTATAGCTTACTTCTTTAAGGATATACCAGGTGATGCGGTTGTTATGTTAATACTTATGACAGTTCTTATGATTGCAGCATATATATCAGGACTTGCTGTTTGTTATTTATCTATAGCATTAGGACAGTTAAAAAATAATAATAAATTAGGCTTTAGTTTTCTTGCTTATATAGTTCTTTATATTATCTATGAGATGTACTTTACTTTTGCTCTTACCTTTATAGGTGTGATTAGTCCAGACTTTGTAAGTAGTCTAGATAGTGAAATAACTGTTATATCAGCTGTTAATATCTTGTTTGGAATATTAATAGGACTTGTTATAGTGTTTACAGCAGTAGTTACACCTATAACTAATTATATTCTTAAAAATAAACTTAATTTAGAGTAGTGATTATCTTTTAATCACTACTTTTCTTTTGCCTTGAATTTTAGTATAATAAGTTTGGTGATGAACTAATGTATTTATTTATAGAATATCCTAAATGTAGTACTTGCAGGAAAGCTAAAAAGTTTTTAGATGATAATAATATTAAATATCTTGATAGAAATATAGTAACTGATAATCCTACTAAGAATGAGTTAAAGAAGTTTCTTGAAATTAGTGGTAAAGATATCAAGGCTTTCTTTAATACTAGCGGTAATTTATATAAAGAGTTACATTTAAAAGATAAATTACCTAATATGACTTCAGATGAAAAATTAGAGTTATTATCTACTGATGGTATGCTTGTAAAAAGACCTCTTTTAGTAGGTGAAAATATTGTATTATCAGGATTTAAAGAAGACATATGGAAGGACGTGTTAATTAATGGATGAATTATTTAAAAGATTAAATATAACTCCTAAAAATATAAAACTTTATGAAGTAGCATTTTCTCATTCTTCTTATGCTAATGAACATAAAGCTAAGAAAGATTATGAGAGATTAGAGTTTTTAGGAGATGCTGTTGTTGATCTTGT
The DNA here is from genome assembly GCA_944363735.1 of uncultured Bacilli bacterium. Taxonomy (GTDB): domain Bacteria; phylum Bacillota_I; class Bacilli_A; order RF39; family UBA660; genus Onthousia. Next base: position 3,082 of record CALVVB010000063.1, on the reverse strand, counting down.
CATGGCTGATTACTTATATCGTAATCATGATGAAAATGAAGGTACTATGACTAAAGTAAGAGCTAGTTATGTATGTGAAAACGCTTTATATGAGTATTCTTTAGGTCTAGGACTTAACAACTATATAAAAGTAGGACATGGAGAGGAATTACATGGAGGTAAACTTAAGAAAGCTATTGTCGCTGATATCTTTGAATCTTTTATGGGTGCTATTTACTTAGATTTTGGCTATGCTACTGTTAGAAGAGTTATTTTAGATATCATTGTCCCTTATGTTACTAATCCTAATGTAACTTTCTTTTCAGATTATAAATCTGCTTTACAAGAGGCAGTTCAAACCACTAAAAAGAGTCTTTATTATGAACTAATTTCAGAGTCAGGTCCTCCTCATGATAAAACCTTTAAAATGCAAGTAAGAGTAGATGGTATTATCTATGGGGAAGGAGTTGGAAGCAGTAAGAAGGAAGCTGAGCAGTTAGCTGCTAAAAATGCTTTGGAAAAACTTGCTATATAGTTATGGATACAAGAGAAACAAATATATATAATCATTTAGTAGAAACTCTTTTTAACTTAGAAATGGAAGGAACCGAAATAAGGGAAGAAATTGTTGAGTTTGATCTAGAGAATATTTTAAAAAACCAAGAATTATTAATAGATCCTGAAATAAGCGATAGAATAACTATTTTAGCAGATAGTAGTAACATAGCTGTTGAAGTTCTAGATAGAATCGCTATATCAGCTGAACAAGGATTTGAAGAAAAAGACTGTAGTAGTTTAGGCTTTAATTATTGTAATGCTCTAATAATAAGTAATCTCTATATAAATCATGATATTTATTTAAGTTTACTTAATGATTATAGATTTTATAAAATAAAAAATTATCATGATAAATATCTAATAGAAAATGAAAGAGAAAGTAAGGAAGTTAAAAGAAAGATAATAGAAGCTGATAAACTATTAATTAAAAACTTTAATTTGAAAATATAATTAAAGTAGTGTATAATTAGTAAAGTTTTGTTTCTATATAAAAAGAAAGGAGAAAAAATGAGTAAAATAAAAATATTTAGTTTAGGTGGACTGAACGAAAATGGTAAAAATATGTATGTTGTTGAAGTAGATAAAAATATATATGTATTTGATGCCGGAAGTAAATTTGATAATGAAAAAAATCTAGGAATAGATTATATTATTCCTAACTTTGATTATTTAATAAAAAATAAAAAAAGAATAAAAGGAATCTTTTTGAGTCATGGTCATGAAGGTAATATGGGGGCAGTTCCTGATATATTAAAATCAATTCCAGAAATTAATATTTATGGTGCAAAACTAACACTTGAAATATTAAAACAAGATTTGACTGATACTGAAATAAAAAAGAGTCATTTAATAGAAGTTAAACCTCATCATAAATTAGACTTTGGTAAAGAAAGTGTTTTTCCTATATCTATGACTCATTCTATTCCTGATGCTTTATGCTATGTTTTATATACAAAGGATGGAGCGATTGTTTATACAGGAGATTTTACTTTTGATCATACAGAAACTGGTTTGTATAAAACAGATATAGGTAAACTTGCTTATGTTGGTAAACAAGGTGTACTTTGTCTTTTAGCAGAATCTATGTATGCTGAGCGAGAAGGTTATACTAGTCCTAATAATAGAGTAAGTGACTTTATTAGAAATGTTTTAGCAAGAAATAAAGGAAGAATAATTGCAACAGTTTTTCCAGCTCATTTCTATAGAATACAAGAAATATTTGATGAAGTTAGTAAAACACATAGGAAGATTGTTGTAATGGGACATTCTTTACAAAATACTATTAATTATGCTTTAAAAAATGAATATTTAACTATAGATAGAAGAGTGATAGGGGATTTAAATAACTTAAATGACAAAGATGTAGTTGTATTAATATCAGATGAAAAAGAGAAACCTTTTGCAAATTTAGAGAGAATAATTAAAGGCTATGATAAGTTTATTAAGCTAAATACTAATGATACAATTTTTATAACAGAACCGGCTTATGAAGGAATAGAGAAACGACTTGCAACAGTTATGGATGATATAGCAATGCTTGGTGTTAATGCTATTAGTTTATCTAGTAAGAAGCATTTATTGCATCATGCATCTCGTGAAGATTTATCGCTTTTAATTAATATAATTAATCCTAAGTACTATTTCCCTGTAAAAGGAGAATATCGTAATCAATATGCCAATGCGGAAGTGGCAGAAGATTTAGGAATACCTAAAGATAATATTATTTTGAAACAAAATGGAGATATCGCTTTATTTATTAAAGGTAATCTTGTTCCTACAAATGAGCATATTGCAACAGATGAGCTTTTAATTGATGGTAAAAGTAATGGTGATATAGGAGATTTAGTTTTAAAAGATAGAGAAATGTTAGGTGAAAATGGTATTGTTATTATAAGTTGTACTTTAGATAGAGAAACTAAAAAGATATTAGCAGGACCAGAAATATTAACTAGAGGTTTTATCTACGTTAAAGATAATTTAGACTTAATAGAAGAAATTAAAAGTATGTCATTAGAGATAATAGAAAGAAACATAAGTGAAGGTTCAAAAAGAGTAGAATATTCTACTATCAAAACAGAAGTAAGAGATGTATTAGGTAAATACTTTTATAAAACTATGGAAACAAAACCTATGATAATAACGGTTATACAAGAAGTATAAAGTTTGTATGTATTTAATAAATTGACTTTAAGAAATTAGAGTCAATTTTATTTTATATAAGGAAAGTGCGTTTAAAAACGCCTAAAACAAAAATGATACTAATATAATTTAGTATCACGACAAAAAGAATAAAGCAAAAACTTTAAATTTTAAGTTGTTCCATAGTAGAACCACAGTAAGGACATTCCATTTTAGGAGTGTCTTTCTTTTTAATAAATTTTAAAAATCCAATCTGTTCATTAACAATAAATTCAGGAACAGGATCTAACTTGCCACACTTCTTACATTTAAAAATGTATATTTTTTCATTAAAACTGCTATGTTAATAATTGCAATATATGTATATTTATGTTAATATTAAGTTAATAATAGGTAGAAAGAAGGT
>CALVVB010000062.1 GCA_944363735.1 uncultured Bacilli bacterium | reverse complement strand
TCTTAATAAGTTTCTATTATCCTTCAATTTCAGAAACAACACCAGCACCAACAGTACGTCCACCCTCACGGATAGAGAACTTAGTACCTTTTTCAATAGCAATTGGGTGAATTAATTCAACTTCCATTGTTACGTTATCACCAGGCATAACCATTTCTACACCTTCTGGTAAAGTAATTACACCAGTAACATCAGTAGTTCTGAAATAGAATTGTGGACGATAGTTACTGAAGAATGGAGTATGACGTCCACCTTCTTCTTTACTTAGTACGTAAACTTCAGCTTTAAATTTATTGTGAGGTTTAACACTACCAGGTTTAGCAAGAACTTGTCCACGTTCAACTTGTTCACGAGAGATACCACGAAGTAAAACTCCTGCATTATCTCCAGCTTCTGCATAATCAAGTTGTTTTCTAAACATTTCGATACCAGTAACAACTGTCTTTTGAGTATCACGGATACCAACGATTTCAACTTCATCGTTAAGTTTTAATTGTCCACGTTCAACACGTCCAGTAACAACTGTACCACGGCCTGTGATAGTGAATACATCTTCAATACTCATTAAGAAAGGTTTATCAGTATCACGTTCAGGAGTTGGGATCCATTCATCAACAGCATCCATAAGTTCATAGATTGCGTTAACATATTTCTCTTCTCCTTCAAGAGCTTTAAGAGCAGAACCCTTAATAACTGGAGTATTATCTCCATCAAATCCATATTCGTTTAATAAATCACGAACTTCCATTTCAACTAAATCGATTAACTCTTCATCATCAACCATATCACATTTGTTTAAGAATACAACCATACGAGGTACTCCAACTTGACGTGATAATAAGATATGTTCACGAGTTTGTGCCATAGCTCCATCTGTTGCAGCAATTACAAGAATTGCACCATCCATTTGAGCAGCACCAGTAATCATGTTTTTAACATAGTCAGCATGTCCTGGGCAGTCAACATGAGCATAATGACGTTTTTCAGTTTGGTATTCTACGTGTGCAGTATTAATAGTAATACCACGTTCTCTTTCTTCTGGAGCTTTATCAATGTTTGCATAATCAGTAAAGTCTGCCCAATCAGGGTTTTTATCATGTAAACATTTAGTAATAGCTGCAGTTAATGTAGTTTTACCATGATCTACGTGTCCAATTGTACCAATGTTAACATGTGGTTTTGAACGATCAAATTTTTGTTTTGCCATATTTTTTCCTCCTCTTTTTTTATACAATTTATATTTTATCTAACAATTACTAAATTTGCAACTGTTTAGAACTAAATTTATGAGTTTCTTTATTAATTTCCACTCTTTTTGATTATTTCTTCAGCAATATTTTTAGGAACTTCTTCATAATGATCAAATGTCATAACAAAGTTACCCCTACCTTGAGTATTACTACGTAAGTTAGTAGCATAACCAAACATTTCAGAAAGTGGAACCATTGCTGATAATTTAACCACATTTCCTAAAGATTCTTGTCCAAGCGGACGACCACGTCTACTTGTTAAATCCCCCATAACATTACCAAAGTACTCATCAGGTGTAGTAACATCAACTTTCATGATTGGTTCAAGAAGAACTGCTTGACACTTATTTTTAGCTTCTTTTAAAGCCATAGATGCAGCTATCTTGAATGCCATTTCACTAGAGTCAACATCATGGTATGAACCATCATATAATGTTGCTTTAACATCAATCATAGGGTATCCTGCTAAAATACCAGTTTGCATTGCTTCTTGTAATCCCTTATCTACAACAGGAATATATTCACGAGGAACAACACCACCTACGATTTGATCAACGAACTCATAACCTTTATCAGGGTTTGGTTCAAATTTAATCCAAACATGACCATATTGTCCACGACCACCAGATTGTTTAATGTATTTACCTTCACATTCAGCTGTTTGCTTAATAGTTTCACGATAAGCAACTTGTGGTGCACCAACATTTGCTTCAACATGGAATTCACGTTTCATACGATCAACTAATACATCAAGGTGTAACTCACCCATACCAGCGATAACAGTTTGACCTGTTTCATGATCAGTATGAACTTTAAATGTTGGATCTTCTTCAGCAAGTTTTTGTAATGCAAGTGCCATCTTATCTTGATCAGCTTTAGATTTAGGTTCAACAGCAAGTTGAATAACTGGTTCAGGAACAATAAGTTTCTCTAAAATAATAGGTTTCTTCTCATCACATAATGTATCACCAGTAGTAGTGTTCTTAAGTCCAACAGCAGCAGCTATATCACCAGTATATACATCACTAATCTCTTTACGAGTATTAGCATGCATTTGTAATATACGACCAATTCTTTCTTTAGAATCTTTAGTAGAGTTAAGTACATAACTACCACTAGCTAAATGTCCTGAGTAAACTCTAAAGAATGTTAAACGTCCAACAAAAGGATCAGTCATAACTTTAAATGCTAAAGCACTAAATGGTTCACTATCACTTGGATGACGAACTTCTTCTTCTCCTTTTAGATTGTGTCCTTTAATAGATTCTACATCTACAGGACTTGGTAAATAATCAATAACTGCATCCATTAAAGGTTTAATACCTTTATTGCCTAAAGCATCTCCACACATAACTGGGAAGAATTTAGTTGCAAGGCATCCTTTACGTATAGCACGTTTAATCATCTCAACAGTTACTTCTCCACCGTCAAGATAAACCTCCATCATTTCATCATCAAATTCAGCCACACTATCAATTAAGTCTGCATGTTTCTCTTCTGCTAAATCCTTTAGGTCAGCAGGAATTTCAATTTCCTTTGCATTTTCTTCAGGGTTACCATCAAACTCTATTGCTTTCATAGTAACTAAATCAATAACTCCACGGAAATCATCTTCAGCACCAATTGGCCACTCTATAGGTTTAGCATTAACTCCTAGACGATCTTTAATTGATTTAAGACTATAATTAAAGTCAGCACCCATTTTGCCCATTTTATTTGCAAAAATAATTCTAGGTACCATAAATTCATCAGCTTGTCTCCAAACTGTTTCCATTTGAGGTTCAACACCAGCTTGAGCATCAAGCAAAGCTACAGAACCATCTAAAACTCTTAAACTACGACTAACTTCGATAGTAAAATCTACGTGTCCTGGAGTATCGATTATATTAAAACGATGATTTTTCCAGTGTACTGTAGTAGCAGCAGATGTAATTGTAATACCACGTTCTTTTTCTTGTTCCATCCAGTCCATTTGACTAGCACCATCATGAGTTTCTCCAATTTTATGGATGTTACCACCATGGAACAAAATACGCTCGGTAGTTGTAGTCTTACCAGCATCGATATGAGCCATAATTCCAAAGTTTCTTGTCTTCTCTAAAGACGTATCTCTTGCCATAATTTCTCCTTCCTACCAACGATAATGTGCATAAGCCTTATTAGCTTCTGCCATTCTGTGAGTATCTTCACGTTTTTTAACAGCAGCACCTGTTCCATTAGATGCATCTATAATTTCACTAGCTAAATTATCAGCCATTCCACGTCCTCCACGTTTTCTAGAAAATCCAACTAACCAACGTAAAGCTAAAGCTTCAGCTCTCGCTGGAGTAACTTCTTGAGGAACTTGATAATTAGCACCACCAACTCTTCTAGATTTAACTTCTAAAAGAGGTTTAATATTTTCCATCGCTTCATTAAAAGCTTCTAAAGAATCTTTACCAGTCTTATCTTTAACGATATTAAAAGCATCATAAACGATAGTTTGTGCAACACCTTTTTTACCATCAAGCATAACTGTATTAATAAGTTTAGCAACAGTTTTAGACTTATATATAGGATCTGGTAAAATATCTCTTTTAACAGCACGTCTTTTACGCATAGTTTATCCTCCTTCCAAATTCTATCAATTATCTCTTAGCACATTTTTAATCTTTAGGTTTCTTAGCACCATATTTACTACGACCTTGTTTTCTATCTTTAACTCCTGCTGTATCTAGTGCGCCACGAATAATATGATAACGAACTCCGATTAAGTCCTTAACACGTCCTCCACGAACTAATACAACACTATGCTCTTGTAAGTTATGTCCAATACCAGGAATGTATGTATCTACTTCCTTACCATTACTTAATCTAACACGAGCATACTTACGTAAAGCTGAGTTTGGTTTCTTAGGTGTTTTAGTACCAACACGAGTACAAACTCCACGCTTTTGAGGAGATGGATTATTTGTTTGTTTTCTTCTAATTGAATTAACCCCTACTAAAAGTACTGGAGCCTTACTCTTACGAGTTTTCTTTCCTCTACCTTTACGAACTAATTGATTTACTGTAGGCATTGTAATCATTAACTCCTTTCTTTACACATATCCAGGTGTATCATTTTACTTTTAAATAAAATTTTGCCATTGGCAAAACTAAATTTAAATTAGCAAAAATACTATAACATTATATGCAGTTGCTTGTCAATATATTTTTTAAAATTTGACCATTATAAAAATGCAACTATTTTTGTTGCATTTATCTCTTTTATTTAGTATAAACCCTAACTTTATCATAATTATTAGAGACTCTATCTTCACTACCAGCAAGTGATAAAGTATAATTATAAGCACTATATTCTGAAGCTTTTTCCGTATTTAGTAAGTTTACCTTACAAATGCTGTGTATTTATTGTGTAATAGGAAAATTTATTCTACCCATATGCTTATAACTCTTAACTTTAGAATGTTTTAGTTCTCTAGAATTATCAAAACAAAAGAAATCTTTAACACTTTCATCTAACCATAGATAAGGTTTCTCATCACTATCTATAATATCAATGATTTTTTTATCTAATCTACAATTCTTAATATATTCTGTTTCTTCAATATTTTTTTCTTCCAACTTTTCAAGAAATAAATTTAAACACATTTCATAATTTTTAAAGTCATTTAAACTGTTTTTATATTGATCTAACAGTTCTCTATATCTTTTATATCTTTCAATTTGTTCAAGAATACCATCTACTTGATTAACATAGATATGAGCATCTTTAATAGAATAATTAATCTTACCAGCTTCTAAATCAGTAACTTGAGCGATCATTTTTAAAAGTGTTGCATACTGAGTAACATTAAATGGTAAGCCTAAAGCCGTATCACAACTTCTCTGATGAACAGACAAGTTTAATGTATCACCAGTAACATCCCATTCTGTAGACCAAACACAAGGAGGCAAAACAGCCGTTCTTAAAAATTCATTCTGCAATAAAGTATAAACCATTCTTCTATCAGTTTTATTATTCTTCAAAGTATTAATTAAATTTTGCGTAAATTTATATCTGTTAGAGATAAATCCATAAGCAGTACCAGTCGTATAAGCATATTCTTTACCATAAAATTTGGCCGCTTTAATATTTTTCCCTTCTATTAAACTTTTAGCAGTCATCACATTACCGTCTTTACCACATTTAGGCTTCAACTCTCCATTAGGATTATCAACAGAAACACTTAAAGGATCTAAAACAACTACTTCCTTATCTTTATCAAAATTATCAGTACTAGGTTCATAAATACGATAAATTCCATCTGCATCAACCATCCATTCATCCCAAATATGAACACCACGTTTATGAAGTTCTCTTACATCATTAGATTGCATTTGCCAAATCCAAAGCATTTCAATTATAGCATTCTTATAAAATGTCTGTTTTGTCTGCAATATAGGAAACTCTTCTCTTAAATCAAATTCCAAATTATAACTTGGAAGTTTAATAGTATTAACACCAGTTCTATTCTCTACCTCAATACCTTTAGATAATATTTCTTTCGCTAAACTAATATAATCATCATCAAATTTACTCATAATATATCCTCCCTCTATCCCCTCATTCTTCTTTATTTTATTATAACAACAAGAAAAATAAATTACAATATAAGCTTTTTTAATCAATTATTATGATATAATAATTATGAAAGGAGAAAAATTATGGATTTAACAATTTTAAATAATATAACCTACGGTATGTATGTAATATCTACAAAAGATAAAAACAATAATGTTGGTTGTATTATAAATACAGTAACACAAATAACTTCAGAAAATCCAATTATTGCTATTAGTTTAAATAAAGACAATTATACACATAAAGTCCTTAAAGAAACAAAGAAATGTTGTATTTCAATATTATCAGAAAAAGCTAATAAAGAATTAATTGGAAGATTTGGTTATTTTTCATCAAAAGATATAGATAAATTTAAAGAGACAATCTATGAAGAAATAAATAATATGCCAGTTGTTAAAGAAGGCAGTTGTGCTTATATCATCGGAGATGTTATTGATATAATAAATGTAAAAACTCATGATATATTTCTAATTAGAGTAAAAAAATTAGAACAATTGACTAATGATATACCAATGACTTATAAATATTATCATGAAATATTGAAAGGAAAATCTCCAGAAAAAGCACCAACATATATAAGAGAGGAGGATAACACATTGAAACAAGAAGGAAATAAATATAAATGTATTATTTGTGGATACATTTATGATGACGATAAAGAAGAAATTAAATTTGAAGACCTTCCAGATGATTGGAAATGTCCATTATGTGGAGTAGGTAAAGATCAATTTATAAAATTATAGTA
>CALVVB010000061.1 GCA_944363735.1 uncultured Bacilli bacterium | reverse complement strand
TAGATAGGGCAGAGGTGGAAGTGTGGTAACACATGGAGCTGACTGTTACTAATAGGTCGAGGGCATAACCAAAGCGGGAATAGGCTGATGGATGATTATTCTTTGTATGTAGTTTTGAAGGTATACTTCGACAGTTAAATATTCCTCCTTAGCTCAGTCGGTAGAGCACACGACACGGTTACATACCGGAAAGGGCTAAGACAGGATGAACAAAAAACAGGTTTGATATTTGTGCAAACCTCACAATGATCCTCCTTAGCTCAGTCGGTAGAGCATTCGGCTGTTAACCGAAGTGTCGTTGGTTCAAGTCCAACAGGGGGAGCTCACAAAGCCCGTAAATTCAACGTTTACGGGTTTTATTTTATTTTGAAACATGCCCCTTGGGGGCAAAAAAGGCTGTCTGCTTAAGAAAGCAGGCATTTGATTGTTAACCGAAAAATGAACCGGAATTGCGTTGCTGGATGGGTTCCGGTATGTTGCCCGATGGTAAATTTTAAGTTTTACTGTCGGGCTTTTTTTGTGCCTTTTTTAGAAAGGGGAACACAGTATGGAATTGAATGAATTGGAAAAACGGCAGCTCTTTCAGGTCGAGGGAGACTGTCAGACAAAAGTGCTCAATGAGCTTTATCTTACAGCCCGGTATACGACAGATCCTAAGCAGCGTGAAGCGGCTCAAAGTCTGGCAGATAAGCTGCGGAATATGTCGGCGGATGAATGTATGGATCTAGTGAAAGATATTCAGAGCAATTACAAGCTGCCTTATCCTCCCCGCACAGTCGGAGAAATGATTGCGGAAGCAAGACGGCAGTCCCGGGCGGATAAACTGAAAGGACATGACATTATGGCTCTGGAGAGATTTGCAGAGGATACAAAGCACATGATCGTCTTTGATGTATTATCTTCTGACTCTCCAATTGGAGATAAAGGAGACCGGATGCGTCTTTTCCTGACGGATGAAGGGTATAAGAAAGCCCTGAAAAATCAGGAGAACAGGCATATTAAGATCAGAAATCATGCAAAGGTATCAGCAGGGCATCTGCATTATGAGCATAGAGACCGCGATTTGTAAATAGGACAACAGAGAGGAGGCGCGCAGTATGGCTGTATTCCGTGTGGAAAAGACAAAAGATTTTACGATTATGAGCAACCATCATCTTCGCAATCCGAAGCTGTCTTTAAAAGCGAAAGGGCTTTTATCGCTGATGCTGTCGCTCCCGGAGGATTGGGATTATACCACGAAAGGGCTGGCGCAGATCTGTAAGGAGGGAGTTGATTCTATCGGTACTGCGCTGAAAGAACTGGAACGGTATGGATATCTGACGAGACGGCGCCTCCGGTGTGAAAATGGTCAGTTGGGAGATATTGAGTACACGATACATGAGACACCTGCGGAGGTCAGTGGAGAGAGTGGTTCACCTAAACGGGAAAATCCAGGACAGGTAAATTCAGGACAGGCAAAGCCTGAACAGGAGAAACCTGGACAGGAAAAACCGGCACAATTAAATACTAATATACAAAAGACTGATCCACCAATTACGAAAAAATTAAGAACGGATCTATCAATCCATCCATCTGCTGATGGTGATACAGAGATCCGGGATGGGATTGATGGATCTGATCTGGTGGATGCATATCGTGAGATCATCCGGGATAACGTGGAGTATGAGTGCCTTATCAGCCGTTATGGGAAGGAGCGCATGGATGAAACCGTAGAACTGATACTTGAAACAGTGGCTGCCAGACGACCATATATCCGTATTGCGGGGGAAGACTATCCGAAAGAAATTGTCCGGAGCCGGTTCCTGAAGCTGAACTCCGGACATCTGGAGTATGTCTTTGAGTGTATGGACAGGAACACGGCGAAGATTAGCAATATCAAAGCCTATCTGCTGGCAGCGCTATTCAATGCGCCGACGACAATGGACAGTTATTACAGGGCGGAGGTGAATCACGATCTGTATGGATAAATTTTCAGAAGCAGGGAGGTGCAGTATGGTACTGAATGGAATCATACAGTTGACATGCCGGGCGTGACCAAAGAACAGATCCAACAGGCCAGGGAGACGGATCTGTTTGCATATCTGCAGTTCCATGAGCCGACGGTATTGAAACGAGATGGACCGAATTACAGGCACAGGGAGCACGACAGCCTGGTATATGTTACTGGGAAAAAATATTGGTATTGGAACAGCAGGGGGCGAAGTATCAATGCATTAGATTATCTGATTGAGATCCGGGGATATGATCTGGTCGATGCAGTAAATCAACTGATTGGCATGGATCCGCGTTCAACATCAATCCCGAAGAGTTCCAGGACAGAAACGGATCAGGAGAGAAGAACAGCAGAAGAGCAAAGAAAGCAGGGAAATCCATCAGCGGAATCTTTCTCCCTTCCCTGGGCCAGGCGGTGTGCTACATTTGCGGTATCCTACTTGCGGCGTAGAGGGATCAGCAGTGAGGTGATCCTGAAGTGTTTCAGGTTAGGAATTTTTTATGAGTCCAGGTACAAAGGTGAAGCAGTCTGTGTATTTGTCGGAAAGGATGATGAAAAGAAAGCGAGATTTGCCTGTATGCGGAGCATTATGGGAAAGCTGAAAAAGGACGTCTATGGAAGCGACAAGAGATACAGTTTCTGCTATCCGCCGGAACATCCGGGGAGCCGGCAGGTCGCTGTATTTGAAGCGCCTATAGATGCGCTTTCCCATGCCACTTTGCAGGAGATGGAAGGCTGGAAATGGAACGGATATAGACTATCTTTAGGCGGAACATCCGGAGTGGCGCTGTTCTCCTTTCTGGAAAGACAC
>CALVVB010000060.1 GCA_944363735.1 uncultured Bacilli bacterium | reverse complement strand
ACCTTATCTATGAAGTAGGAATCCTTGGAGGTAACGACAAGGGCGAAATAAAATTTATTTTATTTCTTATGTTCTAACTTTAATATAAAGAACTAATAATAAGATCAATTTAAATGCTAGAAAAGACTAGTATTTTTCTTTAATGTATGATATAATTTAGAACGTATTTTGGAGTGTGAATTATATGAAAAAAAGAAATGTAGCAATTATTGCCCATGTTGATCATGGAAAAACAACATTAGTAGATGGTATATTGAAAACATCTGGTATGTTTCGTGATAATGAAGATGTAAGTAATGTTTCAATGGATTCTAATGCTCTAGAAAAAGAGCGTGGTATTACCATATTAGCTAAAACAACAGCGTTAGATTATAATGAATACCGTATAAATATTCTTGATACTCCAGGTCATGCTGATTTTGGTGGAGAAGTAGAAAGAATTATGAATATGGTAGATGGTGTTATTCTTGTTGTTGATGCTTATGAGGGTGCTATGCCACAAACTAGATTTGTTTTAAAGAAAGCTTTTGAAGCAGGAGTTAAACCAATTGTAGTTATTAATAAAGTAGATAAGCCTAGTGCAAGATGTAGTGCCGTTGTTGATGAAGTACTAGATTTATTTATAGAGCTTGGTGCAGATGAAGAGCAACTTGATTTTCCTGTAGTTTATGCCAGTGCTTTAAATGAGACTTGTAGTTTATCAGATGATATAAGTACACAAAAGAAGGGGTTTGAGCCATTACTAGATTTAATAATTGAAAAGATACCTGCTCCTACTGGAGATAACTCTAAGCCATTACAATTTCAACCAGCATTATTAGACTATAATGAGTTCGTTGGACGTATTGGTATTGGTCGTGTTCATAACGGTGTTATTAAAACAGGAGAAATGGTTAGTTGTATTAGATTAGATGGTTCTGTTAAAAACTTTAGAATTCAAAAATTATTTGGTTATTATGGATATAATCGTATAGAAATTGAACAAGCTGAAGCAGGAGATATTATCGCTATCGCTGGTCTTGCTGATATATCAGTAGGTGAGACAATTTGTAGTATGGGAGATAACTTACCACTACCTATTCTACATATAGATGAACCAACATTACAAATGACTTTTGGAACTAACTCTAGTCCATTTGTAGGTCGTGATGGTAAGATTTTAACAGCTCGTAAGATTGAAGAAAGATTAATTCGTGAGACACAAAAAGATGTATCTTTAAGAGTAGAAAGTACAGGTAGTGATAGTTTCCTTGTTTCTGGTCGTGGTGAACTTCATCTTGGTATATTAATAGAAAATATGCGTCGTGAAGGCTTTGAACTTGAAGTATCTAAACCTAAAGTAATTATTAAAGAAATAGATGGTGTTAAGTGTGAACCTTGGGAAGATTTACAAATAGAAGTTCCAGAAGATGTAGTAGGTAGTGTTATTGAACATCTTGGTACTCGTGGTGGAGTTATGGAAAACATGACTAATTTTGAAAATCAAGTTCGTCTTAACTATACTATTCCATCTCGTGGGCTTATTGGTTTTTCAACAGACTTTATGACAATGACTAAAGGATACGGAATAATGAATCATACTTTTAGTGAATATAAACCTTATGAAAATGTTGATATTGGAGAACGTAAGCTAGGCGTTTTGGTTTCTGTAGAAAATGGTAATGCAACAGCTTACTCTATTGGTAACCTTGAAGATAGAGGAACTATGTTTATTGAGCCAGGGACAGAAGTATATGAAGGTATGATTATAGGAGAATGTAATAGAGATAATGATTTAGCAGTTAATGTTGTTAAAGGTAAACAACTAACAAATATGCGTGCTGCTGGAAGTGACCATACTGTTGTATTAAAAAGACCTCGTCAAATAACATTAGAATATGCGCTTGACTATATAAATTCAGATGAACTAGTAGAAGTAACACCTAACTTTATTAGACTTAGAAAACGTATTTTAAATACAGAAGAAAGAAAAAAAAGAGATGCTAAAAAAAATAAATAGTTTGATATCAAACTATTTATTTTTTTATTCTATATATCCAGCATCTTTTAAACGTTCTTCTATCTTTTCATTAGATACCGCTCCATTTATCTTAATGCTTGTTTCGCTTCCATCTTTGAAAAACAATACAGTAGGCGTACCAGTTACATTAGTTGTTAATTTACTGAATTTTTCTCTTTCTTCATTATTTAAATTATACAAATTAAGAGAATAAGCTTTTAAATTATTAGTTTTTAAAACAGCTTTAAATCTAGGAGAAAACTCTTCACAATGACTACATCCTGTTTGCACAATTTCTAAAATAAAACTATCTTTATTATCAATCATATCTTCTAATTTACTATAATTAATTTCTGTAATAGTATTACTATTATTACAACCAGTTAAAATAACTATAAAAAGTCCTATTAATAAAAATTTTATTTTCCTTTTCATTTTATCACTACTTTCCTTGAATATTATATCACTATTTAGACACTAAAAACAATCTTTTACTTTTCAA
>CALVVB010000059.1 GCA_944363735.1 uncultured Bacilli bacterium | reverse complement strand
TGTCCTGCGTCAACAACTACACCTGTTACTATTCGCTCATTCATAATATTCACCTCTACATTAAAATATGTAAAAAGGCCTATTTTGCTACTAATTTTAAAGTAACACTATTACAAAGTTAATTTTTTAGATTTAATTACAATAGTTTTCTTATCATAATCAACAGTCGCTTCTGCATCATATTGCAAAAAACACTTAGGTGATGCATGACCAAAATTTATATTATACATTATAGGTGTATCGCAATCTTTCATTACTTCAAGATAAACTTTCTTATACTCTTCATAATATATTTCATCAATAGGTTTGCCCACAATTATTCCTTTAACATTATCAAGTATACCTCTTACTTTAAATTCTAATAAAATTTTCTTAAGTTTTAAAGGAGTAGGAGTTTCTTCAGAAGTTTCCAAAAACAAAACTTTTTCTTGCCACTCATCTAAGCTAGGAAGTAATTTATATTTTTCAAAAATAATATTTTCATCACCATAACGCTCTCCAACTAACATATCATATATACTATCAATACATCCACCAAATAATTTTCCTGTAACTATACCACTGCCTTTAATAGTTTCAAAGCCATGAACTTCATTATGCATAGTTCGTGGTATACCAACTTGTGATACATCATAACTTTTTCTATCTTCATACCATACTTTGCTAGATTTTATTTCTATAATTTCATTATCTGAAAAATACTTTTCAAAATAGCTCTTTGTATATGGTAACATTTCTTTATCAAGTTCAGCTAAATCGACTAAAAAGCAAGGACCATAAAATGTAGATAACCCAAGTTTATGAAGCATAAAATGATTATTTGTCGTATCAGAAAAACCTGTAAAAATTTTAGGATTCTCCTTAACAGCATTTATAAATTCTTTATCATCCAGTAAATAAGGAATAGTTTTATAAGTATCATCACCACCAATAGCAGTAATAATCATTTTAACATCCTTGTCCATAAAAGCCTGCTTTAAATCTTCTGCCCTAGCTTCTGGATGCATTTTTAAGTAATCAATTCCTTTTAAAGAATTATTCATTACTATAGGTATAAGACCAAATTCCTTTAATCTTTTTATCCCAAGTTTCAATTCATGTTCTGCAAACTTTTCACCTAAAATACCACTAGATAAAGAGACGATTGCTACTTTATCACCCTTTTTTAAATTAAATATATCCATGCCATTTCTCCTTCTCATATCAATTAAATATTATTTAAATTACTTAATATTAAAACATACTAAACATTACTAAAAAAGCCACTTTTCTAATACAATTAGAATTTTATAAACTCATTATTATAAGCTTTAATTATCATATTTTTTGCCAATATATCAATACTATTTAAATAATAAATATTAACTTTTCTAACTTCATAGTAATTTTCTTTAGAACATCTTTCTAATTCTTCTCCACCAAGAGTAGGAATACCTTTAATTATTCTACATTTAAAAAAATGAGCAATAGAAGTATCATTTTCATCAAATCCTAAATAACCTATAATATCAGTATCTATTGATAGTTCTTCCTTTAATTCTCGTCTTAATGTTTCTTCTAAAGTTTCACCTTTTTCTAATCCTCCACCAGGTATAACATAATACTCATTAAAAGACTTCTTACCATTAACTCTTCTTCTAAAAATAGTATATACTTTATCACCATCAAAAATAATTCCTCTAACACTAACTCTTTTGCCCATAAATTAACCTCCATATAATAAATATTAAAAATTATTTAAATATCTAATATTTCAACAAATCTATAATTTCTTTATCATAATCGTATAACTCATGTTTAGCATTTTCAATAGTATTAATTCTAAATTCTTTCCTAAACAAATCTCTCTTAAATTCTAAATAAGCCTCTTTCTATATTTTAATATTATTGTATAATGGCATAAATTCATTATCATCAAAATAATTTAGCATGGTACATTAACACTGTTTTTCCTATATCATTATTCCTTCTAATAAATCTATTTAAAACAGCATAACCACCAAAACTAGAACCAAATAAATATATAGGAACATTATATTTATCTTTAGCATAATTAGTTATTATTTCTAAATTATTCCATACATAATCACAAACACATACATAAAAATTCCTAAATTAATTTTACTACTTCATTATCTTGACATATTAACTCAACATTACCCTGATAAATTCTATAACATTTTCCAAAAACTTTATTATCATTAATATAAGAACCATCAGGTAAACCATAAAGTACCCTCTTATAAGACTCATTTAAAACAGCTTTATTTTGAATTGTATTATCATTATTTATATCAAAATGAGGTTCTATATTAAATTCAGTTAAACCTAATCCTACCAATATAGAGGAATTAGATAAATCATCATCTTCTTCTGGGCTATTGAAAACCTCTTCTGCACAATTAATAGCACCTGCACTAATACCAACAATAGTTGAATACAACCCTTTAATATATTTTTTTAAATTTATTTCATTAAAAAATTGATTTTGAATATATGTATTTCCACCACATAAAAATATCAATGAACTATCCTTTAAAACTTCAGGAATTTTAGTTTTGTTTCTATTATCTAATATTAAGTATTCATCAAAAGATAAACCAGATAATTTTAATGCTTCTATATCCATTTCTAAAAATTTATCGTTTTGTTCAAAATTAAACGGATTACTAGCAATTAAAACAAACTTTTTATTACTTTTCAAACTTTTTTTCATATTTAATAAAAATTGATTTTTTGAATAAAACTCTACAGGTATTTTTTTCTCTTTTTCCTTTTTTATGCCACCAATATTACTAGTCAAAAATAAAACCATAGCTACCCTCTTTTCACTTCATCTAAAATTTATCAAATATTATTTGGGGGTAAAAGTTAAAACATTCCCAAATATTTCTAATTTACTAAATTCTCTATCATAAATCAGTGCGCCATCATCAAAAATAG
>CALVVB010000058.1 GCA_944363735.1 uncultured Bacilli bacterium | reverse complement strand
AGTAGTATTTGAATATTACTTCTTTTTTATATGTATATTTAGAATTGATTAGTTAATAATATAATTAGTATAATTAGTATCACTTATGAAAAAAGCAAAAAATATATTGTCAAATTTAATGAATTGTGGTAATATAATCTTGCTAATGTTTTATGGCGAGATAGCTCAGTTGGCTAGAGCGCTCGGTTCATACCCGAAAGGTCGAGGGTTCGAATCCCCCTCTCGCTACCATTTAATAATCACTAGGCTCCACACCTAGTTTTTTTGTTTTTTTAACATATATTTATTGAAATACCAATTATATTATGTTAATATATTTTTAATGGATTGGAGATGATATATTATTAATGCATATTTTTTGATTATATTAATTTTAATATTAATTTATATATTGATTTCCAAAAATAAAAGAAAAAATCTTATTATGTTTAACATAATAAGAAAGAAGAAAGGAAGAAAAAGAAAAATGCCAGAAAAACTAATAAAAGAATTTATTGGTAAAACATGTACTATTATATTATTTAATAATTCATTTGGTACAGAAGTAAAAATTATTGATGTTGAAGATAATTGGGTAAAAGTAGAAGATAAAAATGTAATTCGTTTAATTAATGGAGATTTAATACAGAATATTACATTAGTAAAAGACAAGAAAAAGAAATAAAATTTAAAAGGAATAGTTACTTATCTCTAACTATTCCTTTTTCATTACATATCAAATTATTACTATATTTCTTATACTTAATAAATTCTTCTTTAGTTTTAATAGTCCATATAAATATTTCTTTTAAAGAAACTTCTTTTACTTTAAGTACTAATTCTTTAGGACTAGATATAAAACTAATATATTTTTGTTTTATTAAATATTTATAAGTAAAAACATCATATAAAACTTTTTTAAAGCCTTTATATTCGTTAGTTAATAAAATACCCATCTTATATCTTTTTAAGCTTGTATAAGCCATTTTTCTAATTATTACAGGATTAAAACTTTGTAATAATACTTTACCATTATAATCAAGTAATAACTTATTTAATTCATTTAAAGTATTATTAGAAAGATTTACTTTAATTTCTATCAGTAAAGTGACTCTACCGTTTACTAACTTTAATACATCTTCTAAAAGAGGTATTTTATCTGTTGTATTTAAAAGTTTAACATTACTTAACTCCTCATATGTCATCTCTTTAACTAAACTATCTATACCAGTTAATCTTTTAATATTAGAATCGTGAAAAACTATTATTTTATTATCTTTAGTTACTCTAATATCAAGTTCTATATTAAAATTATTTAATAAAGCTTTCTTAAAAGCACTAATAGTATTTTCTACTATTTTTTTATTTTCAAATAAACCTCTATGAGCATATATATTCAATCTAATCACTCTCTTCTATTTTAATACCTAATAACAGGCTCAAATCTAAAGCTTGATTCATATTAACAATAACCCCTCTTAAGTCTTCTAAAGATACTTTTATACTATTTATATCGCAGGTATTTAATTTTATTTTATCAAGTGAAGTATGTAAAAATTCTGCATTACATAATTTACAATGATTAAATAATACTTTCTTTAGTTTAACTTCATTAAAACTAGAATTTTTAAGGGAACAATTATTAAATATAAAGTTATTAAACTTAACTAAAGAAAAATTACTATAATCTAAATTAGAATCATTAATAGTAGAATCTGTTAAAGAACTACTACTAAAATCTATTCCCAACAAATTACAGTTAATGAATGTTAATTCTTTTATCCCATTATTACTAAAATTAGCATTACGAAAGTCACAATTTTTAAACTTACATGATTTAAAATCTATCTTTTCTAAATCACTATTACTAAAATCTATATTGGTAAAAGTACAATCTCTAAAACTTATATAGTAAGAAGTATTAGGAAATTTATCATTAGCATACTCTTTACCACAAAATGTCTCGTCATCTATAAACTTACTAAACATTTTTACCCTTCCATTACCTTTACTTTCGCTTTACCATTATCTATACTTCTATCTATATCATCTTTAGTTTTATCTATATCCTTTAGACTATATTTAACTGTATCTTTAATATCATCTATTACTTTAAAGATTCTTTTAAATTCAGACTCTTTTAGATAAGCTTTATATTTAGTTTTTAATTCTTTCTCCACTTTTTCTATATTATCAAGGTTACTTAATAAGTTTTTCTCTACTTCTATTGCATTATCTTTATAAGACTCCAAACTATCTATATATTCATTACATAAATCTATATAATTATTCTTACTAGATGAAGATAACTCCCCTAATACTTTATAAGAAAGATATGTTGCAAGTAAAGTTCCAACGATATTATGATTATTTTTAAAAGCAAGAAAACTACCAAGAGCAAGTAAGGCTTTAGTGCCAAATCCTAGTCTTTTAGACTCTTCTTTCTCTAAATCTATAAATGTTCTATCTAAATTAATACTAGTAGTAGAACTTAAATCATCAAGAATTTTACCAGTAGATTTAAGTTCTTTAGCAACTTTATCAAAGTCTTTTAAATTATCTTCTTTATCACTTAAATCTTCTTTAATGTTATTAAATTCTGTTGTCTTAGATCTAACCTCACTATCTAGTACTTCTTCTCTTAGCTTCGCTTCTTTATACTCTTTATATAAAAGAAATAACTCATTTAAGTCATCAGTCTTCTTTAATAAAGAAACAATATAATCATATAAATCTTTATTTTCATTTCTTAACTCAGTAAGTATTTCTTTTAATTTATCTAAATCTTTAGGATTCGTAATATAAGGAATCTCACTAATCATCTTATCATACTTAAGACTATTATCATCATTCTTATCTCTTATATTATTTAAATATGTCTTGGCATCCATTTACATCCCTCTTTTTTTATACATGGTATATTATACTATAAATGTCTTAATTAAGATATAAAGTTTTGTAAATATTTTCTGACTAAGTGGTCTACTTATAATAAATTTAGGATTAGGTTTCTCTAGTTCTCTAACTACTTCTTTAACTAAATCCATATAATCAACATTCTCTATAATACTAAACATAATCTTTTGATATTTAGAGATAGTTAAAGCTTTATCTTTAAGTATATATTCATCTTTAGATTTATTATCAATCATTAAATCATTAAAACCTGTATAATAGGCACCAGGCATTATTAAAGAGATACTTACATCAAGGCCTTGATATAATAGTTC
>CALVVB010000057.1 GCA_944363735.1 uncultured Bacilli bacterium | reverse complement strand
TTCTTTACAGCTTTATTTGTTCCCTCTCTTAAAATATCATAAACTACATCAATATTTTCTTCATAATATTTTCTTCTTTCCCTTATTGGAGATAATATATCTTCTATAACATCATATAAGAATCTTTTTACTTTTACATCACCCAAACCACCTTTTTCATAATGGGCTTTTAACTCATCAAGATTATTATATTCAGATAAATACTTTTTAAAATGTTCATTAGTTGCTAAGGCTTCTAAATATATAAATACTGCATTATTCTTGGTATCTCCAGGATCTTCTACTCTTATATGATTAGGATCTGTATACATACTCATAACTTTCTTTTTAACAGTTTCACTATCATCTTTTAAATAAATACAATTACCTAATGACTTACTCATCTTAGCTTTACCATCAGTACCAGGTAATCTTCTACATATTTTATTATCGGATATTAAAGCATTTGGCTCAACAAGGGTATCTCCATATATATTATTAAAACTTCTAACTATCTCCCTAGTTTGCTCTATCATAGGTAATTGATCATCCCCTACTGGAATTATTGTAGATTGGAAAGCTGTTATATCTGCTGCTTGGCTAATAGGATAATTTAAAAAGCCAACAGGAATACTATTTCCAAAATCTTTTTGCTTTATTTCACTTTTAACCGTTGGATTCCTCTCAAGTCTTGCTAATGTCACTAAATTCATATAATACACTGTAAGTTCAGCTAATTCTGGTATCATACTTTGAATAAAGATTGTTACTTTAGTAGGATCAAGACCAACTGATAGGTAATCTATAGCAACTTCTTTAATATTATCTCTAACTTTTCTAGGATTATTAAAATTATCTGTTAAAGCCTGGACATCAGCGATAAAGACATACATTTCATCATAATCTCTCTGATTTTGTAATTCTACTCTATTCTTTAGAGATCCTACATAGTGTCCTAAATGCAAATTACCAGTGGGTCTATCTCCAGTTAAAATAATTTTTTTCATACTGCCACCTCCAAAAGGTTATAATTAATAATAGCATTTAAATTTGTAATAATCAATCTATTTAAATAAATTAGTTAAAAAGAATCTAGCTTAGATTCTTTTTAACTTACAACAACAGTAGCCATATGGGCATTAAAGTCTGGATCTGTAGCATTACTTTGAAAATAGAAAGTATAAGTTCCAGTTGGCATATAAATTCCATTAATAGAAATTGCTGGAGTCCAATATCCTCCACTCCATGTAGATGATATATCTTTTAAAGAGTATGAAGCATAATATCCACCATTTTTATAAACAACTAGATTTACATAATAACCTGAACCAATCCAAGTAGCAGGACCAAGTCCAAAATAACTACTGGTATTTCCATAATCATTAGACCAAGATATATCTAATTTACCAACTACATTGGCACAAACTCCACCAGCACAAGCAGCCCAACCATCATTACCTCTTGGTCTAAATACTGCAACCCAACTACCAGCATTACCTCCTATAGAAGCGGATTTTCTAATAATACAGATATTAGTAGAAGCAAAGTCACTACAATTTCCTGCTCTATCACAGGCTTTAAAGTAAGCTGGTTGATTTCTAACTGCTGAAAATGGCGTCGTTGTAAATGTATTAGAACTAGAATTAGCATAATCAATCATACTGTTAGTGCTATATCCATATTGCCACTTTGCTATTCCTGAACCTGTTTCTGTAGCTTTTAGTGTTGGAGATATAGTAGCAGGCTGTGTAACACAACCAGGATTACCACTAATAGTTATATTAGATGGTGCTGTTTTATCTATCTTATAAGTTCCCGAAGTAGTCCCACAAGATTTTCCATTATTATCATAGGCAACTACTTTTATAGTATATGTACCATCCTCATTAAGCACAACAGAAGATGATGGTGAACCGATATATGTATTAACAAGTTTATAATCTCCTTCATTCTTTTTAATACTTACTTCATATTTATATGTATTTTTAGGAGCACTTATATTTAAAGTAATATCTTTATTGTACCAAGTATTGGCCTTAAAATCACTACTTATTGTTATTTGTTCACAATTTACTGTATCATAAATTGAATATTTACCTGATTTTTTTGAAGAGGTATTATTACTATCATCTTTAGCATAACCAGTTATTTGATATAAACCTATCTCTTTTAGATTTATAGTAACTTCACCAGTGTAATCTTTGTAACCGCTATCTTGATATGTTTCACCATTTTTTGTTATTACATATCGATATTGAGATACTTTTTTGTTATCAGTTATTTCCATCTTAACAGTGATATTTTCTTGTGAGCTTTTCTTATTAGGAGTAAATTTAATTACTGGATCTGTTTCATCTGTTGTTGTTTTATAATCATCACATGCTAGTGATCCATAATATTGATACTCTGTTTCTGAGACTTTTAAGGCTGTAACCCTACTTTCATCTTCATCACAATCTTTTTCATTTTCATCTTTTATTGGATCTATATATTTTTCATCAATCAACGTTTTTAGCGTAACAAAAGTAGTTTCCCCTATTTCTTTAGGCAGTTTACTTCTATAATCTGCAAAGTAATCCTTTCCTGCCAAAATAAGCATATCTTCTTGTGTCCTATAATAACTTTCATTACCTCTATCAAGTATTGCTCTTACACTTACATATCCTAATGTTACTAATAAACCAAGGATTACTATAGTTGCAAGTAATTCAATTAAAGTAAATCCTTTTTTATTTGATATCATCTTCACACACCCTCTCTTATCTTATATTATAAATCATATTTTTAAAAAAAACTATCAAAACATATAGTAGTTAGTAAAAGTTCTGTAAACTATCATAATTATGTTTTTTTCTCATACATTTTATTAGGTGAATAATATGAATTATTTGAAAAAAATAGGTAAATTTTTATTAACTACTTTTATCAGTATTATAGTGTTAAGTTTTGTTTTAACTATATTTTATTATTTTGATATTATAAGTAACAATATTTATAATATTATGAAGATGATTATTGTTATAGGTTCTTTATTTATTAATTCTTTATTTCTAGGTAAAAACTCTAACAAATATGGAATAGTTGAAGGTTTAAAGTTAGGAGCAATATTTTTAATTCTTATGATTATAATCAAACTAATTACTAATAGTTCTTTTGATATTAGAACACTTATTTATAGTCTTATTATTTTATTAACTTCTAGTGTTGGAGCAGTTATTGGTATTAATAAAAGAGAATCGAGTAGAGAAAATTAAATAATTAAAATTATTTAATTTGTCCCTCTCACACCACCATACGTACCGTT
>CALVVB010000056.1 GCA_944363735.1 uncultured Bacilli bacterium | reverse complement strand
ATATTAGAAGGAAGGTGTAGTATATGGCAACTAAAAGAGACTATTATGAAGTGTTAGGTGTATCTAAAAGTGCTACTAAAGATGAAATAAAAAGTGCCTTTAGAAAGCTTGCTAAAAAATATCATCCTGATATAAGTAAAGAAGAAAATGCCGAAGAGAAGTTTAAAGAAGTACAAGAAGCATATTCTGTTTTATCTGATGATAATAAACGTCAAAGGTATGATCAATTTGGTCATGCTGGTGTAGGAGGATCAGGTGCTGGTTCTGGATTTGGAGGCTTTAATGGAGCAGGGTTTGGTTTTGATGCTAGTGATTTAGGTGATATCTTTGATAATTTATTTGATGGCAGTTTTGGTTTTGGAGGTTCTAGTAGAAGTCGTGGTAATAGAGCAAGACGTGGCTCTGATGTCTTAATGCAAGTAGAACTTTCTTTTGAAGAAGCTATCTATGGTTGTGAGAAAGATTTTGACTTAGATGTAGTTAACGAATGTGATAAATGTCATGGTAAAGGAGGTTTTGGCGAAGAGACATGTTCTAGATGTCATGGTAGTGGTACTATCACTAGTGAACAAAGAACAATATTAGGATCATTTATGACTAAAACTCCATGTCCAGAATGTAATGGTAAAGGAAAAACTTATAAAGAAACTTGTAGTAAATGTCATGGTAAAGGGCAAGTTAAGGCCCATAAGACTATTACTGTAAATGTTCCTAGCGGAATAGATAATGGTGAAAGATTAAGAGTTCCTGGAAGAGGTCATGCTGGAGAAAATGGAGGAGCATCTGGTGATTTATATCTAGAATTTCATATTAAAGAACATAAATACTATGAGCGAGATGGGCTCGATATTTATCTAGAAGTACCTATAAATATGGCTGAAGCAGTACTTGGTTGTAAAAAAGAAATACCTACAATCTATGGTAATGTTAAACTGAATATACCAGGAGGTACTGATAGTGGAGATAAACAAAGACTCAAAGGTAAAGGTATAAAAGACTCTACTAGTAGAAGAGTAGGAGATATGTATGTTATCTTTAAAGTAGTTACTCCTAAAAAGTTAGCAAGAGATCAAAAGAAATTGTTTGAGTCCCTTGCTAAAACGGATTTAGATGATAGTGAAATAGATAGATTTAATAAATTTACTAAAAATAATGATTAACATTTGACAAGTGTACAATATAATAGTATATTAAATATATCAAATCGTTGATGAAAAGAAGTAACTATTTATAGTCTTTTGTAGAGAACTTGTGGTTGGTGAAAACAAGTAAAGTGTGAATAGTGAATAACATTTCGGAGTGCTTAAAGAAATTAAGTAGACTAAGCCGGGTGCAGACCGTTATATTTGTAAGATTTGTTAGAATCTAAAAGTGATTATAAAGTATGTAATTATAACCTTTATAATAAATTGGGTGGCACCGCGGAAGACTAGTTTCGTCCCATAGTACTATAAGTATTATGGTATGAACTAGTCTTTTTATTATTTATATTTAAGGGAGGAATAATTATGGCAATTGATGCAAAAGAATTATATGAAAGAATTGATGAGTATATGGATAAAGAAGTTACATTAGAAGGTTGGATTAGAAATCATCGTAAACAAAAAGAGTTTGGTTTTATAGACTTTTCTGATGGTACTTGTTTTAAACATATACAAGTTGTTTATGATAATAAGTTAGAAGATTTTGAAGAAATACAAAAATATCATGTTGGTAGTGCAATTAGAGTAAAGGGAGCAGTAGTTAAATCACCTAAAGAAGGACAACCTTTTGAAGTACAAGCAAGTGAAGTTATATTACTAGGAGAGTGTCCTGAAGATTATCCAATTCAACCTAAAAAACATTCTCGTGAGTTTTTAAGAGAACAGGCTTATCTTAGACCTAGAACTAATTTGTTCCAAGCAGTATTTAGAGTTAGAAGTGTAGCAGCTTATGCTATTCATAAATACTTCCAAGATAGAGGTTATGTTTACTTTCATGCTCCATTAATAACTGCAAGTGACTGTGAAGGAGCAGGAGAAATGTTTCATGTTACATGTTTTGATTTAGAGAATGTTCCAAAAGTAGATGGAAAGATAGATTATAGTAAAGATATGTTTTCTAAACCTGCATCTTTAACAGTATCAGGACAATTAGAAGCAGAGACTTTCGCTCTTGCATACAAGAAAACATATACCTTTGGTCCTACTTTTAGAGCAGAGAACTCTAATACTAAAGTACATGCTAATGAGTTTTGGATGATAGAGCCTGAGATTGCTTTTTGTGACCTAAACAGTGATATGGAAATAATGGAAGAGATGTTAAAATATGTAGTTAGTTATGTATTAGAACATTGTAAGGATGAAATGGAATTCTTAGATAAATTTGTAGAGAAAGGACTACTTAACAAACTTACTAAGCTAGTTAAATCTAAATTTACTAGAGTTACTCATAAAGAAGTTATAGATATTTTACAAAAAGCAGATATCAAGTGGGAGTTTGAGCCTATTCAAGGTGAAGATATTGCTAAAGAACACGAAAAATATATTACAGAATATTTTGATGGACCAGTATTTATTACTGACTGGCCTAAAGATATTAAAGCTTTCTATATGAAACAAAATCCTGATGGTAAGACTGTTGCAGCAGTTGACCTTGAAGTGCCTGGTGCAGGGGAGATAATGGGTGGTTCTCAAAGAGAAGAAGACTATGATAAATTAGTCGCTCGTATGGATGAGTTAGGTATGGATAAAGAAGAACTAGACTGGTACATTAATCTACGTAAATATGGTGGATGTGTTCATTCAGGATTTGGTATGGGCTTTGAGAGACTTTTAATATATTTAACTGGTGTTGAAAATATAAGAGATATTATACCATATCCAAGAACACCAGGTAACTGTGAGTTTTAGAATATTTAAAACGAAAACATCAATAATGATGTTTTTGTTTTTTATCTATAAGGAAATTGCGTTTTTTGGACAAAAATCGAATTTATGTATTGATGAACGTATATTTTATATAGTACACTTAAGTTACAAGAAAGAGGGTTCATATTATGAAAATATATAGAGCATATAAATTTAGATTATATCCAACGGAAGAACAAAGAATATTAATGCATAAGACCTTTGGATGTAGTCGTTTTGTTTATAACTATTATCTAAATTATCAAAAAGAAAATGGAGTACAGAAATCATTTGATTTATGTAAAGATTTAAAAGAATTAGAAAAAGAATATGAATATCTTAAAGAAGTAGATTCATGTGCTTTAAGAAGTTCTATATTTGATTTAGAAGATAGTTTTAATAACTTCTTTGCAAAAAGAAGTGGATATCCAATATTTAAGAGTAAGTTTGCAAGACAGTCATATAGAAGTAGTTGTATAAGAAGTACTTATAAAGGTAAAGAGTATAGTAA
>CALVVB010000055.1 GCA_944363735.1 uncultured Bacilli bacterium | reverse complement strand
TATTATAATAATGTACATAAATAATATGTACAACACCAGGAAGTCTTACTACTGGTCTAAAGAGCTTTAAGCTCTTTTCTTTTTTCCAAAAATTACATCTATAATTTGACAAATTTCTTGCATATTTTCTATTAAGATAACAAAGACTAATAGTGGAAAGGAGGAAAAAATGAAAAAGATTAGTAAAATTCTATTACTATTTGTTTTAACAATTACACTAAGTGCTACTCTAAACGTTAATGCGGCAACTAGTAAGACTGTTAATAGTCAAGCTGAACTTAAAGAAGCTTTAAATGATAGTAATATCTCTACTATTATTCTTGGTAGTGATATAGAAACAACTGAGAAGATTAATATAATGAGAGATGTTACTATTGATGGTAATAATAAAACAATTAAGTATGTAGGAAAGTTTGGCTCTAGCAGTAGTAGTGATAATACTGTATGGGGAGGAATTTATGTATTACAGATTTATAAGACTAATGTTACTTTAAAAAATATTAAATTAACTGGTGGTAATGCAGGACTTCTTATAAATGGTGGACATGCTACATTTGTAGGAAAAATAGATGTATCTGGTAATGGCTTTGGTGGTATTGAACTTGGTAAAGGTAGCGGAGTTACAGAAGCTCCTGCTCTAACAATAACTGATAATGCCGAGATCATTAATACAACTGAAAGTGCTGATAAACCAACAATATGGGTACCTGCTGATACAGATGGAGCGGTTATAGAAATTGGTAATACTGAATTTGAACTAAATTCTGGAGAAGAACTAACTCTTGATGAAATTAATGAACTAGAAGAATCTATTGAAAACCCAGAGACAAATGACTCATTATTATTAAATATATTCTTCTTATCAATTTTTGTTATTTTATCAAGTTATGCTTTCAATAAAATTCTAAATAAAGAATAAGAGAAACTAGCTAGTTTCTTCTTTTTTTAAGAGTTTAGCATGTACTACTACCCTTTTACCAAAATTATCTTTACAAGTAGAAAGTGTTAGTATTTTATCATTTGTATTTACATCTGTATTAAAATTATAAATACTTCTTTTCATAATAGTTTCTAAAAATTCTTTAAAATACTTATTACTACTAAAATATGTCTTAATATAATAACCTTCTTTAGGTATAGTATAAACACTAAATATTTTAAATGTCATTATACTATTAGGAGTAGAAAGTGTTATATAATAACTTTCTTTACTATCAAGATTACTACTATCTAATAGATTATTTAAACTACCAAACATAGTATTATCAAGTCTACCATGACCATAAATAATATTGTTTTTTGATAAATTATCTAAATCGTTACGATAATCTAAAAAAATAGAACCCATAGCATTTATCTCTTTCTCAAAAGAATGATTTAAATAATAACTATTATTATCACTTTTAACAATAGGATAACTAACATAAGTATTATCTACTTCAATAAATCCTACTACATCACTGTTAATTTTTTTTAACTTATCAAAATCATACTCTTTTATCTTTTCTTTAAATTCTATATCTTTTTTATAACTTAAATAATAGATAGTAATGTTATAAAATAATATAAAAACAAGAATACTACAAACTATAAAAACTATATACCACTTTCTTTTCTTCATAAATATCACCTATTTTATTATTAGATAAAATTTGTCATATTATGTAAAGATTTAACTTTTTTTACAATATACTTTAAATAAATAAATTTTTGAGATATAATTTTATTTGTAAAAATAATAATAAGGAGTGAAATTATGAAAAAGAAAAAAATAATTGTTACAATAGTAATAATTGTAGCGATAGGATTATTAGTAGCAGGAGGTATTTTAGTATATCAAAACTATTCTAACAAGAATAGAATTGTAACATCATTCAATGAATTAAAAACAGCTTTAGTAGAAACATTTAATCTTGATAAAGAAACTAATGATGAAAGCATTAAACAAACTGTAACGGGAACTACTAGATTTAATATTAATCCTATGTTAGGAAATAGTGAAGATGGTAGTGATGTTGTTATTGGTAACTTAAATAATAGTTCATTTGACTATGAGTATCGTCTTGATACTGAATCTAAAAGAATGTATATGGATGGTTCATTATTATTAAATGCAACTGAACTATTAGGCATTAACTTTTATCAAGCTGAAGATATTAGTTATGTATTCCTAAGAAATATCTTTGATAAGTATATTGTTATCGAAAACAGTGATATCTTTACTTATTTAGAAGAAAGTGATCAAGCAGTTGATGATGTTAACTATATTTATGATAAGATAATAGAAAGTCTTGGTAATAATATTACTACTGATGATATTAAAGTAACAAATCAAGATGGTAAGAAAAAAATAAGTTTAGAACTTAATGAAGAAAGACTTAATGAAATTAGTAAAAATATAGTTAATGATTTAAAGAAAGATAAGAAGGCTAAAGAGATACTTGGTAATAGTTTAGATGAGTTAGATACAACTACATCTAGTAGTTCATCTGATAATAATAATTATTTATACTATAGTATTTATCTAGAGAAAGATGACATTGTAACTTATGAATTTGGTTTAAATGATAATGATGGTAATTATAGTATAGAATTTAATAATGGAAAGGAAAAAAGCTTTGTTATTAAAGAAGGAAATACTGAGAGTTTAAAAGCAATTATAGAAGAAAGTAATGATACTACAACTATTAATCTAAGTAGTGATAATATCGGTATAGGAACTATCAAAATTAGTGATTATAATATTAATTTCACTATAGGAAGTGACGCTTTAGGAACAGTATTAAGCGCTAACTTAACTAGTAACACTAATGAAAATATTATAACAACTGTCTTTGATATGTCTATGTCAAGCAGTGGTACTAATATAGATATTTTAACAATTACTGATGTAAGAACAGTTACTGATGGTATTGCAGATTTTTCTAATATCAATCCTACTAATAACATTGATATAAATAGTTTAACAGAAGCTGATATTACAACTATTCAAACAAACTTAATGACAATCTTATACAATTTCATGGGAATAACAATATAAAAAAGAAGTCTTAACACTTCTTTTTTAATTTACTTTATATGAATAAAAATATGATTTAAAGTCCTTAATACCCTTATATTCATCAGTACTCCATACTCCACTATGAATAAAATTATTATTTATATAAAATCTAATGCCATCTTCATTTGAACTCATAGAATATAGATAAATATAATCAATATTATTATCTTTAGCATACTTTTTTATATAATCTATTAAAGTTGTACCTATTCCCTTATTTTGATACATTTTAGAAATTGCAATTTGCAAAATCTTAATATTATTAGGTGATATAGCAACAGAAAAATCACTTCCTTCATCAGGAATAATATCTTCTTTAGATAAAGAGGCATAACCTACTACTCTGCCATTTATAAATACTAATACTATTTTATCAGCATTAGTTAAATAGTCATCATCTATTAAATAACCATTAGGATAGGCATTTTCTAGATGAATACTATCAATAATATCTTTATATTTATAAAATTCGTTTTTATTTATAACTTCTATTTTCATA
>CALVVB010000054.1 GCA_944363735.1 uncultured Bacilli bacterium | reverse complement strand
AGAAAGTTTCATTTAATAGACAACTATACAACAAATAACAGCAATATCAGCAGTTATTAATGGGGGCATTTTATTAAAGCCTTTTGTCTTAAAAAATATATTGGAGCCAGAGACAGGTAATGTTATGGAACATAATAGTAAAACGGAGATAAGAAAAGTAATAAGTGAAGAGACTAGTGAGATTATGAGATATGCCCTAGAAACAGTAGTTGCTCTAGGTGGTGGCAAATCTGCATATATTGATGGCTATAGAATAGGAGGTAAGACTGGTACTGCTCAAAAAGCTGTAAATGGTGCTTATCTTGCTAACAATTATATAATGTCTTTTGTTGGTATTGTTCCTTCAAATAATCCAGAAGCAGTTTTATATATTGCCATAGATAATCCTAAAGATACAGCATTACTTTCAAGTTATACAACAACACCTATTGCAAGAAGAATTCTTTTAGACATAATAGATGCTCTAGTAATAGAAAAACAAGATGGTGGAGTTGAAAAAGACTGGGAGTGGACTGATAAAGTCTATTACGAGGTTGAAGATGTAGTAGGAAAAACTCCTGAAGAAGCGAAGAAATTATTAGAACACTTTACGATAGAATACTCTGGTAGTGGGGGTAAGATAATAAGTCAGTCACCAGAAGCGGGAACAAGACTAGAAGATGGTAGTACTATTAAATTAATGTTAGGTTAATATTTATTGCTAAATTAAAATAATAGTTATATAATAAGGTCAATTTAAGAAAGGAAGTTGTTTATGTCAAATATGGATAATACTAATAATATTGAACGATTAATAAAACTAGAAAGGGAAAGATATGAAAGATTGTTACATCTTGTAGAGACTAAAAAAACTGATGATGCTTTTGCAAATAATCTTGGAATACTTGTAAGATTGATGCCAAGTGAGTATAAGGCGTATATAGATTTATACTCTTCATCCTTTTCTATAAAAAAATATAATCTTGATGATGAAGTATATGCTTATGATTATGAGGTTAGTTTTAATAGAGATGAAGAAACTTGCCGCTTTATTGTTTTAACTTATTTAAATATACCAAAACTTTATAATAATGTATATAAAGTAGATATTAAAAACAAAAGAGATTTAAAATTTTTTAAACCTACAATAGCTAAAGATACTTTTACAGATAATTTTGTAGAAAAGACATTTTGTAATAGTAAGTTTCCTTCTGTTGTTTATTCTAAAAACGAATTTGGATCAAAAAAGGATATTAATCTATCAACTTGTGAGATTGTAAGATACTATGCTAAAGATAGTGATTTAATATGCGAAATAAATCCTAATTTTATGTTTGATCCTATAGAAGTATATACTGAAGATGTATTTTCTAAAGACTATGTTTTTCCTTGGATTGAAAAAAACTTTGAAAGGGATGATGATCTAACTAAACTTGTAGAAATGGCAGGATACTATAATACAAGCAAAAAACTTCACAATTTAGTAAAGAAAATATAATTAGTCTAAAATAAAATAATTATCATAAAATTAAATGACAAGAGAAAGTCAAATGACAAAAATATATATAGAATAACAAAAATACTTATGCTATAATACTTGGAGAAGAAAGAGGCGATAAGTCATGTTATTACTTACAAAAGCAGTATTTGCAATTATGGTTGGTTTTTTATTTAGTGTAGTTTTGGGACTTATACTTTTACCACTTTTAAGAAAATTAAAAGTAGGCCAGAGAATAAGTAGTTATGTAGGATACTCCCATAGAAGTAAAGAAGGTACTCCTACAATGGGAGGTTTAATATTTATTATTCCAACTGTCTTAATTACATTAGGCTTATTAATTACTGATAAAATACCTTATTCTGATAATATTGCTATAGTTCTAGTTGTTTTTTTAGGTTTTGCCATAATAGGCTTTTTAGATGATTTCTTATCTTTAAAAAAACATAATAATGAAGGCCTTACTACTTATCAAAAATTATTAGGACAAGTAATTATTTCTACTATATTTTTCTATATTTATATGAAAAATGGTGGTCAAACTTCATTTGTTGTAGGCACTCTTGGTATTGATATAGAACTTACTTGGTTATATGGATTATTTATATTATTTATTCTAATAGGAGCTTCTAATGCTGTTAATTTAACAGATGGACTAGATGGCTTATCAGGAAGTTTATCTGCTGTTGCTTTTATTGCTTTTGCTCTTATTTCCTTTGTTGTAGGTTTTGAAGATATTGGTATATTTTGTTTAGTATTGGTTGGGTCTTTGATTGGATTTTTAGTTTATAATACTCATCCAGCTAAGGTATTTATGGGTGATACAGGTTCTCTTGCTCTAGGTGGTGTTATGGGAGCGGTTGCAATACTAACTCATAGGGAGCTTACTTTATTAGTTGTTGCAGGAGTGTTTGTAATAGAAACTCTATCAGTTATTTTACAAGTATTTTGGTTAAGGTTTTTTCATAAAAAATTGTTCTTAATGACACCTTTACATCATCATTTTGAGAAACTTGGATGGAAAGAAACAGATATTGTTAAATTGTTTGTAGTATTTGGATTATTACTTGCTATGGGTGGTATTATTTTTGGAGTTTGGTTATAGAAAAGAGTGATTAGATGAATAAGAAAGGTTTATTTTTGCCTTTATTAATCACAGTAATACTTTTAGTAATATTTGGACTTGTAATGATATATTCAGCTTCAAGTATTTGGGCGGAATATAAGTTTCACGATAGTTTTCACTATGTGAAACAACAAGCATTATTTACAGTAATAGGATTTATAATAATGTATATAGTTAGTAAAATAGATTATAATATCTATTTTAAG
Organism: uncultured Bacilli bacterium; assembly: GCA_944363735.1. GTDB lineage: Bacteria > Bacillota_I > Bacilli_A > RF39 > UBA660 > Onthousia. Next base: position 862 of record CALVVB010000054.1, on the reverse strand, counting down.
AAGGCAAATATCATTTTAGGTATTTGCTTTTTATTATTAATTTTAGTTTTAATACCTGGTATTGGTAGTATTAGAAATGGTAGTCGTAGTTGGTTTGGTATAGGACCTTTTGGAATACAACCTAGTGAATTTATAAAGTTGGCCTTAATAATATTTACAAGTAAATACTTAGTTAATAGTAATAAGTTTTTAAAAAGTTATAGGAAAGGCGTTATTCCAATTCTTTTGATTGCTGGTCTTGCTTTTGGTCTTATAATGTTACAACCAGATTTAGGTACAGGGTTGGTTTTAATGGTCTCAATAATTGCCTTACTATTTATTGCAGGGGTTAATATGAAATTTTTCTATATTTTAGGGGTGATAGGAGTAATAGGTGTTGTAATATTAATTGCCATCGCTCCATATCGAATGGATAGAATAACTTCGTTTTTAGATCCTTGGAGTGATCCTTTGGGAACAGGTTTTCAAATAATACAGTCTTTATATGCAATCGGACCAGGTGGACTACTTGGTACAGGTTTCTTAAATTCTAGACAAAAACACTTTTATTTACCAGAGCCGCAAACAGATTTTATTTTTTCCATAATATGTGAAGAGTTTGGGGTAGTAGGAGCAATTCTTATAGCATTTCTTTTCTTTATGCTCCTATATTTTGGAGTAAAGATAGCATTGAAGTCAAATGATTTATTTGCCAAATATCTTGCTTTTGGCCTTATTTTTCAAATGATTTTCCAAGCTTTAATGAATCTTGCAGTAGTCATAGGTTTAATACCAGTAACAGGTGTAACTCTGCCTTTCTTATCTTATGGTGGAAGTTCTTTATTAATTAGTTTATTAAGTATAGGAATTATTCTTAATATTG
>CALVVB010000053.1 GCA_944363735.1 uncultured Bacilli bacterium | reverse complement strand
CTAACACTTCGTTGATACCTGCGCGTGTAGTGGACTTTCACCACCTAGTTATATGCCATGCACGGCACACAAACAAATAATCTTGCCATTACAACAAGATTATTTATTTTGTATTATCTTTTCTAATATTTTTATTTCTTTTTTAGTTAGTCTAATTTTACTAACAAAGGATTTAGGTAAGACCTTAAGTATATCTTTTTTAGTCTCTAATAAATCTCTATAATACTCTTTAATAATATTATCTTTTTTAAGACTTAAAACAGGTCCTAAAAATAGTTTTTTATAAGAATAGTACTTTCTTCCTTTTTTAAAGACATATATTTCATAAATAATATTATTTTCTTTTACTAAAACTTCATTATCTATATAATATCCTAACTTTACTAATTTTCTTTTAACTGCCAAAGAATAATTATTAGGAGAAAGTATCAAAGTATTAATATTCTTTAAATATTTTTTATTATCCTCTAATATTCTATTAATATTAAGTCCTCCCATACCTGATATAGTTATGGTATCTATTCCTTCCTTATAAGAGTCTAAACCTTCGGCTTTAATCAGTTCAACTTTATCTTCTACTTTATAGAACTTAATATTTTCTTTAGCTTTTTTTAATGGTCCACTTTTATTATCACTAGCGACTGCTTTAGGTATATTTTTTTCTTTAACTAAATAGATAGACAAAAGAGCATGATCACATCCAATATCTAGGGGATATGAAGAAAGAGGAACTAAATCCCCTATTGTTTTTAATCTATTATTTATTTTCATTTAATCTGTTAAGAAATCCTTTAGTTTACGAGATCTAGATGGATGTCTTAATTTTCTTAAAGCTTTCGCTTCTATTTGTCTAATACGCTCTCTTGTTACTCCAAAGATTTGTCCTACTTCTTCTAGAGTTCTACATTGTCCATCATCAAGACCGAATCTAAGTCTTAATACTTTCTCTTCTCTATCAGTTAATGTTAAAAGAACACTAGCTAACTCTTCTTTAAGCATTTCTTCTGTAGTATATTCTTCAGGTCCTATCATTCTATCATCTCTAATAAAATCTCCTAAATGAGAATCATCTTCTTCTCCTATAGGTGTTTCTAAAGCAACAGGATCTTGACTAATTTTATATACTTCTCTAACTTTCTCTACCGGCATTTCAAGTTTAGCAGCTATCTCATCATCAGTTGGTTCTCTATTTAACTCTTGAGTAAGTTGTCTTTGAACTCTTGCTAGTTTATTAATTGTTTCTACCATATGAACAGGCACTCTAATAGTTCTAGCCTGATCTGCTATCGCTCTAGTTATCGCTTGTCTTATCCACCAAGTAGCATATGTAGAAAATTTATATCCTTTCGTTGGATCAAACTTTTCAACCGCTTTCATGAGGCCAATATTTCCTTCTTGAATTAAATCAAGAAATAACATTCCTCTACCTACATAACGTTTAGCGATAGATACAACTAGACGTAGATTTGATTCAGCTAATATTCTCTTCGCCTCCTCATCACCATCAACTGCTCTTTCAGCATATTCAAACTCTTCATCACTAGTTAAAAGCGGTATTCTACCTATTTCCTTTAAATACATTCTAACTGGATCATTTATTTTAACATCTTTAGACATTGTCAAGTCTTCAGTTTTAGTATGCTCTGTAATCTCTTCTCCACTAGCATCATCGCTTCCATCTTCCGATACAATTTCAATTCCTTCAGCGATTAAACTATTATATAAATCATCAAGACTATCACTATCTACTTCAAGCCCTTTTAATTCATTCGCTAATTGTTCATAAGTAATATATCCTTGCTCTTTACCTAATTTAATAAGTCGTTCTTTTCTTTGTTCCATTGTTTTTATTTCTTCTACCATTTTAACTCTCCCCTATTCTTAGTTTTCTAATCTCTTCAGCATATTTTACTTGCATCACTGGATCTTGTTCGTTTTTAATTTTCTCTTCTAAAATACTAATTGTCCTCTTGTAATTATATTCTCTTATTACTTTAAAATAATCATAAAGTTCATCATCAGTAAAACTAGTATTTAAGTCCATCTCCAATACTTCATTCAAGAGATTAAGTAACTCCCCCTTAGGTGTTAAATAAGTATAAAAATCTGCTTCATTAATAAATCCATACTTATGATAAAAATAAACAATCTCACTTTCTAACGCTCTTAAAGCTTCGGTAGGAAACACAAGGTGTTCAGCTTCTACCCTATCAATTATATCTTGTTTATTTAGCATATAATATATAATACTGAGGCTTGCTTTTTGATACTTATCTTTTTTCTTAGGTTGTATAGTTTTAGGAGTAGTGATTACTTCTTTTTTTATATCTTTATTGTTAACTAACTCCTTAAAACTTTTTTCTAGGGTATTATACCCTATTTCAAACTTTTTTGCAAGGTCTTTTAAAATTATTTCTATTCTAATATTATCATCTATTTTAGCAGCTTCTTCTAAAACTTCATGAATATAATTAGCTTTATCTTCACTACTAGAAAAATTACGATTATAAGATAAAACTTTTATTTTAAAATCACTATAGTAAATAGCATTATCTATTAATAACTGAAAAGCATCTTTACCATTTTTTAAGATATAGGTATCAGGATCATCTTCTCCTGGTAAAGTTATTACTTTAACTTCTATTCCTTCATTTTTAAATAGTTCTCCTGATGCAAGTGTCGCTTTTACTCCTGCCTCATCCCCATCAAAACAAAGGATAATATTATTAGAAAGTCTTTTAATTTCTTTAATGTGATCACGTGTTAAAGCTGTACCCATAGTAGCAACTGTATTTTTTATACCTACCGTACTTGCCCTTATAATATCCATAAAACCTTCCATAATTATAACAGACTTTTTAACACGGGCTTCTTCTTTGGCAATATGATAGTGATATAGAAGCTTTCCTTTTTTAAAGAGTTCTGTTTCTTTAGTATTAAGATATTTATTTTGTTTACCACTAGTTATAATACGACCACTAAACCCTATTACTTTACCATTTAAATCGTGTAAAGGAAACATAAGCCTTGAATTATATATATCATGATCTTCATTACTAATACCTATTTTATTAAGTAAATCAACAGAGTGTCCTTTTGCTGTAAGTAACTTTGTAAGGTCATCACGAGATTTTAGAGAATAACCTATTTCAAATTCTTTTACTGTCTCATCATCAATACTTCTATTTTTTAAATATTCCCTTGCCCCTTCTCCATCTTTACTAAGTAAATTATTTTGATAATATTTATTAGCAAGATCATATATTTTATACCATTCATCATATTTAGTAGATTGTTTTTTTAATTTAAAACCATTTAAAGTAATACCAACACGATTTGCTAAATCGTTTAGAACTTGATTAAATTCTTTATGTTCATAGTTCATTAAAAAGGTAAAGACATTTCCTGTCGCATGACAAGAGAAACAAGTATAGATTTGCTTTTCTCTTGATACACTCATAGAAGGATTAGTATCATCATGAAAAGGACAGATACCAAAGTAGTTCTTACCGCGTTTTTCAAGAGGAATTTTTTCACCAATAACATCAACAATATCATTACGTCTTCTAACTTCATTAATAATATCTTGATTATTCATGATATCCCTCCTTATCAATATATCAATTATTTTAGCACAACAATAAAGAAAATTCTATAAGCTACTAGAATTTTCTAGCTACGTATT
>CALVVB010000052.1 GCA_944363735.1 uncultured Bacilli bacterium | reverse complement strand
AACAATTGCAGATACACTATTAACAGAAATATCAGAAGATAATCTATATGATGATGGAACTGATACCTTTATAACAGGAGAAGATCCAAATAACTATATATGGTATTCTGGAAAGTTATGGAGAGCGGTGCTTGTGAATAACTCTTCAAAGACAACTAAGTTAGTAACACAGTGGAATATAAGTGGAATTCATTATGATGATGACAGTAGTGCCTTTGAAGGAAGTTATATGGAATCTTGGTTAAATGATACAAGTGTAGATGGTTTCTTAGGCAATTTAAGAGAACCAGAAAAATTCATTGTAATGGATGCAAAATGGGATGCGACAATGGATGATAGGGAATTTGGATCTATAACAAGACCAAATGGAACAACAATAGTAAGCAAAGCTGTGGGGTTACTTAATATGTACGAAACTCAAACTAGTTATAGAGGAACGACCCCTAGAAACGGATATTTAAATAATATCCTTGCTAGTTGGACTTTAACTCCAAACAATTCTTCTAATATATTTGTGGCTGTTAATCTTGATCCTATTTTTCAAGGTTATAGTGTAAGAACTGGTATGGGTTTTCGTCCATCAATAAACTTAAAAAGTGATGTAAAGATAGTAAGTGGAAGTGGAACAGAGGAAGATCCATATCGATTAGCAGGAGATAATGATAGTAATCTAAGAGGAACAATGTTAAACACACGATATAGTGGCGAATATATAAGATTTGGAATTGGAGAAAACAATTTATATCAAATAGTAAGCCATGAAAACGGAACGGGAACAAAGATAGTTAGTGCCGAACCATTAAAGGATTCTGGGAGTTTTAAATTAATGTTGTTTGGTGGTAATAATATTTTTTCAAGTACGAATACAATAGGTACATTCTTAAATGGAGAATACCTAACAAGCGGGAAATACTTAACAACTGAACAGGTAAATATGATAGAAGATAGTAGTACTTGGTATTTAGGAAATGTTGGAAATGGAGAAAACTACAAGTTGTCAAAATATACAGATACAAGCGGAAACACTTTAACTTCTAATATAACAAATGCTAAAGTAGGGTTACTTCGTTTAGGAGAATTAATGGCAGGACAATTTGATATATATACTAATACATATGGATATCTGCTGTTAACACCATCTACTGGATTTGTAACTTTAGTTGGAAGTGCATCAGCAGTTAATAGAACTTATTCTTATGGTTGGGGTGGCGATGATGGTTATGGAGTTAAACCAGCCATGAATCTAAAATTTAATGTAGTAATAACAGGTGGAACAGGTACTAAAGAAAATCCATTTATAATAGAATTAGATAACTAGATATAGTTCTCATTGTTAAAACAGTGAGAACTTTTAATAATTTATCTATAGTAAGTACTTAATTTATAATATCCATTAGTTTATAAAAAAGCTTGTTAAAAAAACATTAATTATGTATAATTAATTTATAGAGTAAGAGGTGATGTTAACTCATGAATCATATCTATACAGGTCTTGATATTGGTAATGGAGAAATTAAAATAGTAGTAGTAAATGCTGGTGATAATAACTACCATGTTTTAGCATCTACCTCTGTTAAAACATTAGGGTTAAAGAAAAATACAGTTTATGATGATAAGAAATTAAAAAATGCTTTGCTAACTGCTATAAAAAAAACGGAAGATAAAATAGGAATGAAAATAAAAGAAGTAATATTAACATTACCTGCTAATAGAGCTAGTATGACTATGGAAAATGGTCTTGTTAATATAAAAGGTGAAAAAGTTAGAGGAAAAGATATAGATGCAGTTATAAAAGATACTGTTTTAGATACTTATGATGATACTAGAGTGCTTGTTAGCTGTTTACCGATATCTTTTACAGTAGATGATGAAGCTAGTGTAATTAATCCTTTAGGAGAAGAAGGAGATAAACTTTTTTTAAAAGCTGTAGTTGCTACTTCTCCTAAAGAAGAGATTTATCCTTTTATTAATATAGTAAGAAGTCTTGGTATTAATATTACTGACATTATTTATAATACTCAAGCTGATTATTATACTATTGCTTCTAAAGAGTTAGATAGAAAAATGGGAGCGATAATTAATATAGGTGAAGACATTACTAGTGTAGGAATCTTTAATAAAGGAATCATGATTAAAAATTCATATATTCCTGTTGGAAGTAGTAGCGTAGATAAAGATATTGCTTTTATTTATAAAGTGGATTTAAAAGAAGCTAGAAAATTAAAAGAAACTTTTGCTCTTGCTTCATCTAGATATGCTGATAGTAATGATGACGTAACTGTGGTTAATAAAGAAGCAAAAAAATTAACTATAGGTCAAATTCAAATATCAGAAGTTATAGAGTCAAGGATAAAAGAAATCTTAAAACTTGCAAAAAATGAAATAAATCGCTTAACAAAAAGAGAAATAAGTTATATAATTGTAGTAGGTGGTATTAGTGAACTTGCAGGGTTTAACTATATTGTTGAAGAAACTTTAGGTAGAGTATCTAGTTGCTATAACATGAAAGAGTTAGGTATTAGACATAATAAATACACTAGTGCCTTTGGAAGTTGTAAATATTTTGATAAAAAATGTATGTTAAAAGAAGATAATATTAATATGTTTGATTTTGATGAGATAGAGAACTTTGTATCACCTAAAAAGAAAAATGCAATTAATGATAATATGACAAACAAATTTTTTGGTCACTTTTTTGAAAACTAATTAAGGAGGAACTTTTGATGGGAAACGGACTAGAAATGGATCAATTAGCTAAAATAAAAGTAATCGGCTGTGGCGGCGGTGGAGGTAACGCTGTCAATAGAATGGTTGAATCAGGTGTTAAAGGAGTAGAATTTATAGTTGCTAATACAGATTTACAGGTATTAAATAACTCTAAAGCTGATGTAAAGATACAGCTTGGTGCTAATCTGACAGATGGGCTTGGAGCTGGATCTCGTCCTGATATTGGAAAAGAGGCTGCACTTGAATCAAAAAAAGAAATAGAAGATGCTTTAGCAGGAGCAGATATGGTGTTCATTACTTGTGGAATGGGTGGTGGAACAGGAACAGGAGCAGCACCAGTAGTTGCTGAAATAGCTCAAGCTCTTGGAGCCTTAACAGTTGCTATTGTAACTAAACCATTTACCTTTGAAGGTAAAAAGAGAATGGATAATGCTTTAAAAGGATTATCAGAACTTGAAAAACATGTAGATACTTTAATAGTAATTCCAAATGATAGATTAAGAGAAATTATTGATAAAACTACACCGATGTTAGAAGCATTTAAAGAAGTAGATAATGTATTGCGTCGTGGGGTACAATCCATATCTGATTTAATTGCTGTAGTTGGACTTGTTAACCTAGATTTTGCAGATGTTCAATCAGTTATGAAAGATTCTGGACGTGCAATCATAGGTATTGGTATTGGTATGGGAGAAGATAGGGCTCTTGAGGCTGCTAAACAAGCAGTATCTAGTCCATTACTTGAGACTAGTATAACTGGGGCTACAGATGCCATTATTAATATTACAGGTGGGGTTAATTTGACTTTATTTGAAGCAGAACAAGCTGCTGAAGTTGTAAGAGCTGCGTCAGGTAATGATATTAATACAATATTTGGTTCAGTTATCAATGAAAATTTATCAGATGAAGTTATTGTTACTGTAATTGCAACAGGTTTTAATAAAAAGGGGGAAGAGGAGACAAAACAACCAGTATTTTCAAATGTATCTCAACCTACTACTAGAAGAAGTAGAGAAGAGATATCATATGTTGCTACTATACCTCAATCTAATGATAATGAAGATGACGATGATGGAGAGTTATTAGATGATGCTGATTATGATTTTCCTCCATTTTTAAGAGATAAAAATTTCTAGAGCGTAAGCTCTTTTCTTTTTTCTTTTTTTATGTTAATATTAATTTAACAATAAGAAAGAAGGTAGTAACTATGGGGACTTATGTCAAGAAAGTGGACACATTTTAGAGGGGGTTTTTATAAATTTAGACTGTTTTCAAACTGAATTGGAGATAAAAAGTTAAGAGCAGAATGAGATCTTTTAGTATTATAAAAACCCTCGATATATTCAAAACAAGCCCCCTTAACATCATTTAGTGTAAAGAGTTCTTTTGGTTCTTTGTCAAATAGTGTTGGTAGACAATAATTTGATACAAGGAATTGATAATATGAAGGATGGTTTTTATC
>CALVVB010000051.1 GCA_944363735.1 uncultured Bacilli bacterium | reverse complement strand
ATTTTACTACATTACTAGTATTGCCAATCCCTTGATATTTATACATTAATTTACTATTTTTTAGGTATAATTACCTCTAATCCTCCCATATAAGGTCTTAATACTTCTGGAACTGTTACACTACCATCTTCATTATAGTTGTTTTCTATTACGGCGATTAGACCACGAGGTGATGCTACTACTGTGTTATTTAAGGTATGAACGAAGTATGTACCCTCCTCTCCTTTAGTTCTAATTCCTAATCTTCTTGCTTGAGCATCTCCTAGAGTTGAACAACTACCTACTTCAAAGTATTTTTGTTGTCTTGGACTCCACGCTTCTACATCACATGATTTAACTTTTAAGTCTGCAAGATCACCACTACAACATTCTAGTTGTCTTACTGGTACATTCATATTTCTAAATACTTCTACTGTGTATCTCCACATTTTCTCATACCAGTCCATTGACTCTTCAGGTTTACAGATAACTATCATCTCTTCTTTTTCAAATTGATGAACACGGTAAAGTCCTCGCTCTTCTAGTCCATGAGAACCTCCTTCTTTTCTAAAACAAGGTGAGTATGAAGTTAGAGTTAAAGGTAAGTCTTCTTCTTTAATAATTTGTCCTTTATATCTACCTATCATAGAATGTTCACTTGTACCTATTAGATATAAGTCTTCTCCTTCTATTTTATACATCATCGCTTCCATTTCAGGAAAAGACATAACTCCTGTAACTACATCACTATGAATCATAAATGGTGGTACACAATAAGTAAAGCCTTTACTTACCATATAATCTCTTGCATAGGCTATCATCGCTTCATGAAGTCTTGCAATATCACCAGTCAAATAATAAAAACCTTCTCCTGATGTTCTTCCTGCTGCTTCTTTATCCATACCATTTAATCTTAAAATTATATCAGCATGATGTGGTATTTCATACTTAGGAATATAAGCATTACCAAAACGCTCCACTTCAACATTTTCACTATCATCTTTTCCTATTGGAACAGATAAATCCATAATATTTGGAATTACCATCATTTTTTCTCTTAATTCATCATTAAGTCTCTTTTCATCTTCTTCAATAGTAACTAACTTTTCATTAATTTTCTTAACTTCTTCTTTTTTCTTATTAGCTTCATCTATTTTCTTATCTCTCATTAAAAGACCAATAGAACTACTCTCTTCATTACGAGTCTTTCTTAACAGATCGCCTTCTTGTTTTAAAGCTCTTATTTTTTCATCTAATTCTACTACTTCATCTACTAAAGGTAGTTTTTCATCTTGAAACTTCTTTTTAATATTTTCTTTAACAATTTCCTTATTTTCTCTTACAAATTTAATATCTAACATATTTCCTCCTTCTAGTCGATAAAACAAAAAAGAATGGCCTTAAGGAGCTTATATAAGGTATATAAGCGGTGCCATCCTTATTATACTTAATTTAGATAACGGTAATGCCCGGATATAAAATCATCTAAAGAGTAGATAGTTAAGGTTTTATTACTGTTCTCACCAACCACAGTCTCTCTTAAATAAAATTACTTAACATTGTCTCTTGTCATCGACTTGATTTTATTATAAGGCTTAGTTTAATTTTTTACAAGTATTTTTATTTAGTTTCTATTATTAATTTAATAGCTGTTCTTTCTTCTCCATCAATTGCTATGTCTGTAAAAGCAGGAATACAAACGATATTCTTTCCAGCTGGTGCTAAAAATCCTCTTGCAATTGCCACAGCTTTAATCGCTTGATTTAGGGCTCCCGCTCCTACTGCTTGTATTTCTACACTACCATTTGCTCTAAAAACATTGGCTAGTGCCCCTGCTACTGAATTAGGGTTTGATTTTGATGAAACTTTTAGTGTTTCCATAATTTTATCATCCTTTCTTTTCTAAATTATTGTATGAACATTATTAAAAAGAAAGAACAAAAAAAGAGTATTATAACTCTTTAAAATAAACTTTCAACTTCTTCTTTTGGTTTTTCTATAACAACCTGTTCTTTTGTTTTTTCTTCTTGAATAGGTGTTATAGGTTCAACATTATTGGTAGGAGTATTATCAACAGTTGCAACATTAACAACTTCTGGTTCAACTTTCGGCATTTCAACTTCTGGTTCCACCCTAGGAACTTCTGGGGGAGTAGATAAAGTTGCTGTTTCAACTGTATTACTATTAATTGTTGGAATAGCACCAGTATTTTCTAAAGGATTTGCTCCTCCATATATAGGTCTATGTTCAGTTCCTTCCACCTCTATTTTAGGAATAACAGGATCTGTCCCACCATATATTTGTTTTGATGTTTCCATCACTATATCTTCTTTAGGCTCTTCATTTACAATAGTAATAGCAGGAGCTTCTGCCACCTCATTACTTTCTTGATTAACTGAAGCCATTGTATCTATTGGCTCATTAGTTTGACCAGCATTATTCACATCACTAGTTATAACAACTGGATCAGCATTTACATTAATATTCTCATCAACTCCTGTAGTAGTTGTATCTACATTTTCAGCAGACATTTCTACTTGTGGGTTAACTTCTTCATTAGAAATTGTATTTGGTTCAACTGTTTGATTTAAATTTTGATTATTTTCCTCATTAACAACAGGAGTATTATTTTCTACAATACTAATAGGCTCCATTTGAGCTTCTGATGAAGTTACAACTATTTGAGGAGCATCCTCTACTGCAGGTTCTGCTGATATTACATCAGGAGTCTCTACTGTTGTATTAACTTCTTCTGTAGACATATTAGGTTCTGTTGCAACATTCATATCAACAGTTGGCGTAGTTGCAACTGTATCATTATCAACATTTTCTATTTCTTCTTTTTTATCTTTCTTTCCTTTTTTACTACCTGTTGCAATAAATATAATTAATGCAATTAAAAGTAGTAGCACTCCACCTGTTATTAACATTCCTGGAATTGATGTAAAAAAACTTAAATCAAAATTAGCTAATATCATATAACATCCATCTCCCTTATCTTATATATTAAATCATAACAAAAAAAGGGTTAAAAAGCAAATATTTTTTACAAGGTTAGACAATTCTTGTAAACCAAAGCTTAATTAAAGTCCTTTTTTCCTTTTATTATATCAGCAAAACTAGTAAAATATCCTTCTTTTGGCACTAAATAAAAACTCAATTTTTCTTTAGTTATAGGATGAGAAAACTTCAAGTTACAAGCAAATAAAGCTAGAGGATATTTCCCTTTACTTCCATATTTTTCATCACCTAACAAAGGATGATTATGATAAGAAAACTGTACTCTTATTTGATGATGGCGTCCTGTCTCTAAATTTATTTTGACAAGAGTATTATTATCTTTAACATCTAGAACTTTAAAATTAAGACTAGCAAGTTTACCATCTTCATTATTACTAACTTCACTCCGATATTCTACTCTTTTTAAATAGTCCTGGTATTTACCATCTGATTTTATAACTCCCTTACAAACAGCAAGATAAGTTTTTTTTAATTCTCTATTTCTAATTTGTTCTGATAGTCTTCTAGCAGCTTTACTAGTCTTTGCAAAGACCATTACACCACCAACATTTTTATCAAGACGGTGAACTAGTCCTAAATAGACATTACCTGGTTTATTATATTTTTCTTTAATATACGCTTTTAAAATAGTCAACATATCAGGAGTATTAGTTCCATCACTTTGACTTAATACCCCTACTTTTTTCTCTACTACTAGTAAGTGATTATCTTCATATAATATATTAATCATAACTTTCCCATCTTCCATATATGCCACAAGGTAATATTAAGTTGTTGTCTGTTATTTTAAGACCTATTTCACTACTGCTAACAATTCCTTTGCATTTCTTATTAAGAGTTGTAAGTAAAAGATTTTCTAGTGATGTTTTAGATAAACCTGTAGTATAAGAGTTAATGATAAAGAATAGAGGCTTATCACTTAATATTTCTAAACATAGATTAACAAGATTAGCTAAGTCTTTTTCAATATCCCAAACCTCTCCATTAGCACCTCTTCCATAACTAGGAGGATCCATAACAATAGCATCATACTTATTGCCACGTCTAATTTCTCTTTTAACAAACTTAACTACATCATCTACTAAATAGCGAATAGGTTTATCTTTAAGTCCAGATGAAATTACATTTTCTTTACAGACTTCAACCATACCTTTAGATGAATCTACATGAGTAACTGATGCTCCTGCTTTAAGACAAGCGACTGAAGCTGCTCCTGTATAACCAAAAAGATTTAAGACTTTAATGTGTCTGTTAGCAATTTCTATTTTATTCATCATATATTCCCAATTAACCGCTTGTTCAGG
>CALVVB010000050.1 GCA_944363735.1 uncultured Bacilli bacterium | reverse complement strand
TCCATATGACTACCTTCAAAAGCACTACTATCATCATCATACGGAATTGCACTTATATTCCACTGGGTTACTAACTTTGTTGTCTTAGCACTATTATTAACTGATACTGCTCTCCATAACTTTCCAGAATACCAAATGTAGTTATTAGGATTTTCTCCTGTTATAAAGGTATCTACTCCATCATCATATGTATCTCCACTAGTTAAATTATTAATAACAACATCTGAAGCTAAGCCGTCTTTAGTAGTAGCATTTACATTCATATTAGGCATTATCATTAAAACAGTTATTACTAAATATAATACTTTTTTCATATATTTATGCACCTCGTTCCTAATTAGACACCCTATCTACAATAATAGAATATAATAAAATTAACCCCATGTCAATACACTATTATTTTGTTCTAGGAAAGCTGTGTAAGTATATTTCTTTTAATCTATCATTTGTAATATGCGTATATATTTGGGTCGATGATATACTTTCATGACCTAACAAATCTTTAACTGATAATATATCGCATCCTTCATTTAAAAGATGTGTTGCAAAAGAATGTCTTAACATATGAGGAGAGATATTTTTATGAAGAGAGGTTTTCTTAATTAAATTAGTAAGTATATATCTAATACCTCGTTCTGTTATTCCTCTACCTTGATTATTTAAAACTAAATAATCACAATTAAATTTATTTAACTCTTTATATCCATTATTTAAATACATATCTAAGATATCACTAGCATATTCTCCATAATTAACAATTCGTTCCTTACTACCTTTACCACTTCCTTACTTTTACAAATTAATCATATCAATTAAAAGTGTATAAAATATAAAAGAAATGTGGGAAATTATGGGAGAATAAAAAACTTAAGAATTATCTTAAGTTTAATCTGTTTCTTTTTTTAATTTTTAGTGTTAATAATACTATTGCAAATATAGAAAAAGTACTTAAACACATGTATAAAATAAAATTATCACTAGTATCTGGGTTATTTTCTATTTCATTTGTATTATCACCAGAATTATTATCATCAGGTGGTGTTGGTGCTGTAATTTTATCTGATATAGTAAAAGGATCATCGATAGTACCAGCACCATTTACAATTTGCACGTTAGATTTTAGATTTATTGATGGACGGACGCCGCTAGCATTGGTCGGATCGTTGTAGTGCGCGTTGCCGCTGCTGTGGACGTAACGCACGAAAGACGTACTATGTGGTGTTAAGGTCCAATAATCTGTGGTTAATCCTGTACCAGAAATTCCTCCCTTAACTGCATATCTTTCAAATTGACCTGACATTAATTCACCTGACCTTAGTAGACCCACTTTAGCATTAGTTGTGTTTGAAGTTGTACTACTCATATTGGTATCTGTATATTTTGCTAATTTATAACTTGTACCACTTCCTACTGTTCCTAGATACCATGTAGTATTATCTTCTATCATATTACTATATGCACTATCTACATAACTTGTTAGATAGTCTCCATTTAAAAATGTTCCTATAGTATTACTATTAGAAAATGTTATATTACTTCCAAAAGCACTTGTTACAAAGTTTCCAGAACTCTTTAATGGTTCGGCACTGACTATTTTTGTACCTACTCCGTTTTCATGACTTACTATTCTATAGAGATTATTTTCATCATTTCCAAAGCGAATGTATTCTCCACTATATCTAGTTGACAACAATGTTCCTGAAAGGTCTGTATCGTTATCTCCATTTAAACGATATGGGTTATCTACTGTACCATCTCCATCTACGATTTTGACGTTAGATTTTAGATTTATTGATGGACGGACGCCGATAGCAGTGAACGGACCGTGGTAGTCCGCGTTGCCGAAGTCGAGGAAGAAACGCACGTAAAACGAATCATATGGTGTTAAGGTCCACCAATCAAGTCCATTATTTAAATAACCATTACTATACGTTGTTTCATGATAACTAGATTGATATTCATACATATTTAGTAAACCTACTGGTGCTGTTACAGTTGCCTCCCCATTTGGTCTTATTATACTTCCTAATAATGTATCATCCATTGTTGCATCCCACACTGCATCTGTTACTATGAACTTCTCATAATCTCTTAAATTACCTAAGAAACCATCTACTGTTGTATCATTTAACCACATTTCCATATGACTACCTTCAAAAGCACTACTATCATCATCATACGGAATTGCACTTATATTCCACTGGGTTACTAACTTTGTTGTCTTAGCACTATTATTAACTGATACTGCTCTCCATAACTTTCCAGAATACCAAATGTAGTTATTAGGATTTTCTCCTGTTATAAAGGTATCTACTCCATCATCATATGTATCTCCACTAGTTAAATTATTAATAACAACATCTGAAGCTAAGCCGTCTTTAGTAGTAGCATTTACATTCATATTAGGCATTATCATTAAAACAGTTATTACTAAATATAATACTTTTTTCATATATTTATGCACCTCGTTCCTAATTAGACACCCTATCTACAATAATAGAATATAATAAAATTAACCCCATGTCAATACACTATTATTTTGTTCTAGGAAAGCTGTGTAAGTATATTTCTTTTAATCTATCATTTGTAATATGCGTATATATTTGGGTCGATGATATACTTTCATGACCTAACAAATCTTTAACTGATAATATATCGCATCCTTCATTTAAAAGATGTGTTGCAAAAGAATGTCTTAACATATGAGGAGAGATATTTTTATGAAGAGAGGTTTTCTTAATTAAATTAGTAAGTATATATCTAATACCTCGTTCTGTTATTCCTCTACCTTGATTATTTAAAACTAAATAATCACAATTAAATTTATTTAACTCTTTATATCCATTATTTAAATACATATCTAAGATATCACTAGCATATTCTCCATAATTAACAATTCGTTCCTTACTACCTTTACCATGTATTAAAATAGTTCTTTCACTTCCATTAATATCTTTTAATCTAATCTTAACTAATTCTCCTACTCTTATTCCTGTCGCATACATCATTTCAAGTACTAATCTATCTCTTTGTCCTAAAGAAGTTTTTAAATCTGGAACATTAAATAATTCTTCTAATTCATTATATTCAAAGTACCTAGGCAATTTCTGTTCTTTCTTAGGAGATGAAATCAAATTAAATAAATTAGTCTTAACTTTATTATTACTACAAAGATATTTATAATAGCTTCTAAGAGCACTAAGCTTCCTACTAATAGAAGTAGACTTCTCATGTTTTTCGTTCTTTAAATACATTAAATAAAGTCTTATATCACTATATTCTAGTTTTAAGTAATTAAGTCCTTCTTTATCCAAATAATCTAAAAACTCTTCTATATCTTTCTCATAATTATCTATAGTATACCTAGAGTAATGCCTTTCATACTCTAAATATTCTAAATACATTGGTAGTTCCTTCATATTTTCCTACCAGTAAAATGATAAGGAACATTATCTTCACCATCACTCATCATTTTTATTTCTTCTTCATCAAAAAATTCTTCTTTATCATAATCATCTAGATAATCTTTTTTACTTTCATAAGTACTACCAACACATTTTCTTTCTAAAGAAGTAATACTAGTATCTAATGGAATAGTATCAGAACTAACACACAAGTTTTTAATGAGATCTCTATCTTTATTAACAAAATATTTACGAAAAACTTCATAATCTCTAAAAAGCTTTTCTAATTCCAACAAAATATCATCATGATTAGCATCAAAAGAATCACCTGTCATATACTTATATAAAATCTTTCCATATCTACTATTTTTAGTATAGATACTAAATAACCACTCTTTATCTTCTTCATTACTACTTGTTATTTTACTTCTTACTGTCTTCCAAGCTGTATTAAATAAAGTGTTATTTGCACCAATCATGTTAATTGTTCTATAACCATCTGATAAATAAACTGTTCTTTTATTTAAAGAGTTTATTATCTCAACTAACAAAGGCTCATCAAAAATAACACTTTGATAATAACAGTTATCTTTATTATCAGTAACTCTTATGGAAAACGTATTTTTGTTATTATATTTCTCATCTAAATTAGAAGTAAACGTAAATCTGTTCATACTCGCTGTAAATTTATCTATATCTTCTATAGAATTAAAAGTAACACCTGGTATTTTGATAATTTCTTCTTTTTCATATTTTTTAGTAAAATTATTATAAAAAGAACCTACTAAATCATAATACTTACTCACAATTATCACCTTCTCTATCAAAGATTATATCAAAAAAATCTATAAAGTACAATTTTCTTAATATAACAAGTTAAACAATTATACTTAAAAGAACATAAGAAATAAAATAAATTTTATTTCGCCCTTGTCGTTACCTCCAAGGATTCCTACTTCATAGATAAGGTAT
>CALVVB010000049.1 GCA_944363735.1 uncultured Bacilli bacterium | reverse complement strand
ATTTATATGCTCTATATATTTTCATAATATGAACCCTCTTTCTTGTAACTTAAGTGTACTATATAAAATATACGTTCGTCAATACATAAATTCGATTTTTGTCCAAAAAACGCAATTTCCTTATAGATAAAAAAGGATTACCTTAAGTAACCCCTAAAATTTATCAATATTAATCTTTACATATTTACCATCTTTTAACGAACTACTAGCTTGTACTAAAGTTCTAATGGCATTAGCAGTTTTACCATTTTTTCCAATGACTCTACCAATATCAGAATCAGATACTAATACCTCTATAATAATTTCTTTATCATTTTCACTAGGAAATTCCTTTACAGAAACTGCTTCTTCATCTTGAACAATATTTTTTATTATTTTTTCTGTTAATTCTACTAAAGTCATTATTTTGTTTCCTTTTTATCTTTAGATTCAGCAAATTTTTTCATAACACCAGCATCTTTTAATAGACTTCTAACAGTATCTGATGGAATTGCTCCATTATTTAACCATTTTAAAGCAACTTCTTCATTAATTTTAACATCTTTTTCTTTTGAAACTGGATTATAAGTACCTACTAATTCTAGATACTCTCCATCTCTTCTACTTCTAGAGTCTGTTGCAACTATACGATAAAATGGTCTTTTTTTAGCTCCCATTCTCATTAATCTTAATTTTACTGCCATAATTATCGCTCCTTTCTTTTTTCTGTTATAATTATACACAAACAAATAAAGACTGTCAACCTTTTTTTATTGACAGCCATCAAAAACTATTAAATTTAATAATTCTATTCATTGGGATTATCTAAGTATTCTTCATTTACTTCTTCATCAATTTTCTTATCAATAGAAGCATCACTATCCATTATTTCTTCCCAATCATCAACTTCATCTAGGGTATTAATACGTACTTTAGTATCTCCAACTAATTCTATACCTAAAGTCTTATCTATAGTACAATTAATAGTATTGCCATTAATTTCTGCTTTACTACAACTAGGTCCACTTAAACTTCTAATAATTACTTCCTCGTTTTCTGTATCAGAATTTTCTTGAACATTAATAGTTTCTGTATAGTTTTTAGTGTTTTTTAATACCTCTGTTTTAGTATCATTATCATAAGAATACCAAATATTAATATCATAACTTCCATTAATGGTAACAGTTCCATTTGAAAAAGTTCCACTAAAATTATGATTAATAACCCAACATCCAAGTATTGTATTAGGACTATTAGTTACTTGTAATGATAAGTTATCAGTAAATTGTTTTTTACCTTTACCAATAACTGCTTTTGTTACTATCTCTTTAAAAGATGCCATACGTTTCCCTCCTCTAATTTAGTCTATGCTTTAACTAATTAAAAAGTACAAAAAACTGATAGAACAAAACTCTATCAGTCAAAATTATTATTTAAAATATCTTCAAAGATAATATTAAGACCTTCTTTTATATTTATAAGAATACTATTTATCTTTTTTTCTTTAATTAGATATTCTTGATATAAAGAAATAGATTCTAAATGATTTAATTTATTATCTAATTTTTGTTTTATACTATTATCAAGATAAGCACTTTTAACATATGCTTTTTGTAATGATTTCACCTCATCTATTAAGTCCATTATCTCTTTATTAGATTTAAGTTTTTCCCTTAATTCTAAATATTCTTTATAATCTTTATTTTCCTTAATAGATTTCACTAACTTTAAAGCTTTTTCTTCAATTTCTTCATTACTTATTAACTTTTCCATCTAAACTCCATGTTTTAGCAGTAGTTATTTCGACATCAACAATACTACCTATCTCTATATCTTCACCAGTAAAATTAACTAGTTTATTAGTATCACTATATCCAAAATATTCATTCTTTTTATCGCTAATACCTTCTACTAAAACAGGTAGAATCTTGCCTACTAATTTCTCGTTATTTTCTTTAAAATAAGTATTAACTATCTCATTAAGTTTATAAAGTCTCTTCTCTTTTTCTTCTTTAGAAATATTATCAGAAAGTTTAGCAGCAGGAGTACCAACACGAGGTGAATAGATAAAGGTAAATGCATTATCATATTTACATTCCCTAACTAGTTTTAAAGTCTCTTCAAAGTCTTCCTCTGTTTCACCAGGAAAACCTACAATTATATCAGTAGAGATTGTACAGTTAGGAATTATTTCTTTCATCTTATGAAATAATGTTAGATATTTCTCTTTAGTATAGCGCCTTCCCATTAGTTTTAATATTCTATCACTACCAGATTGTACTGGTAAATGTATACTCGGCATAATATTAGGATATTTTGCAATTACTTCTACCATTTCATCAGTAAAATCCCATGGATGACTAGTCATAAATCTAACTCTAGGAATATCAGTCTTTGCAACATCTTCAAGTAGTTCTGCAAGAGAATAATTATCATATAAATCTTTTCCATAAGCATTAACATTTTGACCTAATAGAGTCACTTCCTTATACCCATCCTTAATAAGATTATCTATCTCTTTTAAGATATCTTCTTTTTCTCTACTTCTTTGTCTTCCTCTAGTATAAGGAACAATACAATAAGTACAGAACTTATCACAACCATAGATAATATTAACATATGCTTTATATTTACTAGTTCTATCTATTGGTAGACTTTCTATTAAATCCCCTTCCCTTGAATATACTTCTACTTGTTGTTTTTCTTCACTCTTTTCTAATATTTCTGGTAATTGATAGAAATTATGAGTACCTATTACAAAATTAACAAAGGGATATTTATTCATAATTGTATTAACAACTATTTCTTCTTGAGCCATACAGCCACATAAACCTATCATTAAATCTCTTTTAGACTCTTTTATATGTTTAGCTCTACCAAGTAAGCCAAAAGCTTTATTGTGAGCATTTTCTCTTATAGAACAGGTATTTAATAAAACTAGGTCTGCTTCTAAAATACTATCAGTAAATCCAAATCCTAATAATTCTAATATTCCTTTAATATTTTCACTATCATGTTCATTCATCTGACAACCATAAGTCTTTAAATAACACTTCTTACCTTTATATTTATTAAGATATTTAGAATCTAATTTATAATCTTTCTTTTCATAATCTATTTTTGTACTACTACGTGCAACTTTAAAATCTGGTAAATGCATATTTTCACTTCCTTACAAATTTAATTTTAAAACTTTTTCTACTTCTTCCATAGTATTATCTAAATTACCATTATTATTGATAATACTAGTTATTGGTCTTTTACTTATATTTTCTTCTGAAAAATCTCTAGAATCTGCTAAGAACCTTCTGCATAACTCTTGATATTTAGGACTTTCTTCTCTTTTTTCTCTGTCTAATGCTCTTTGCAACCTAACACCATCATCTACTTTTATTAGAAGAGAAATGATATTTTCAAGTCCATAGAATTTTACAAATTGGTCTAGTCCCTCCAAAGTATTATCACCTATATAGTTATAATTTTCTAAATCAATATTATAACTAGTTGTAAAATAATACCAAGGTCCATAAATAGTATCATATTTTCTTTTCTCTATTATTTTTCCTTGTTCTTCTAATTCTAACATTTCTTTTTCTGTTTTAAAATAGTATTCTCTTCCCTCTACTTCCCCTATTCTCATAGGTCTTGTTGTGGACATTATAATTTCTTTAAATGCAAATTTATTCTCTTTAATTAATCTATTTTTGATAATATTTTTCCCGGAGGAGGAGGGTCCCATAAATAAAATAATTTTTCCCATGGTATTCACTTCTTTCTAAACAGTATTATTTTAGCATAGAAACATAAAAAAAAGAAGAATTTATTTTCCTCTTTTACACTGTAACTTCCATTAAGACATTTTTAACTATATTATCCATAAAAGTTAATTTATTATTCATAAGTTCATTTTTAATAATATCAAAGTTTTTCTTAACTAAATCAACTATCTCTTTTACTTTAGGTAATAATCTAGCTTTTTTAGATAATTCATTTACAATAGTCTCTAAATTATTTAATTTAGTATATTTACCAAAATCATCACTCTTTATAAAAGTATTATATAAATTATTAAATGATACTAAATCAATATTATTAAATCTTTTATCCTCTAATAATTTCAGAGTTGTACATAAATTACCAGTTGAAACAGCAATATCAAGAATAGTTTTTCCTTCATTATTTCTAATATTAGGATCAATTTCTTTATTTCTCTTTAATTTTTTAATAATATTAGCTGTCTTCAAATAATCTTTAGTAGCAAGTAAATGAGTAAAGGTATTACCTTCTTTATTTTGATGATTAATATCACTGTCTATTTCATTAATATACTTTTCTACTAATTCATATTTCTTATTCTTTAATAATTTCATTAAAATAGTATTACCATCCTCATCTATAGTATTTAAACTAACTATTTTCTTTTTTAGTAATTTATCTACTAATTCAAGATGTCCTTCTCTTATAAGTTCAAATATCAGGGACGGTTCTTCTTCACAAGCTTTAGTAGCTTGTAATTCATCGTAAAACATTTAAAACACCTCTTCTTTTTACGCGAGGTCTTTATTATACCATACGCGTCTATGTTTTGTCAATTTTACTACATTACT
>CALVVB010000048.1 GCA_944363735.1 uncultured Bacilli bacterium | reverse complement strand
TCAGATTACATGTCTTTTTTTGCTAAATAAAATAGTGCCAGTGATTTTCTTCACCAACACTATTTATAATACAACCGTATTATTATCTTATCTTAATTATTGCTTAATCCCTAAATTTAATATATACTTAATTTAACGGAAAATCTTTTTTATGTAAAATGGAGGCGCATCTTATGAGAAAAAAAATTGTAATACTATCATTACATCTTGGCTATGGTGGAGTAGAAAGAGCGATTACATCATTTGCCAATTCTTTGGCTAAATTAGATAAATATGAAATAGAAGTAGTATCTATTTATAATTTATATGGTAAACCTATTTTTCAATTTAATCCTAAAGTTAAAATAACTTACCTAATTAATACAGATTTACCTATAAGAGTTTCTAAATATAAAGAGTTATTTTTTAAATTTCATTGGTTCCACTTAACTAAATTGCTATTTAATGATTACATTTCTAAATTAAAAATAATAAGTCTTTTTAAAGATAGTATAAATGGTGTTTCTATGTATTCAAAACGTGCTAGTGTTGTAAAAAAGTATTTAAAAGAAACAGATGCTGATGTTATTATTTCAACTAGAACATTTTTAAATGAATGGTTAGGTGAATATGGTAAGGAGGATGTTGTTAAAATAGGCTGGGAACATAATCATTATCATGGTGATATGAAATATGCAACGGATGTTATTAGAAGTGCTAAGAATTTGGATTACTTTGTCTTAGTTTCTAAAAATTTACAAAAGTTTTATCATAAAAAAATGAAGCGTTATAAATGCAAATGTATCTATATACCTAATGCCTTAGAGAATATTCCTAAGACTAAAAGTTCTTTAACAAGTGAACGTCTAATATCGGTTGGAAGATTGTCTCCAGAAAAGGGATATTTAGATTTATTAAAAATATATCTTGATTTAAAAAAGAAAAAATGTGGATGGCACTTAGATATTGTAGGAGATGGTAATGAAAGAGATAAACTAGAAAAATTTATTAAAGAGAATAATCTAGAAAATGATGTTACACTTCATGGTTTTAAAAATAGTAAAGAAGTAGAGAAATTAATGCATAAAGCAAGTATATATATTATGACTAGTTATACTGAAAGCTTTGGTATAGTCTTACTTGAAGCGATGAGTAATGGTCTACCTTGTATTGCTTTTGATTCTGCTGAAGGTGCTAAAGAAGTAATTACTTCTGGTAGAGATGGTTATTTAATAAAGAATCGTAACTTTAAAGCAATGGAGAAAAAAATATTAGATTTAGCTAAAAATATAGATGCTAGAAGAGAACTTGGTAATAATGGAAGACGTAAAGTAAAAGGTTATATTTCTGATAATATCTGTGAATCATGGGAAAAAATTATTGAAAGAAAGTGATAATATGAAGAAAAAAGTAATGTTTATATCAAGTACTGGGGGACACTTAACAGAACTTTTACAACTTGATAGTATTATAAAAAACTATGAGTATTCTTTAATAACAGAGAAGACTAAATCTAATAATAAGTTAAAAAGAAAATATAAAAATATTAATTTTCTTTTATATGGTACTAAAGATCATAAATTATCTTATCCTTTTAAACTTCTTATAAATTGTTTTATTAGTCTTTTACTTTATTTTAAATATCAACCAGATTATATTATTACAACGGGTGCTCACACTGCAGGACCAATGTGTTCCATTGGAAGAATCTTTGGTAGTAAAGTTATCTATATAGAATCTTTCGCTAATATTAAAACTAAAACTATTACAGGTACACTTTTTTATAAATTTCATATCGCTAACCTCTTTATAGTACAATGGAAACCTATGTTGAAACTTTATCCTAAAGCAACATATGGAGGGTGGTGTTTTTAATGATTTTAGTAACTTTAGGTACTCAAGATAAAAGTTTTAAAAGATTATTAGAAGCGATAGATAGAGAAATAGAAAATGGTAATATTAAAGATAAAGTTTTAGTTCAAGCAGGTTATACTAAATATAAAAGTAAAAATATGGAAATATTTAAGAGTGTTTCTAATGATAGATTAGAAGAACTTATGGAAGAGGCATCTCTTGTTATTACTCATGGTGGAGTTGGCAGTATTTTAACTGCTTTAAAATATAATAAAAAAGTAATTGCCACTCCACGTCTTTCTAAATATAATGAACATACTAATGACCATCAAAAACAAATAATAGAAGAGTTTGGTAAGATGAGGTATATATTGCCTTTAAAAGATTTAACTAAATTAGATAAGATTTTAGTTAAAAGTAAAACATTTAAACCAAAGGAGTTTAAAAGTAATAATGAAAACTTTAAAAATTTAATAACAGATTATATAGAAAAGTCTAATCATACAAGTTGGTTTAATAGAGACAAGTTTGCTATTTTAACAGCGATACTTAATTTACTTGTTTTCTTCCTATTAAATCTTACAAATATAAATGTCTATTTAAATTTTACTATAACATATATTTTATCTTGTTTATTTATGGCTTTATTTAAGACAAAACGAATATCTAAGATGATAACATCTATTATTTGTTTCTATTTAATAGAAGGATTATCTTTATTATTACTAGTAGATAATTTAAATATGAATGTTATCTTATCTAAAGTTATAATAAATATTTTAAATGTTATTATTTATCATTTTTTAATTAAGAAAAATTAAATTAAGTGGGGGTTTTTATGAATATAAATAATATTAAAGAAAAAATTGATTTACACAAGTATTATCTTATCACAATAGTATTTATGTTTATAATTATTATGGTTATGTTAATACTTTTATTATTTAAAGATAATAGTAGTTTTACTAATCCTTATGAAGTTAAGTTTAGTCCTAATGATAATTTTTTGTTTTTGGGTGATTCTA
The DNA here is from genome assembly GCA_944363735.1 of uncultured Bacilli bacterium. Classification (GTDB taxonomy): domain Bacteria; phylum Bacillota_I; class Bacilli_A; order RF39; family UBA660; genus Onthousia. The sequence continues at coordinate 1,772 of CALVVB010000048.1, read as the reverse complement.
TTACTGATTTTTATTCATTAGAAGAATATTATGATAACTTACCAGTTGTAAATAGTGGTATTTCAGGTAATAAAACAACAGATATTTTAAATAATATGAAAGAAAGAGTTTATCAATATAATCCTACTAAAATATTTCTTTTGATAGGTACTAATGATTTAGATAGTACTGATGAAGATATTGTTGAGGTTACTTTTGATAATATTAAAAAAATAGTAAATGAAATAAGAGAAAATAGAAGTGATGCTACTATATATGTAGAAAGTGTATATCCAGTAAACTCTACTATAGAAAATAATTCTGTTTCTAATAGAACTAATAAGAAGATTAGAAACTTAAATAAAAAATTATCTAGTTATTGTGATGGAGAAAACTGTAACTATATTAATCTTTATGATGACTTAATAGATGATGAAGGTAATTTGAAAGAAGAGTACACAGAAGATGGATTACATTTAAATAGTTTGGGATATGTAGTTATTACAAGAGAATTATTACCTTACTTAAATGAGTAAAAATATATAGTAATATCAAAAGTATTTGACTCAAAGTAATTTTTATGTTAGAATCATATTGTTTGTAGCTTGTTATACCTCTATTTGAGTGGAAGCTGTAAACCGCATTGAAGAGGTAGAAATTACTGATTAGAGTAATACCTTAAAAGCGAGTCTTTAGTTTAAAAAAAGGAGGTTAAAAAATGTACGCAGTAATTAAAGTTGGTGGAAAACAATATCGTGTTAGTGAAGGAGATGAAATCTTCGTAGAAAAATTAAATGCTAATCAAAATGATGTTGTTACTTTTGATCAAGTGTTAATGCTTGATTCTAAAGTTGGTTCCCCTTATTTATCTAATGTCACTGTAGAAGGTACTGTCTTAAAAAATGGTAAAGCTAAAAAAATACGTATTTTTAAGTATAAGAATAAATCTAGAAGTAACCGTAAAACTCAGGGACATAGACAACCATATACTAAAATTAAAATTACTAAAATTAATGGTTAATTATGATTAGAGTAAAAGTCGAAAAGGAAAAAGGTTATTTTAAAAAGATAAGTATATTAGGTCATGCTATGTATGATGATTATGGTAAAGATATAGTATGTAGTGCAGTTAGTTCTATTGTTACTACAACAGTTAATGGTATTCTTACTATTGATAAAAGTACTATTACTTATCTTGCTAGTAGTAAAGGGTTAACTATTAAAGTTTTAAGTAATGATAGAGTAACTCAATCTCTACTTAAAAATATGTTACGACTACTTAAAGAATTAGAACTTAAATATAAGGAAAATATAGAAATAAAGTAAGGAGGGACTAAAGTGGAATTTTTAAAGTTAAATATACAGTTATTCGCTCATAAAAAAGGACAAAGTTCTACATCTAATGGACGTGATTCTATTGGACGTAGATTAGGAGCGAAAGCTGCTGATGGAGAGTATATAACTGCTGGAAGTATTATCTATCGTCAAAGGGGAACTAAAATATTCCCAGGTGTTAATGTAAAACGTGGTAATGATGATACTTTATATTCAACAGTAGATGGAATTGTTAAGTTTGAACGTAAAGGAAGAGATAAGAAACAAGCTTCTGTATATCCAGTAAGTGAGTAGAAAGAAGGTAGTAACTATGAAAATGATATGTTTACAAAATGTTACCTGGGGGGGGGGCAGTTTAGTAAATATATAAGTAATAACATCACTTTCTTTTGTTATGATATAAGAACAGAATAGTTCTATTCTGTTCTTTTTAATGTAATAAAAGTGAATGGAGTGAT
>CALVVB010000047.1 GCA_944363735.1 uncultured Bacilli bacterium | reverse complement strand
GTTTTTATGTATCAAAAATATTATCGTAAATATATGATCAAAAGTGTTATTATAATAATCCTTTTACTTGCTTTTGCTGTAGTCTCAACTTATTTTATATATAATAATTTTTCTAACGAAAGAGAACATGATATAGATACAGGTAAAATGGAAGCAGTTTTTCATAACAAAGCCGGAAACAAAATAAATTTAACAAAGTTTACACCAGTTAGTGATGCAGTTGGTTTAAGTTCTACAGCATATGATTTTACAGTTAAAAATGGAACAGACGAATCAGTTAAATATAAAATTGTATTAGAACGTAATGAAGAGGAAATAACTAAAGAAAATTGTTCTAACAAAACAATTCCTAATGAGCTTTTGAAATTGAGTTTAAGAGTTGATCATCAAACTCCTAAAGCAATGATTTTAAGTGAGTATAAAGATAATGTTTTATATGAAGATACTATAGAAGCTGATAGTGAAGAGGACTTTTCTATTAGAATTTGGGCTATTAATAGTGACTTTGTTATTGATAGAGATAGTCATTATCATGCTATTATTAAAGTAATAGAAGAGGGATAATATGAGAAAATTGAATAATAAGGGGTTTGCTATTTCTACTGTATTATATAGTTTGTTAGTAATGGCTACTTTGGTATTATTTTTATTACTTGGTAATTTAAGTTTTGAAAGAAGATCAACTGATGATTTAGTTTCTAATATTGAAGATGAATTAAATAGCCTTTTTGGTAATCAAAGTCTTCAAGATCCTAACTTGCTTTCAACATCTTTATTACTTAGAGTCGGTGAAAATGGTAATACCTATAATGATGGAACAGATACGTTTATAACAGGAGAAAACCCTAATAATTATGTTTTATATTCTAACAAAATATGGAGAGCAGTTTTGATTAATAATACCACCAAAACTGTAAAATTAGTAACTGAAGATATTGTTTCATCTATGACTTTTAGTAGTACTGGTGATACGAATTTTGCTAATAGCGAGATAAAAACATGGTTAAATAATACAAATACAAATGGTTTTTTAGGAAGTTTAAAAAACTATCAAAATTTTATTGTTACAAATAGTGAGTGGTATATAGAAGTTTCATTTGGTAATGCAAGACCAGAAGGTACCGTTGTAAATAGTGATGTGGGCCTTTTGAATAATTATGAGTTTAAGAGCAGTCATCATGATTCTTCTGCAAGTAATTCGTATTTAGTAAATAATAAAGATTGGTGGACTTTAACTCGTTGGGATGTTAGTCCAGATATATTAGTAATTGGAATTACTGGTGGTTTAGGTGTTAATGCTCCTACAGGAAGTTATGGAGTTCGTCCTGTAATAAACTTGAAGTCTAGTATAAGAATAGTAAGTGGGGATGGAACTGCCTCCAATCCTTATAAATTAGAGGGTGATTCTTAATAAGTTTTATAATCTAAAAAAAGTTAGCAAAAAAAGTTGACAAGTGCTAACTTTTTACATATAATAATATTGGCAATGTTGAGATAGCAGTGCTAAAGTGCTAGGAGGTAGTTATGCTTAGTGAAAGACAAAAGAAGATATTAAAATTAATTGTTGAGTCTTATATAAGACAAGCAAAACCTGTTAGTAGTAATCAACTTTCTTACAAATTGAAGTGTTCGAGCGCTACTGTTAGAAGTGAGATGGCAGGATTAGAAGAATTAGGATATTTAGAAAAGACTCATACTTCTAGTGGCAGAGTTCCTAGTGAAGAAGGATACCGTTACTACGTTGATAACTTAATGGAAGCGAAAAAAATCAATGGAGAAGAAATGTTAAAACTCCAAATTATTTTTCATAATCAATCATTAGAATTAAGTGATTGCATTAATAAAAGCTTACAAGTTATTTCAGATATGACATCTTATACAGCTGTAGTTTTGGGTAAAGCAAGTCATGAAAACCTACTTAAAGAAGTTAGAGTTGTTCCACTAGATACTAATCATTTAATTGTTATTGTTGTTACTGATAAAGGAAAAGTAGAACATAAAAATATTACTTTAGATAATGTTGGTATGGAAGATATCAAAAAAACAGTAGAATTAATTAATAATTTAATAGTAGGTACACCTATTGATGAAGTTAGTACTAAACTAGAGTTTGAAATTAAACCTATTATTTCTAAATATGTTGAACAACATCAACAATTATATAATGCAATCTATAATGTCTTTAATGATATTACTAATACTGATATTAATGTTGTAGGTAGAACTAAATTTTTGGAACAGCCTGAATTTGATAATGTAGATAAAATAAGAGATTTATTTAAGAAACTTGATGATGAAGATTTACTTCAGAAAATTAAAAGAGATGATTCTAATAATATTGAAGTTTATATTGGTAGTGAAAATAAGTTAGATAATGATGTTACAGTTATCAAAACTAACTTTAAAACTGATAGTGAAGAGGGAACTCTTGCTATCATAGGACCTAAAAGGATGGAATATGATAGAGTTGTCAGTATCTTAGAGTACTTGAAAGAAAATATAGAAGGGTAGTGATTAAATGGACACTAAAGAAAAAGAAGTTATTAATAATTCTCATGAATGTGAATGTAAAGATAAAAATAAGATTTGTGAATGTCATAATGATAATAAAAAGAAAAAAGATAAACATCATGAAGAAATTAAAAAATTAAAAGAAGAAATAGAAAATAAAGCTAAATTAATTAATGAATTGAATGATAAAATTAAATATCATCAAGCTGAACTTATTAATTATCGTAAAAGAAAAGAAGAAGAAGTTACTAACAGATTAAAATATGCTAATGAAGATTTAATTAAAGAACTTATTTTAATATTAGATAACTTTGAAAGAGCTATTAGACTTGATGATAATAATTTAAGTGATGAATTATCTAAATTCTTAAAAGGATTTAAGATGATGTATGCAAGTTTTGATGAAGTATTAAAAAAGTATGGCTTAGAAGAAATAGAAGCAGAGCATAAAGAATACGATCCTAACACAATGGAAGCTTTAATGACTGATAGTGATAATAACTTTAAAGATGGAGAAGTCCTTGAAGTGTTACTTAAAGGTTATCGTCTTAAGGATAGAGTTATTAGACCCGCTTCTGTTAGAGTAAATAAATTAGATAATGAAAATACTAATAATAATGATAATAAAGAAGGAGAGGATATAAATGAGTAAAATAATTGGTATTGATTTAGGTACAACTAATAGTTGTGTATGTGTATTAGAGGCTGGGGAGCCTAAAGTAATCCCAAATAAAGAAGGAGAAAGAACTACGCCATCAGTAGTTGCTTTCAATAAAGATGGTGAACGTATAGTTGGTGCTGCTGCTAAAAGACAAGCAATTACTAATCCTAATACAGTATCATCTGCTAAAAGAAGTATGGGTACTGACAAAAGATTTGAAATTAATGGTAAAAAATATTCACCAGAAGAAATATCAGCTATGGTTTTAGGTGATTTAAAAGAGTCAGCTGAAAACTATTTAGGAGAACCTGTTACTAAAGCTGTTATTACTGTTCCAGCGTACTTTAATGATGCGCAAAGACAAGCTACTAAAAATGCTGGTAAGATTGCAGGACTTGAGGTTGAGCGTATTATAAATGAACCAACAGCAGCTGCTCTTGCATATGGACTTGATAAACAAGATAAAAACCAAACTATTTTAGTATATGACCTTGGTGGTGGTACATTTGATGTATCTATTCTAGACCTTGGTGATGGTGTTGTAGAAGTTAGATCTACTAGTGGTAATAACCATTTAGGAGGAGATGACTTTGATAATAAAATAATTGATTACCTTGTTAGTGAATTCAAGAAGGAAAATGGTGTTGATCTTTCTAAAGACAAAATGGCTATGCAACGATTAAAAGAAATTGCTGAGAAAGCAAAAAAAGATCTTTCAAGTATGACAAGCACACAGGTTTCTGCACCATTTATCTCACAAGGAGCAGAGGGTCCACTTCACTTAGATATGACTTTAACTCGTGCTAAATTCGAAAGCTTAATTAGTGATTTAGTAGATTCAACTCTTGAACCAGTTAGAAATGCTTTAAAGGATGCTGATTTGAAAGATAAAGACTTAGATAAAGTAATCTTTGTTGGAGGATCAACAAGAGTTCCACTTGTATATGAAACAGTTAAGAAAGAACTTGGTATGGAACCATCTCGTGAAGTTAACCCTGATGAGGTAGTTGCAATGGGTGCTGCTATTCAAGGTGGCGTCTTAACAGGTGATGTTAATGATATAGTATTACTTGATGTTACACCATTATCTTTAGGAATAGAGACACTTGGTGGAGTTATGACTGTATTAATTCCAAGAAATACTACTATTCCAACAAGTAAGAGTGAAGTATTCTCAACTGCGGCTGATAATCAACCTGCTGTTGATGTACACGTATTACAAGGTGAAAGAAGTATGGCTGCTGATAATAAGACACTTGGTAGATTCCAACTTACTAATATTCCACCTGCACCAAGAGGAGTTCCACAAATTGAAGTTAAATTTGATATAGATGCTAATGGTATTGTTAATGTAACTGCTAAAGATCTTGGTACTAATAAAGAACAATCTATTACTATTACATCATCTACAAATCTATCTGATGAAGAGATTGAAAGAATGAGAAAAGAAGCTGAAGAGAATAAAGAAGCTGATCAAAAACGTAAAGAAGAAGCTGATCTTAAGAATGAAGCTGAACAACTTGTATTCCAAACTGAAAAATCATTAAAAGATTTAGGAGATAAAGTTGATAAAAAAGAAAAAGAAGAAGCTGAAGACTTAATTAAAGACTTAAGAGAAGCTTTATCTAAGAATGACTTAGATGATATTAAAGCTAAGAAAGACAAACTACAAGAGAAAGCTATGGCACTTGCAACTAAAGTTTATGAGAATGTTCAAAAAGAAAACCAAGCAAATAGTAATGCTAACAATAGTGAAGATACATCGGATAAAAAAGATGATGTAAAAGATGCAGACTTTGAAGA
>CALVVB010000046.1 GCA_944363735.1 uncultured Bacilli bacterium | reverse complement strand
TATTCACGGGTTCGAACCCCGTACAGGCTACCAATAAAGTATTTAACACCTACTTATTCGCAGGTGTTTTTATTTTTTTCTTAACTTGTTCTTTAGGTTCTAATTTATTAAGTTCTTCTTGGTATTTATTTACTTCTTCATTATATATAGCAATTTTTTCAGCCACCTTATCATTAATTGCATCTTTATAGGCATCATCGTCTACACAGTTTCTACAAGTACATAAATAATTGTGTTCTGAAACATGGCTTAATACTAACTTTTCATTTTCTTTATCACGCATCTTTATAGCTTCTTCATAATCTTCTGTTAACTGATTATAATCAAGAAAAATAGTATTTTTATATTTTTTTCTCCTATTAATATATGAAACAGAAGGATACAATTCAGGAACTATATCTAATTTTTTTCCAGGTATTGTCCTTTTATTAAACTCAAATTGTTCACCTAAATATTTTCGTGGAAAAACGACTTCAAAGCCATCATTTTCAATACCATATTCATCTTGCATATAGTCTGTACATCTTCTAACAATATAGCAAGGAGATACAACATAGCAGTATACACCATTATATACTTTAAGTTCTGCTTCATTATAAGCCATTTCTACAGGTACAGGCATTAGAGCAAAAGCTCTAGGATATTTTAATTCATCTCTCATATTACTTCCTTCTTTCTTATTTACTACTATAACACAAATAAATTAATTAATCTATGCTAATGTCCCCATAGGATCCCATGGTTTTAACTCTACTGGTTCATATGACATTTCATCTAATTGTTCTTGAGTTAAATATTTCTTATTAATAACAACTTGATATACATACTTTTCAAACCAAGAATCACTTGCGACAAAATATCCTTTATTACCTACATCTTCACCCCAACTATTCTCAAGTTTCCATTTGGTTGATTTATTATCTTCTAAATTAACTCCAGTAACTACCATAGCATGATTCATTGAGCTTTCATAATTATCAAGAGCTTCTTCTTTAGTCATAAAGAAATCAGTTTTAAAGGTATCATAATAATTAAAACTCATATCATCAAATATTCCATCCCTTTTATCTATTGTTTTTTTAAAATCACAACCTAACCAAACTACTTCTTTTGCTTGTAATTGTTTAATAACAAGTTTTTTTAACTCTTCAATAGGAAGATTAAGAAATATAGGTGTTTTTCCTTCTATAACATTATTTAAATATTTAACTACGTAAGTTCTATTAAAAGTTTTATCCTTAGTTGGTACATTAGTAATACATACATAGTTATTTATATTTATATCAGTATATTCATGATAAAATTCTAAAGGAGTTATTCCCTTAATAATGTGATATTTTTTATCTTTATCTGTATATTCAAAATCAAACTGTTTTGGTGGAACACCATAACAACAAGCTAGTATTCTATAAATATCATCTAAATATAAACTTTTTAAATAATCTAAATTCTCATTACTAGTAAGTAATCTTGCATTAAATTGCCTTAATTTTCTGTTAAGTAGATGATTCATTTCATCAGGATTAAGGCTTTGATACGTATCACTCATCGCTGTTTTAGGAACAAAGCCATATTTATTAATAATATTAGAAAAGAAATCCCATACACCACCGTCTTGAACTCCTTTTGTTAGTAAAAAATGTCTTTCTCTATCATCTATATCTCTATCCTTAAGCTCAACTAAACTTTCCATAATATAATTACATTTTTCTAATTTATCATAAAAAGATATATAACTTTGAGAAATCTCAAAATTTTCTAAATCATATTTTTTACATATAGACTCTCTTAATACATTACACCCTGCATATATAAAAGAATTATTTGCATTTTTTTGATTAACTGCCTTTAAAGTATCTAAATTAATAGAAAAATTAAATAATAATTCTCCTTCTTTTTCTTTATTTCTCATAATATCTCTTATACTATTATTTACAAGAGCACATCTTACTGTTTTATTTTCTATCCCATGTATATAGTTATTACTTATTTCTTCAAGTATTTCTCTTTTTAGTTCCATATTATCACCATCCTTTAATAGTATATCTATTATAATAGTTTTCATACGAATTAAACATAATAAATTTAATAGCCACATAGTTATATTTAAAGAAGATGAAAGAAGAGTTAGCTTTTCTAAGAACTAACTCTTTAATTTTTATAAAACTCTACTCTATTTTTAAATTCATCTATTCCAATAATCTTTAATAATTGATATAAATTAGGGGTTTTGATTCTACCAGTAAGTAAATGTCTAATCATTTCACATACATCTCCTATATGTCCTTTATATAAAGTTGGATCTTCTTTATACATTTTAACACTAGGAGCATATCCCATTTCTTCTGCAAGTATTTTAACCTGATTATACCAATCATCTTCACTATTAAAGTCTTGATATATCTCTATATATTTATTGATAACATCATAATCAATTTTCTCATCTATATCTTTATATGTTTCATTTCTATCTTTATAGAATAAATCATTGAAGATATAAGCACTTTCAATTTTGATATCTTTATAAGTTGCAATATCTTTACGAGGTCTCTTACTATCACGTTCTATATTTAAGAATGAAATTAACTTATCTTTATCTTTAATCATTAAATCATAAAACTCTTCATCATACTTTTTATAATACTCTAAAGCATCGTTATAAATAGTTTCGGCACTAATTCTTGAAAAATAAGTTCTACAGATATTATTTAACTTCTCCATATCAAATAAAGTTCCACCTGTAGGCATTTTCTTAAATGAGAATTTAAAGTCTTCAATAGACTTATCTTTATTTTGTAAATACCACTCTTCAAAGTTAGTATTTGCTAGTGTTGCAAGATAAAGTCTAACACCTTCTTTAGGTATACCTGCTTCTTCATAGTAACTAACTGCAAATTCTGGATCTTTTCTTTTACTAAACTTACGTATTTTACCATCTTCTTTTTTTGTAAGAGGTGCAATATGTGCATACTTACATGGTTTAAAACCTAATACTTGATTAAGTTGTAAATGTTTAGGAAAACTAGGTACCCATTCATCTCCTCTTAACACATGAGTTGTATGCATTAAATGATCATCTATAACATGAGCGAAATGATAAGTTGGAATACCATCTTTTTTTAGTATTACTTCATCAATATCATTTTCTGGTAGACTAATATCACCTTTAATTAAATCATGTAAGATTATCTCATTATGAGAATCTCCTGGTGATTTTAGACGAATAACATAACTATCACCATTATCTAAATGGGCTTTAACTTCATCAAGTGATAAATCTCTATCAACAGCATAACTTCCATAAATACCAATTTTCTCTTTCCTTAACTCTTGTCCACTTCTTATATCAGCGATTTCTTCTTCACTCATAAAACAAGGATAAGCTTTACCTTCACTAACTAACTTTTTAGCATAAGCCTGATATATTTCTACTCTTTCACTTTGTAAATAAGGACCATATTGTCCATCTTTTCCATATCCTTCATCATAATCTATAGCAAAAGCTTTAAGTCCATTAAGAATAGCATCTATCGCTCCTTCTTTTTCTCTTTTACTATCAGTATCTTCTATTCTAAGATAAAAAATACCACCAGTTTGTTTTGCAAGCATAGAACTAATAAAAGCCCCATATAAATTGCCTACATGCATAAAACCTGTAGGAGAAGGTCCAAATCTTGTAACGTATGCGCCATCACTCAAATCTCTAGAAGGATACTCTGCTTCAATCTCATCAACAGTTATCTTGATATTAGGAAATAAAAGTTCCGCAAGTTCTTTATTCATCTAAATCACTCCATCTATAAAAAAATAATTATCTAAATTGGTTGCCCCAGTTAGATTCGAACTAACGCGTAATGCGGTCAGAGCGCACTGCCTTACCACTTGGCTATGGGGCAATAAATAACAATTAAATTCTACCACAAAAAGGTTTTGTTGACAACTTGAAAAAAAGATATTTTTATGATAATATGAATATGTAAGGAAAACTTACATATAAATAAAAATGAGGAATACTTAGTTTTGCAGATGGGTATTAGCCTCAAATATTTATTCGAGTAAACACCCTATTTACAAAGTTGTAATAGGGCGTTTTTCTATCTATAAATAATCAACAATATGATAATAATTAATAATATAACTATTAAGAAGTCTTTTTTACTCATAGACATTTCCCCTTTCCACCCCCTGAAATCAAGCAAGATAGAAAGAGGCAAAACACCCATTACTAAGTATTCCATCTATACAATATCATAAATGTATCTATAAAACAAGCGAACAAAAGCAAGTTTTATAGATTTTTTAGTATAATCACTTATATTTAATGAGAACTTTATCTGGATGATTTACAATGCTTTCTGGATGACGAAAAGCATTTTGAAACAAACTTATAGTATATTCTTCCATATCTAGTTGATATTCATTAATTGTCCTTTTCTTTTTATCTATTGTAAAATTAAAAACTAAATCATAGCCACGATTAAATTCACAATCTTCTTCATCATCTCTAAATACTGAATTAATCTCTTCAACACAACATACCATGCTCATATCTCTAGCCATAATTCCTATTGCAGGAGTGTCTGAATATATTTCTTCATTTTCATCGTATACATAAAAAGAAAAAATAACATAATTATAATTAAGACAAATATTAAGCTCCATATTTAAAAGTTCTTCTTGAAGATTTTTAAATCTACTTTTAACTATATTAGAACTAATTAAATCTAAAAAATAAATTAATCTTTTCTTTTGTTCAGTATTTTCATAATCACTTATCATATATTTAATTTTTTTACAGTCTTCTTTTATCGCTTCTTGATATTCAAAAAATAAATCTAATTCTTCTTTAGGCATATCGTTAGAATAATAACTTAAATATAGATAATCCATTATATCAGCTTCTTTCTTAATTATTTTATCTTTTCAATAATGTTTCTCCTATAAGAAAAAAGCAAAAACTACATATATTTTTGCATTGATTTCATCATTTGATTAATTTGTTTTTGATTAGGTTTTCTACCCATCTGC
>CALVVB010000045.1 GCA_944363735.1 uncultured Bacilli bacterium | reverse complement strand
ATCCCAGTCTCTAAAAAATGGTTATTCATAATTAAACTTCTATTGATAGCAAAAAGATTTTGTTTTATCAACATATCTTTGTTATTATTTTCTTTATTACTCATAATATATAATTCCTCCTTTACAAAGTGTACATATTATATCACATTTTTTAATTTTTTGTCTAGCTTTTGTTACATATAAAAAGAACTCTGATTAGAGTTCTCATTACTTATTAAGTATAGCATCTATAGGTTTAATTTTAGTTATTTTACTTAAAGATATAACAGTGATAATTATAGATATGATAATAGTATAGATAAACATTAGAAGTGGTACTAATGGATTTGTTACAATACCATTTAAAATATAAGTTTTATCTCCAAATAAAGAATTATTTAATAAATTAATAGAAATAAACCAAAGTATAATAGAAATTATATAAGAGATAATACCTACAATTATACTTTCATATAAGAATATTCTAATAATATCACTTTTATTAGTACCTAAAGCTCTTAATATACCTATTTGTTTTTTAGAGTAGGTAATAGAAATATAAATGAAGTTAGAGAAAAGTAATATTGTAAATAAAGCAAAGACTAAAGTTATGATATTAATATATTTAGCAAGAAAAGTATAAATAGAATCTATTTGTTCTAAATCATCATAATGAGGTAATGTCAAATAGTAATAAACACCACTTTTATTATAATTAGTTTCGTAAGTATTAATAATCTTTTTTAACTCATTAAAATTATCTTCATAAACTCTATAACTAAAATTAGATTTATTAGAGTTAGTACTCTCTATTTCAGTTAAGTAATCATTACTAATATAATTATTATTATCCAAACTAATTCCTACTACTTTTAAATCATCTTCTATATGTTCACTATTTAAACTACCATTAAAAGTAATATATAAATTGTTAAAACTATTATTAGCAGATATATATGAATTAGTAAAAGTATAAACTAAAGTATTATAATTATCATTACTATTATTTAATAAATATTCATTTAATTCACTGTTAAAGTTTGGATCTAATTCTCTAAATAAATCTAAAGAAATAATTATTTCATTTTTATTAAGTGTTGTAATATTATCTGTTACAAGAGTAACATTGCTATTATATACAGCTATATTTTTAGCACTTATATCCTTTCTTGATAAATAAGCATCTGTAAGAAAAGTATTCATATCATTATTTAAAATAGCATTATCTATAAAACCATTTACATAAATAATATAATCATCATCTAAGTTATTATCTACTATTCCTGTAATAATAACTTTATTATCACCTAACATTATTTCTTTGTTACTATTTATTAATTCATCAATAGAGTTAGGTTTATAAATATTATTGGTACTATCTAAAATACCATATTTACAAATATATCTTGCTACATTTTTATGTACCATAATCTCATTACTATTAGTTGGTACTTTTCCTTTAATATTTCCTAATATTCTTTCATCATTAATTTGGACATATAAAAACCACATAGGTACGTGAGTAAACTCTTCATCTTTTTCAATATAATTTCCATATGTAAAAGTTAATAATCTGTTATTATTATAAAGTCTATAGGTAGGATTTAATTTCTCATTTATATTTTTCTTTAAAGCATTTTCATCTTCAGAAGTTAAATCTAAAGGAAAGGATGCACCTTGAGGTTCTACTTCCATTTTACTAATATCAAAAATATATTCATTATTATCTCTCATAACTCCAGCCATAAATGCTCCTTTATCATAAAGAAAAGAATTAACAGAGATTCCCATAAAGACTAAAGAAATCATTGTTAAGATAATTGTAAAGAATAACTTAACTTTATTACTTTTTAGGGAAGTTAAGGCAAAGTGTAAACATTCTTTAAAGGGTAGTCTTGATCTAGTTAAAGAGAAAGTGTTATTATCTTTTTCTTCAGTAGTTAAATCATTTCTAATAGCATTACCATCTTGTAGTTCTAATATTTTATCAGCATAAGTATTAGCATTCTCTAAGTCATGAGATACAACAACTACTAATTTTTCTTTACTAATTTCTTTTAATAACTTAAAAGTTTCTAAACTAGAATGACTATCCAAATTACCAGTAGGTTCATCTGCAAGTATTACTTTAGGATTTTTAATTAAAGCTCTTGCAATACCAACTCTTTGTTTTTGACCTCCAGATAACTCATTAATATTTCTATATTCTAATCCTTTAAGATCAAGACGTTCTAAAAGATTAAGTATTTCTTCTTTGTTAACTTTCTTTCTTAATAGTTTGGCAGATAACATAACATTATCAAAGACATTATATTCTTCTAATAAATTAAAGTCTTGAAAGATAAAACCAATATAAGTATTTCTATAACTATCATAATCTTTCTCTTTAAAACTATCTATATTTTTATTATCAATATAAATATGACCACTAGTTTTACTATCTAGTCCTCCTAAAATATTTAATAGGGTACTCTTACCACTACCACTTTTACCAATAATAAATACTAATCCTTTATTACCTAAATTAATATTAATATCATTTAAGGCTTTAGTAACCTGTCCTTTTTTACTACGATATTCTTTATTAACATTAACAAACCGTATCATAAACCTTCACCTAGTATAATCATAGCATAGTTTTAGATAAATTACTTTATATAATTTAATTTTAGATGTATTATATATAAATAAATGTAAAGGAGGTTAAAATGCCTAAAGTAAGTATAATAGTTCCTGTTTATAATGAAGAAGAATATGTTTCTACTTGTCTTCTTAGTCTTATTAATCAAACTCTTGATGATATAGAAATAATTTTAATAGATGATAACTCTACTGATAATAGTTTAAATATTTTGTTAGATTATGCTAAGAAGTATCCTAATATAAAGGTTTACCATAATGAAAAGAATATAGGACAAGGTGCATCAAGAAATAGAGGGTTAAGTCTTGCAACTGGAGAATATATTGGTTTTGTTGATAGTGATGATTATATTAGAAATACTATGTATGAAGATATGTATAAGGCTGTACTTAACAATAACTATCCAGAAGTTGTTACTACTGAGATAATGTTTGTAAAAGATGATAGTTATGCAAATAGAGATTTGGAGTTTCTATCAATAGGAAAAGAGAAGATAATTAATCCTATGCTTGATAAGAATGCAGTTATTTCTGAAAGTCCTGCTGTTTGTAATAAGATTTTTAGAAGAGATACTTTAAAAGACTTTTATTTTGTAGAAGATTCTTTATTCGAAGATATTCCTTTTAGTTATACTAAATATATGGAAGCATCTAAAGTTGTATCTGTTCCAAGTATTAACTATTTTTATAGAAGAGATATAAATAGAGGAGTATCATCTACAAATTATAAAGAGAATAATCATATAACAGATATATTTCAAGTATTAGATAGATTAGAGTCTGATATGAGAAAAAGTTCTAGATATGAAGTATTTAAAGATGAGATAAAACTTATACAACTTGCTTATTCTCTTATTAGAGTAGAAGAGGTAAATAATTGGCAAGTAGATATGGATAAGAAAAACTTAATTAAAGATAAAATGTTTTCTTTAATAGAAGATAAATATGGTAATTTAGATGATGTTGATATAGCATTACTAGAATCAAAATGTGGAATAAATATAGTAGATGAATATACTAATTATTTGGATAATGAAAAAGAAAGACCAAAGTCTTTATAATTACTTTGGTTATTTTAATTATTATTTACTACTTTTGTTTTTAATATTATTCTAATTACTGGTATTATTTTGTTTTGTCGTTTTTATTTTCATTAAAGTTATTTGATGGTTCTTTTTGGGATATTTCTTCTTTATATAAATCTCCCGCATTTTTGTTGCCTTCAATATAAGCTTTAATATAATCAGGATTAGATATTCCGTTCATGAATCTTTTAATCGCTTCTTTTTTATTAATAAGTTCATCTTTTTCTTTTATAGTACTACAATTAACTTTACTATAAATTAAACAACAAGAAAAATCATAAATTTCTTGGATTGTTAAAATCTTAAGATATAAAATGGTTCCAAAGTGTTGTTGTTCTTGATTCCATTCTTTAAAACTTAAATTTTTCAGTAACAATTTATTAGTTGCTGTTTTTATTTCTTTTTTTATTTTAATATTAATAATTTCTTTCTTATTCATATAGATTATTTCTCCTTATCTTTAGATTATCATAATATTAAAATGTTAGCAAATTATTATTTAGGTTTCATTGTTTAAGCAAAAAAGTTGAAAATTTTTTTATTATATTATTATAAATATGGTAATTAAATATGAAATTTAAACATTTAGGAAAAATATATTTTATGAAAGAGGGGTAAAGTATTTATATTGGAGAATTAAGTGATGTTAGGGATTTTTTTATTCATGATAAAATTAAGTAGTTGTAAAATATAAAAAAATAGCTTATAATACACTTAAATGCGATTGATATTCAAGGAGTACATATAAAGTATTAATAGAGAGTTAATGTTTGGTGGAAATTAACAATATGATATATGGAAGGTAGTGGATAGAGCAGGGTTTCTGAACTAATAGTAAGTTACCACGGTATGAGTCCGTTATCAATAATGAGTTAGTTATAATAACTATAAATTAAGGTGGTACAGCGTAAGTTACTTAACGCCCTTAAGTTATAGTTATTTTTTATTTTAGAAAGGAGATAGATTATGTTAGATAAGAAATATAATCATAAAGAAGTAGAGAAAGATAAGTATAATAATTGGGTAAATAAAGGCTACTTTAAAGGGGATAAAGATAAGAGTAGAGAACCTTTTTGTATAGTTATCCCACCACCTAATGTTACAGGTAAACTACATTTAGGTCATGCTTGGGATACAACTCTTCAAGATATTATTATTAGATATAAGAGAATGAACGGCTATGATGCTTTATGGCTTCCAGGAATGGATCATGCTGGTATTGCAACACAGGCTAAAGTTGATAAAAGATTAAGAGAGATGGGTATTAATCCTAGAGGTATAACTCGTGATGAATGGTTAGAACAAGCTTGGAGTTGGAAAGATGAATATGCTACTACTATTCATGAACAATGGGCTAAA
>CALVVB010000044.1 GCA_944363735.1 uncultured Bacilli bacterium | reverse complement strand
ACACTAGGAAGTAGTAGTTATGATAGTAGTGTAATAGAAGGAAGATTTTGTAGTGATAGTAGTGGTTATAAAAAAGCAGCTGAATATGGTTTTAATGAAAGTGGTTACTATTATTCATCAATGGGAGAAAGATTACATAATCATATAAAAACTACTAAAACAGATAATAAGCCAACTTTAATATGTCCAGATACAGAAGAAAGTTATGGAGGAAGTTATAGATTAAAAGCAGGGTTGATAACCGCAGATGAGTCAGCATTAGCAGGATCTCTATCTCCAGCAACTGCTAGTATATCTGATAGTTATTTATATACAACAGACTTTATGTATTATACTATGACACCTAGTCAGGGTCTTCAAGTCGTTTCTGATTATAGGTCATATATTTTTGTTATATACTATGGTTTAGGTGACCACCATGTACAGAACCAATTTTATATTCGTCCTGTTATTAATGTAAAAGCAGATAATTTTACATCAGGGTCTGGAACATCAGCTAATTCTTATGTTATTTCTTTACAATAAAAGCTCTTTGTCAAGAGCTTTTTTCTTTTTGTTTACATTTTTGTTGTCAACTAATTTATTTGTCTAATTAAATATTACTTCTTTTGTTTACTTTTTTTTTGTTTTTGTGTAATATATAGTTAAGCAGTGGTAGATTGTGGGGAAAAGTGGGGGATAAATATGTTTATAGGAGAATTTCATCATACTATTGATGATAAAGGAAGAATTGCTATACCATCAAAATACCGTGAAATACTTGGGAAAAATTTTGTCATTACCCGTGGTATAGAACATTGTATATATGTTTATCCAAGTGATACTTTTAACCACATTGTTACAAAATTAGAAAGCTTACCATTTACTAAAAAAGATGCTAGAGCTTTTACTCGCTTTTTTATGTCTGGTGCTACTGCCATTGAACTTGATAAACAGGGAAGAGTGAATATCCCTTCCCCCTTATCTCTATATGCTAATCTATCTAAAAAATGTGTAATTGTAGGAACGGGAGATAGACTTGAAATATGGGATGAAGAGGCATTTGATGAGTTTATGAGTTCATGTAATGATGAAATGTCCGATATTGCTGAAAATTTATTTGAGGAGAAGATATAATGCATGAGTCTGTATTACTTAATGAAACTATAGAATCTTTAAACCTTAAAAATACTAGTGTTGTTATTGATATGACTTTAGGTTTTGCAGGACATAGTAGTCAAATTTTAAAAAGAATTAAAGAAGGGTATCTATTCGCCTTTGACCAAGACGATGAAGCACTTACTTTTAGTGAAGATAAACTTTCTAAAATAAGTGATAACTTCCAAATAATTGATTCTAACTTTGTCTATGCTAAAGATAAGTTAAAAGAATTAGGCATAGAAAAGGTAGATGCTATCCTTTATGATCTTGGAGTATCAAGTCCCCAATTAGATGAAGACTATCGTGGTTTTTCATATAGATTTGATGCTCCTCTTGATATGAGGATGGATCAGGATAATTTATTAACTGCAAAAATTATAGTTAATACTTATAGTTATGATAAGCTTAAACAAATTTTTAAAGAATATGGAGAAAGTAAATTTTCTTCATCTATTGCAAGAAATATTGTTAGATATAGAGATACTAAAGAAATAGAGACTACTTTAGAATTAGTAGATATCATTAAAGATTCTGTTCCTTATAAAGAACGCATTAAGAAACATCCTGCTAAACAAATATTTCAAGCTTTGAGGATAGAAGTTAATGATGAGCTTAATGTCTTAAAAAAATCTCTTGATGATAGTTTATCTATGTTAAATGTTGGAGGAAGAATTGCAGTTATAACATTTCATTCTTTAGAAGATAAGATTGTAAAACATAAGTTTTTGGAAGTAACTAAAGTAGATGAAATATCAAAAGGATTACCTAATATACCTCTTGATAAACTTCCAAACTATAAACTAATAACTAAAAAAGGAATAAAAGCGAGTAGTGAGGAGCTAAATCATAATAATAGGGCACATTCTGCTACTTTAAGAGTTATAGAAAAAATAAAGTAAGAAAGGGAGATAATTATGGCAAAAAGAAAAGTTGTAAAACGTGTTAAGATGAGTAAATTTGAACGATTAATTGCTACTTTTGCTATAGTTTTATTAGTTAGTTCTCCTTTAACTATTGTTTTTTCTCAAGCAACTCTTGCAAATATTAATTTTGAAGTAGAAAAGGTGAAAAAAGAGATAAATAATCAGTCTAAAACAAATGAAAGTTTATCTATGAAAATAAATGAACTTGCTTCTTTAGATAAAATTGAAGAAGTTGCCAAAGAACAAGGTTTAAGTTATAATAATAATAACATTAAGAATATTGACGAATAAATAGGATGTGGTGAAAGTTGAAGAAAAAAAAGAGTAAAGTAGGAAATAACATTAAATATAGTAAGCTTGTTATTTTTGCTTCTCTTTTTTTGTTTGCTCTAATGATTGCAAGGGTAACACAATTAGCTTTATCTAAAGAAATAGATGATACAAATTTACAAGCTTTAGCAAGAAAACGTACAACTAAAACAGATGTTATAAAAGCGAAAAGAGGTAATATTTATAGTAGTGATAAAGAAATACTTGCCCAAAATGTATCTTCGTATAAATTAATTGCTTATCTATCTCCATCTAGGACTACAGATGAAGATAAGCCACAGCATGTAGTAGATAAAGAAAAAACTGCAAAAGAACTTGCTCCTATTCTTGGAGTTAGTGAAGATGAAATACTTAAATATTTAAATAAAGAAGGGATTTATCAAACAGAGTTTGGTAATGCCGGTAAAGGACTTACAGAACTTACTAAAGAGAAAATAGAAGAGTTGAATTTACCTGGAATAGATTTTATTGAGAGTTTTAAAAGATATTATCCTAAAGGAGATTTTGCTTCCTATGTATTAGGTTATGCTAAAGAAGAAGTTACTACCGATGAAGATGGAAGTGAAAATACTACTATGAATGGTGAGATGGGAATTGAAAAGTATTATAATTCTACTTTAAAAGGAGAAGATGGTTATACTACCTATCAAAAGGATTTGCGTGGTTATAAAATAGCAGGAACTAATGAGATAAGTAAAGAAGCAGTTGATGGCAAAGATATATATTTAACTATTAATAGTAGTATTCAGTTCTTTGTAGAACAAGCTTTATCTGAAGCTGAAGCGAATTATAATTATGAGTGGTTTACAATTATGATTGCTGATGCTAAAACAGGTGCAATACTAGCATCTAGTACATCTCCATCATTTGATCCTAATAAAAGGGATATTACTAACTATTTAGATATGAATGTTTCTAGTCCGTATGAACCAGGTTCTACTATGAAAATATTTACTTATATGGCTGCTATGGAACAAGGTGTATATAATGGTAATGAGACATATAGCTCAGGTGTTTATGTAACAAAAGATGGTACAGAAATAGGTGATTGGAATAGAGCTGGATGGGGAGATATTACTTTTGATAGAGGTTTTGCTCTATCAAGTAATGTTGGTGTAATTAACTTAATAGATCGTCATCTATCTGCTGATATTCTTAGAAGTTATTTTAAGAAACTAGGGTTTAGTAAAAAAACAGGTATTGAACTTCCTAATGAAAGTACTGGAGCACTTGATTTTAAATATGAAACGGAAATTTTTAATGCAGGATTTGGACAGGGTATTACAACAACTCCAATACAAAATATACAAGCTTTAACTTCTCTTACTAATGGTGGAGTTATGTTAAAACCTTATCTAGTTGAAAAGATAGTTGATCCTTCTACAGGGGAGATAGTTTATGAAGGAAAAAGAACAGAAGTAGATACAGTTGCAAGTGAAACTACTGTTAATAAGATTAAGGACTTAATGTGGGAGACTGTTAATACTCCAGGTATGACTGGGACAGGATATCGTCTTGATGGATATAATTTAATAGGTAAAACAGGTACTGCACAAATAGCAGATGAGAATGGTGGAGGATATTTAACAGGAGCATCTGATATAATTTCGTCTTTTGCAGGAATTTATCCGAAAGATGATCCTAAAGTAATTATCTATGCTTCAGTTAAAAGACCAGGTGATGGTAAACAAAATGTTATTTGGAAAGCTATTAAGGATATAGTTGTTAATGTTAGTAAATATTATGGAACAGATCCTGATACTACTAATGAAGAAGAATTAATTGAATATAGTTTAACATCATATAAAAATAAAGATATTACAAAATCTAAAACAGAATTAGAAAGTATGGGAATGAATGTAACTGTCATAGGTAATGGTAATAAAGTAACTAAACAATATCCATCTAAAGGTGATAAGATAACATCTGGTACAAGGGTATTTCTTATTTCTAATGATAGTAATTTAGTAGTTCCAGAATTGTTAGGATTATCTAGTAAACAAGCAGAAGATTTATTAAAACTTCTAGGTATTAGTGTAAAATTAGACGGTAATGGTTATGTAACAGGACAAAGTATTGGTGCAGGGACAGCTATTACTGATGATATGGAAATAACATTAACATTAAGTCCAAAATTTTAAAATATATTATTTGCTAAATAGTATTATATATGTTAATATTAAGTTAACAATAAGAAAGAAGGTAGTAACTATGAAAATGATATGTTTACAAAATGGTACCTGGGGGGCAGTTTAGTAAATATATAAGTAATAACATTACTTTCTTTTGTTATGATATAAGAACAGAATAGTTCTATTCTGTTCTTTTTAATGTAATAAAAGTGAATGGAGTGATAATAATGAAAATAAAGAAGAAAGAAAATATCGTAATAATAGCATTATTAATATTAATGATACTTGCTATAGGAGTGGTAAGTTATGCGGCCTTTAGTTTTAGTAAAATAGGAACAAAAGTAAATAGTATAACGACAGGATCAATAACAATGAGTTATGAAGAGAGTGATAATACTATAACCTTAAATGGAGCGTTACCAACAACAGATGAGACAGGAAAGAAAGGTTAAATACAGGAGAGTATTTTGATTTTACAGTAAGTAGTAAGGTAGTAGGAGATGTAAATATAAACTATGAGATAAGTGCAAAGGATGTAACTACATCAGATAGGAAGATAGATGGAAGTAATATAAAGTTATACTTAACTAAATTAGATGGAAATAATGAAGAGGAGTTAATGAGTCCAAAGACTTATAGTGAAAATACAAGTGAGAATTCATATACAGGCCGTCCATCAGGAGAGATGAGTTTGTATCAGGGTAGTATGAGTAGTAGTGAGACAAATAAATATAGACTTAGAATGTGGGTAGATGAAGAATATAATCCACAAGGAGATGGAGGAAGTTTATCATTTAGTGTAAAGGTAAATGTTTATGGTAAAGATGGAAATCCAGAAGATTTATATAAAACAATTGCAGATACACTATTAACAGAAATATCAGAAGATAATCTATATGATGATGGAACTGATACCTTTATAACAGTTTCTACAATACTCTAGGTAGTTTAGATGAAATAATTACAACTATCTAATCAATAAATCACTATATTAATTTTCA
>CALVVB010000043.1 GCA_944363735.1 uncultured Bacilli bacterium | reverse complement strand
TCCAGCTCTACCACCAATTATAGTCTTACCAACTAAATCTTCAAGAGTAAAATCTTTAATATCTTCTCTTGCTACAATAAATGAACCATCTTTTTGCGTTAATCTAGCGAAAGTCTTAAGATAATCTTTCTCACCACCATTGTACACATAAATAGTCGCTTCACTTCCTGCAAAACCAATATCAGCATCCCCAGATAGAACAGCAGCACTTACTTTATCAGCACCGTTTGCAAGACTAAGTTCAATATCAATTCCTACTTCTTCAAAATAACCTTCTTCAATCGCTACATACATAGGTGCATAGAAAATAGAATGAGCAACCTCAGCAAGTCTTACAGTCTCTAAATCCTCACCATCTTTACTATCCTTCTTATTAAAGTTAAATAACACAGCACAAGCCAAAGCAAAAATAACTAAAATAACAACGATATAAACAATTGTTTTTTTCAAACTAAAATCCTCCTTTCAGTTCAAAGTATTATATGTAACTATTTAGGATTCGCTACTAATCAATTTACGAGTTTTCGTAAACTTAATAAAATATCTTGTTTTTATAAAAATAACATTTATAATATGATTAACTGGAGGTATTTATGAATATACAAATATTAAATGAGCTTATGAGACAAAACGAAATTCCAAGCTATTTTCAATTATCTAAAGAAACTAATATTCCTTATACAACACTATTGGATTTAGTAAGAGGAAATGGAGAGAAGTTGAGTAATATTAAAATGATTGCCGACTTTTTTGGAGTAAAGATGACTTATTTAATAGATGAACCTACAAAAATAGTTACTATTAATGAGAAAAATAGAGTAATAGTTGAGAAAGAAACAGGTTATAACTCTATACTATCCAATTTACTTTCTGATTAAAACTTGATAAAATAATACTGGATGGTGATATTATGGGTTTATTTACTAAATTAAAAGATAAATTTATAAAAAAAGAAGAAAAAGAAACTAAAGAGGAAAAGATTAGTTTAGAAGTCTATGATAAAGGACTTTCTAAAAGTAGAAATACCTTCTCATCTCGTTTATTAGATTTAACTAAACGTTATAGTAAAGTTAATGAAGAGTATTTTGAAGAGCTAGAAGAAATATTAATCATGGCTGATATTGGTGTTAATACTGTTATGAACTTTATGGAGAAATTAAGAAAAAGAGTAAAAGAGGAGAAGATAGTAGATCCTAATTACTTAAAGGAAGTTATAGTGGATGAACTATTTATTATTTATGTTAGTGGAGAGGTGTTGTCTACAAATTTAAAAGTGAGTGAAACGAATCCTACTGTTTACTTATTTGTAGGTGTTAATGGAGTAGGTAAGACTACAACTATCGCTAAACTTGCTTTAAAGGAAAAGAAAAAAGGGAAAAAAGTACTTTTAATAGCAGGAGATACCTTTAGAGCAGGAGCGACTAATCAGTTAAAAGAATGGGCTGAAAGAATTAATGTAGAATTTTATGGTAAACATGAAGGAGTAGATCCTGCTAGTGTTATTTATGAGGGATTAGAGTATGCTATTGATAATAGTATAGATACAGTTCTAATAGATACAGCAGGAAGACTTCAGAATAAAACTAATTTAATGATGGAACTTGAGAAAATAAATAGAGTTATTAAAAAAATAATCGATAGAGCCCCTGATGAAACCCTACTAGTAATAGATGCAACAACAGGTCAAAATGGCATTAGCCAAGCCAAAGCTTTTAAAGAAATAACAGACCTTACAGGTATAATATTAACTAAACTAGATGGTACTGCTAAAGGTGGAATCGTTCTAGCAATTAAAGAAGAAGTAAATCTTCCAGTTAAATACATTGGACTAGGTGAAACTGCTAAAGACCTACAAGAATTTGATATTGAAAAATATATTTATAGTCTATTTAAAGACTTTATGGAGGAAGAAAATGAGTAAAAGTGTAACAAGTCTAAATCCCAAGGTAAAGAAACAGCAAGAAAAAAGTAGAAACTATTTAAAAGTATTAATAATACTACAGTTTATTTTAACAATTGGTCTAATCATCTTTGGTTTTATCACTATCTTTAAGACAGATCTTTTATATATCTTTGAAATATTTCTAGGTATAACTTTATTAGTTATGGGCTTAAACAACCATCTAATCTTTAAAAGAAGAAACCTAACTATAATTTATCTAATAATAGGTTTAGGTTCAATAGTTCTAGCTATATTAAAATTATTGGGATTTTAAAATGAAAGAATTAGTTTACTATACCATGCTTTATGATATTTATGGAAATCTCTTAACAGATAAACAAAAAGAGTACTTTGAAGCATATTACTTTAATAATCTATCTTTAAGTGAATTAGCAAGTATCTATAATATTAGTAGAAATGCTATTCATAAACAACTAAAAGAAACAATAAATAAATTAGAGAACTATGAATCCAACCTAAAATTAGCTTTAAAAAATGAAATGCTAGAGAGTATTATAACTGAAATAAGTGATGAAGAGATAAAACGTAAAATACAAGAAGTAATTACTTTATAACTCTTGTCACTTTTTGTTTTTGACGTTATAATTTATCTATAGAATAAAGGAGAATGGTAATATGTTTGATAAAATAATCTATATTAGTGATCACAGTGCAAATATTAAATTAAAAGAAGATACTGAAGTAGCGATTAATTTAATGAACTTACACTTAATTTTTGAAGATAATGATAAGACTATTTTAGGAGAAGTAGATGACTTAGAAGATGGAGTTGTTAAAGCAAGATTTTTAGGAGAAATAGTAAATGGTAAATTAATAGGAGGAGTACTAAGAAAACCATCATTAGATGCTAAAATAAGAGTAATTAAACAAGAAGAAATACCTCTAGTAGTAGGAGAAGATAAAACAGGATTTATGCCTTTTGGAGTAAGTCCATATTATAATGATTTTCCAGTTTATTTAGATGTTAATAACTTCTTTAGTAATCACTTTGCCATATTTGGTAACAGTGGTAGTGGTAAAAGTTGTGGTATTTCTAGAATCATGCAAAACATGTTTGAAGATCAAAGATTATTCCCATACAAATCAAACATATTATTATTTGATTCATCTGGAGAGTATTATAATGCCTTTAAGGATTTAAATAGAATAAATCCTAACTATAACTATCGTTTTATTACTACTAATGAAACAGAAGGTAAAGGAGAACCATTACGTCTACCAATTTTCTTACTTAATGAAAATGATCTTACATTACTATTACAAGCGACAGATCACTCTCAATTACCAATCATAGAAAGAATGTTAAAACTAGCACGTATCTTTGCAAGTACAGAAGTAGATGCAAATAAATATAAGAATCACTTAATCGCTAAAGCAATTATGACAATTCTTTACACTAACCAAACATCTCCTAATAAGAGAAATGATGTTTTCTCAATCCTTAACAGTTGTTCTACAGAACAGTTTAATTTAGAGGCTCCTGTTCAAGGAATAGGATATGTTAGAAAATTTAGAGAATGTTTTTTAATTGATTCTCATGGACAATTTTCTGAAAGTGTTTTATTAACAGAGTATGTTTCAAGCTTTATAAATGATGAATATGATAATTATGAACCTCGTAAAGATTGTTATTATACTCTAGAAGATTTAGAAAAAGCCCTAAACTTTACCTTAATTAGTGAGGGATGGCTTAGAAATGAAAATACTTATGGTGATGCTGTTACTCTAAAAGTTAGACTTCATTCACTAATAACATCATCTAATTCTAATTATTTTAAATGGGAAAGTGGTAGTTATATTTCTTTAGAAAACTATTTATCTAACTTAATGATTAGTAATGGTAGAAAATATCAGTTAGTAAATATTAATTTGGATGATGTTGATGATGATTTTGCAAAAGTAATTACTAAAATTTATTCAAGACTTCTATTTGAATTTACTAAAAGTTTAAAGGATAGAGGTAGTATACCTTTTCATATTTTTGTAGAAGAAGCTCATAGATATATTCAAAATGATAGAGATAGATTTTTAATTGGTTATAATATATTTGAACGTATTGCTAAAGAAGGACGGAAATATGGGCTTATTTTAGGTTTGATTTCGCAAAGACCAGTAGAACTATCAGATACAGTAATATCACAATGTTCAAATTTCTTAATATTTAAAATGAATCATCCTACCGATGTAGATTATATTAAGAAAATGGTACCTAATATTTCTGATGAAATTGTAGAAAAACAAAAGAGTTTACAATCAGGAACATGTCTTGGTTTTGGTAGTGCTTTTAAGATTCCATTAATAGTTAAATTAAAAATGCCTAATCCAATGCCAATGAGTGGTAACTGTGATGTTGTTAGAATTTGGGATGGACATAGTAATGGACAAGTATCAAATAATCAAAATGTGCAACCAATAAATAATAATATAAATAAAACTGTGGATAATAATATCAGTGTACCGACACAAGAGTCTTCTAATGTTGGTATACCAGAACTTAATATTGAAGTACCTAGGCAAGATATAATAAAAGAAAATAATCAACCAATACATAATATACTAGAACAAGATGGAGAATTAGAGTCTAAAACAACATTTAATAAAGGAGTTGAAGGAATTATTAATATAAGTAATTCTAGTTTAGATGTTTTGAACAATAATCAACAGAAATCCATAGAATCTAGTTATAATAGTGTTATTCCAGAAATAGATATTAGTGATTCTGATGAAACTTTATAAATAAGTTACTAGTTGCAAAATTACTTTTTCTTTGCTATAATCGAAAATATGAAAGGAGGTAATATAATGAAATGTATTAATTGTGGATCTCATGAGATTGATAGTGAAGGTCTTTGTAAAAATTGTGGTACTGTTAATGATATAAATAAAGGTCAGTCTCATCAAAAATCTGATACTTCTTCATCAAAAAGAGGTGTTACAAAGATAATTGTTGGTGTTATCGCTGTGTTAGTTGTAGTTATTGGAGGAGTTTTTGGAGTAAGATATTTTTTAGGAGACAAAACAGATAATAATTTATCAGGAAATTCGTCTAATAATATAAATAATGAATCAAATTCTAAAGCTGATTATTCAACTTATACTTCAGATGTTCCAAGAAGCGAAAGAAATATAGATTATTATTGGAATATTAATACAGATACTTTTGATAAAACTAAGTTTGATGGAAAAATTTCAGTGTTTGGTACTGTTATGAATACAAAACTAACAGGTAAAACTCTTAAAGATGCTGGTTTTATGTTTGTTAGTATGAAGTCTGAAGATGGTAATGCTACAGAAGAGACAACAATGAAGTATGATTCAGAAGAAAAATACTATCATGTTTATGGACTACTTTATGCTAATAATAAAGTATATCCTACATACAATTATAATGTGTCAGTTGATCTTCTTAATTATCAAGGAATAAATTCAATTTATGATGATACTAGCGAAGTTTATTTTTCTCAGAATTCAATTTATCAAGATAAAGATAATGTTATAGTTCCTTATATGGAAAATGTTGATTATTCAAAATTAACTATTGATGATATTATTGATCATTTAGGAGCGCCTACTTATGTCGAGGGTAGAGTAGAAAAATTAGATGCTTCAGATACTTCTAGTGGTTCAACATCTTTTAGTTATTTATATGTTTATGATGATTATGTTTTCAAGTTTAATTTTATGTATAATGAGAGAACTGGTTGTTCTGTAGTTGGATTAATTTATATGGGTAGGCAAAAGTTCAATAGTCCAACTAAAGTATTTAATTATGATACTTATGAAACTGATGTATATGAATCATATTCAAAATATTTAGATGAGCAGTATGAAAAATATCTAAAATCAATCGGATAATAATAACTTCCCATAATTTTTATGGGAAGTTTTTTAATCTATAAGGAAAGTGCGTTTTTTAAATAAAAATCGAATTTATGTATTGACGAACATATATTTTATATAGTACACTT
>CALVVB010000042.1 GCA_944363735.1 uncultured Bacilli bacterium | reverse complement strand
AAAAGTTAAAACATTCCCAAATATTTCTAATTTACTAAATTCTCTATCATAAATCAGTGCGCCATCATCAAAAATAGCATATACACTTTTATTTTTATCATCAGCAACTTCTTGTAATTTTGCTAAATATCTCTTATTACTTATTGAATGGACATCCATATAAAAAGGATCATCTAACACTCCAAATCCATCATAAAATGCAAAGTACTTATAATAATTATTTTTAGCAGTAATAAAATATCTTTTTAATTGCAACTCACACCCTGCACTCTCACCAATAATTATTCCTTTAAAATGTTTAATATAATATATTAATTCCGTATCATGTAAAACTTTTTTAAAAAACATTTCAGGATTTCCACCTGGCAAAAGTAAAATATCACTATTTTGGATAATTTCAATAAGATCATTTCTAGTATCTTTATAAGGGTTACATACTCTAATATTTTCTTTACTAATACCTATTTTTTTAATTCAGTATAGTATTTATTATATCTTCTACCATCTATAGGAAAATACTCTTTCTCAAATTCTTCACTTGTTATCTCGACAGGAAAAGCCCATGGAAAAATTGCTATTTTATAATCAGGTTTAACAAATTCTTTTAGCCGTTCTACTACTAAATCCATACCAAATTCAATTTTACTAAATAACACACTATACATAATATCATCATCTCAATAACTATTTTAATATTTTCATATAAATATCGCATACTTCTTCTCCATCAATGGTAATAAAAGTATCACTTCTTTTATACTCTTTAAATCCTAATTTTTTATAGCAATGTATTGCCCTAAAATTATTAGAAAACACAATTAGATATATTTCATCCAAATTAAGTTGATTAAATCCATAATCAATCATATTTTTTA
The DNA here is from genome assembly GCA_944363735.1 of uncultured Bacilli bacterium. Classification (GTDB taxonomy): domain Bacteria; phylum Bacillota_I; class Bacilli_A; order RF39; family UBA660; genus Onthousia. The sequence continues at coordinate 5,201 of CALVVB010000042.1, read as the reverse complement.
ATGCTTCAGTTCCATAGTGTTTATTTTGGTATTTATGAGTAATAGAAATTCCAATTTCTGCTTTTCCATCTAAAATATGCATAAATTCTACATTACCTACAAATTCTTTTGTCTTTTTATCAATCATAGAGAAAATAACCGCTTTTTCTTTTAACTTATTATTAATCCATTCTAATTCACTCTCAAATGTATATACGTTTCTTTTTTTAGAAATTTTGCTTTGAACATCAAAATCATTTACCATAATAAGATAATCATCTATAAGCCGTTTATCTAATTCAACATAATAAATATTATCTGATGTAAGTAAAATATTATAATTAAAGTCTTGCATAAATATTTTCCTCCTTGATAATATAATTATTTTATATTTTAAATTATCTTATATAATATATTATCATTACTTATAATACCTAATACATAATTATAATATTATATATAAAATTATAATTATTAAAGCTATTACAAAGAAAATAGTACTTAAAATATTATGCTTTTTATTTGTGCCATTAACATATTCTTTAAATTCTTCTGGGCTGTTATAATCAAGCTTAACAAGTTTACCTTTACCAAGTAAAGTAGCAGGAGCATCATAAATATAATAAGTATTGCCATTTATTTCAATATCTTGATCAAGATATCCTACTAATTGGTCTTTTGTCCATCCTTCAAAATACATCTTTATATTATGAGTTCCATCATTAAGTTCTTGTTCATATATCTCGTTTTTTAAAACTTCTGTTGTCATCTCTTCATTAATTTTAACTTTTAATATATCACCAAATTCTGAATCATGATGATTTTTATAATATAAATAAAGTTTTCCCATCTTCATTACCATCCTTTCGGTGAATTATTGCCATGATTATCTTTATAAGCAATACCATTATCATCTAATATATCTTTAATTTTTGTGTAATTAGTCATTTGAACATCAACTTTTATTTTTTTATTATCTTTAAAGTAAAGTTTTATCCCATCACTTGAATTTTCAATAGCGTTAGTTACATCTTCTATGTTAAATTTTTTCTCTTTTCCTAATATATTATAAACATGTAAAACTTTATCTTTATAAATTATCTTTTTATTTCTTAATAGTAAATAAAATAACATAATTAATAACGTTAAAATAGCTATAACTATAGAAATAGCAATTCCCTCTTTATCAACAGTATAACCAATAATTAGAGTAACTAGTGATAAAATCATACAAAGAATAGTACATAACAAAATAGTCATTTTTAATCTATTATTAAAGGCAAAAACAATCTCATTATCATTATTTTCTGCATATAAAGTATCTGTACTTTTAAAAATAAATGGAAAAATAATACTTAATACTATAATTAATATTACAGTTTGCATATATAAATCAACTCCTTATCATAACATATAAAGTAATTATAGCATAATAAATAAAAAAAAGAAAATCAATTCTTGATCTTCTATGCTTTATTTAGAAAAGATAAATATCCGCGATATGCTTCATAAATATCTACTTTACTAGTAACTTCATAAGGAGCATGCATATTTAAAACAGCAACTCCTGCATCTATTACTTTTACATCATAATTAGCAAGGATATAAGCAATAGTGCCTCCCCCACCAGCATCTACTTTGCCAAGTTCAGATATTTGATAACTTACATTATCACTATCCAAAATATTTCTTAACTCTGCAATAAATTCAGCATCAGCATCATTACTACCACTCTTACCACGAGAACCTGTATATTTACAGAACACTAAACCACGAGATAAATATGATGAATTACGTTTTTCCATAACACTAGCATAAAATGGATCATATGCTGCATTAACATCACTAGATAACATTTTAGAGTTAGAAAAAACTCTTCTAACTGCAACAAAACTATCTTCTCCAAGTAAATGACAAATCTCTGCTATAGTATTTTCATAGAATCGAGATCCCATACCAGTAGAACCAACACTACCAATCTCCTCTTTATCCACTAAAATACAACATAGGGTTTTATCAGTTACATCTGCATCTAAAAATGCCATCAATGATGAGTATGCACAACTTCTATCATCTTGTCCATAAGATAAAATCATGCTCTTATCAAGACCCATATCACGAGCCTTACCTGCTGGAACTACTTCTATTTCACTAGATAAAAAGTCATCTTCACATACATCATATTTCTCTTTTAATATAGAAAGCACATTAGCTTTAACACTCTCTTTATCTTCACCTTTTAAAGGCATATTACCAATCAAAACATCTAATGCTTCGCCCTCTATTAAATTACTAGCATTCTTCTTCATCTGTTCACTTGCTAAATGAGGAAGTAAATCCGTTATACAAAATACAGGATCATCTTCATTTTCCCCTATATTAACATCTATTTTAGTACCATCTTTCTTAACAATAACACCATGAAGTGCCAAAGGAATAGTAGTCCATTGATATTTCTTAATGCCACCATAATAATGAGTATCAAAATAAGCAAAGTCAGTATCTTCATATAAAGGATTAGCTTTTAAATCAAGTCTAGGTGAATCAATATGAGCCCCTAATATATTCATACCATTAGTAATAGAATCGTTACCAATTATAAATAAAGCAACTGCTTTCCCTCTATTATCAGCATAGATTTTGTCTCCAGGTTTTAATGACCTTTCTTCTTTTATATAATCCACAATACTGTGGAAACCTTTCTCTTCAGCACGTCTAATAATCTCTTTATTCGCTTCTCTTTCTGTCTTTGATAGAGATAAAAACTCTTTATAATCTTCACCCATCTCAAACACTTTAGAAACTTCTACTGCATCATACTTCTTCCAAATATTCTCTTTCAACATAATCATCCTTTCCTATTTTAGTATAACACAAATTACTAAAATCATTTATATAAAATATCTATATCAACAAATCCATTAATACCATCAATAACCCCATCTTGACATAATTGCCACATTATATAATCTTTATCATAATCAGTTTTATCTGTATAATGAGCAAGCCAGACTTTATTAGTATTATATTTCCAAACAGCATTTAAATAATTCTTACTACCATAAAGCATAGTATCATAACCTTTATCTTCTAAAGCAGAAAAATAAGCTTCTGCTACTTCATTCAGCTGATATAGGCTAAGATTCATGCTATTAAAAGAAGTAAATGACTCAAAATCAAATGCTACAGGTAAAGTAATGTCATAGTCTTTAATCTGTTTAATGACCCATTCTGCCTGTTTTTGAGCTTCCTTCTTACTATCAGCATAGGAATAAAAATATATTCCCACTTCTAAATCATTATCTATAGCTTCTTTAATATTTCTTTTAAAGTAAGGATCAAGAACATATTCTCCCCCTATACCATTTTGATGACCTACTCTAATAATAACAAACTCTGCTCCTGCTTTTTTAATTTTAGAAAAATCTATCGCTCCTTGCCACTTAGAAACATCAATACCAACTAAAGTATCATCATTTTTATGTTCTTCTAATATAGCATTGAAATCAGTACTAGTAACTTCATTACTACTTCCTCCACCAGTTATCTCTCTTGGCTCATATACACGCAAAGTAAAATCAACACTTTCTTTATTTCCACTACTATCTTCTGCCTCATAAACTAATGAATAATTTCCTGCTGTATTCAAATCATAATCACCTGTAATCTTACAACTAGGATTACTATCATAATTATCAGCACAGAGTATCTCATCTTCTAAATTAACTTCTTCTCCTACTCTAACACTATAACTATTAGATAACCATATTAAAGGCTCTTCTAAGTCTTTTACCAAAACTTCAAAAGTACCTTTTCTCTTCTTTCCATCACTATTCAAATAAATAAACTCTACATCTACTGTACCCAATTCAATAGTATTAATTTTATTATTATCAATTACTTCACCATCTATATCTTTAATAAAGTCTTTTACTTTAACATCACTATAAACATTAACAGTTAAATCATCTTTTAATGTAAACGCACTATTATCTACAACTATTCTTGTATTAAAATAAATTATTAATGAAATAGCAAGAATAACAACCACCAGAATAACAGGTACTATAATGATTTTCTTTTTATCCAAATACATCACTCCAGACTATAAATATTTTAACTTTTTCTCACCTTTATTATATCATCTTTTTCTAATTCTCCAATAAGCAAAGATGAATTTACATTATGTTTCATAGTATTACTAACAACTTCACTCTCACTATAATTAGCATAACAATACTTACAAAAATGTTTACAAGAATTATAATACCCAATATCAACCATTTCTACACAATTACATAGTCCACCTTTTCTAACCTTACTCTTTTTAAACCTATCTTTACCACTTAATCTTTTAGCAAGTTCTACTCCTAAACAATCACCTTTAATAAAACCATATTCTACTAAATTAATCTTTTCAAAACAAGTTTGTACTGTCATATTATATTTATCTGCAATAGAACTAAAAGATGTTCCTATTGTTTTATAATCTTCAAAGTCAAAAGGTTTAACTCTTAAGACTCCCATATTCTTTCTTACATTTTTATAATCATCTATAAAAGATACTATAATATGTTTAACATAACCATTAAGTAAACTACACAGTCTATCAAATGCTTTAATATGATAATCTAAATTATACTTATCACTTAAAAATATAGGATCATATCTAACATAAATATTATCAGAACCAATAATCTTAGATATTTCTATAACACTTTCAATTATCTTATCTTTATTAAATACATTAGGTTCAATATCTCTTTTATAAGGAGTAATCGTAACATTAAATAGTATAGGCTTATTTATCTCTTTTAAGTAAGGAACAATAGGTATAGGATTCTTAGTACAAAAGTAAATTAAATCTACATCATTAAAATATATTCTACTAACCTGCTTCTTATAAAAAGGATTTCTAACATCAACATATCCTTCTTTTAATCTATTCATAAACCAAAGAGTATAGAAAGCTACTATATCACATCTACCACTTACAAAAAGAATCATAAATATCACTACCTTAATACATTTAATATTACGAAAATTCGTAACTAATTTATTACATTTTTCTCTTGCTATACAGAAATTAATTTGATACTATATTTATAAGGAACATTTCAATATGAGTGTCGTCTCCTTCCAACTTATGAAAGGAGACTTGATAAAAGTGAAAATCAAAACTTTTATATTAAGACTTTTAAAGTCTCTTGCTTTTATTATTT
>CALVVB010000041.1 GCA_944363735.1 uncultured Bacilli bacterium | reverse complement strand
CATATTAAATTAGTTAAAAAACTTACTTTTCACTTCTCGCTTCATTTAATAAAGTATCTAATGTTACTAAATTAAAGCCCCGTTGTTTAATATAATTAATTACCACTTTTAACTTAGATACATTTTCTTCTGTTAATTTAATACTAATAATACTGCCACTTCTAAGATTACCCTTAAGATTACTATAAATATTATTATCTAATTTTAAAGTCGGTATTATTGTATGCATAGATAATTTACTACATAAATTTAATACTTCTTCATTATCATAAGTTGCATAACAGTATTTGGGACTTGTACTTGTAAGTGTTTTTATTTTATCAATAGATGCTTTAAAAAGAAGTTCATCATAACTATTATCATAATTAAGCACCTCTACTTCATTACCATTAACTACAGCATCTACTACAAACGATGTATTATTATCTGTAAATTTACCATCTATAAAAAATGTTCCTACAATATTCATTTCTTTTAAAATATTTAATAAATTATCAATATAACTGTTATTATCTATTGTAAAAACTAACGCAATGTTAGTGCTTATTCCATTACCACTACTTATATATTTATCATAATAATCATCTATAGATATAGAAGGTTTCACTTCTTCAAATACTAATAGTGCCTCATTATAACTACCATAACCTTTCATTTTAGTAAAACTATCATCTAAATCTATAACAAGTCCATTATATCCAGGAATTAAATAATTTCCTTCTACTTTAGCATTAATCGCTTCTTCTTCCCTGCTCTTTCCTTTATCTTTTATTTCTTTCATAATAGGATCGTTGGATTCTAATAACACAATCGCTTTTTCAGTATAATAAAAAGAAAAAAGAACAAGTAATATAGCAAATATCACTTCTATAACCTTTTTAATAAGAACCACCTCTATTTAATTTTATTATTAAAAGAGAAAATTATTCTAAGGATATAGAGCAAAAAATGCATCACTTGCTCTTCTACTAATTCTTCTAGTAACTAAAGTTGAATAACTATTTCTTGAGTTTTCCCAAGTTGAATTAGGACTTGTTACTGTTATAGACATTTTAGGACTACTTGACGGAGCATAACCAACGAATGCAGTAGAAACTGTATCAGTATCATTAATCCTATCTCCATCAGTATCTTTAGCACTTTGACTAGTTCCTGTTTTACCAGAAGGATTATGAGAATCATCTATATATTCTCGTCCAAGGCCATAACTTTTATGAGTAACTGCATAAAAACCTTCTTTAACTCTATTTAAATATTCAGATTTCGTATTAACAGTATTTAAAACATTTACATCAAAAGTATATATAAGTTCTCCTAAATCTTCTCCATCAGTTGAAGCATGAACTTCTTTTAATAAATGCGGTTGTAATCTACTACCACCATTTGCGAATGTTGAAATATATTGTGATAACTGTATCGCTGTATAAGTATCATATTGTCCCATTACAAAATCTAATAAAAGACCTGGAGCTTTATTACTACTAGTGTAGCCTAATGATTCTACTGGTAGATCTATTTCTGTTTCAACACCAAGACCAAACTCTTTAAAAGTATTTCTATATATATCAAATGCTTCTTCATTAATAACTAAGGGTTTATTATACTGATATGTAGCCCCCGCTACTTTCATCGCCGTTTTAAACTGATAAACATTACTTGATAAAGCTAGGGCATCTATATCATTAATTCTACCTAAAGTTTTCCAAGAACATTTCTGTGGTGTTCCTGCTATTTTAACACATTCATCTACTTGATACTCCCCTGGAGTAATAGCACCAGTATTATATCCTACTAACATACTAGCACCTTTAACAACAGAACCACTAGTCATAGGATCAGTCATAATACCAGTAGTACAATCTACTGTTTTATAGCCACTATTTTTATCACCTATTACCTGTCTTCCTGCCATAGCAAGTATTTCACCAGTATTAGGATCTTGTATCACTGCATAACTTCTATCATAATACTCTGTATTAGGTTGACCTTTAGTTGCTAATATCTCTTCATTTAAAATAGCTTCTAACTGTTGTTGTAATTCTATATCAATAGTAAGAACTATATCATTACCTCTTTTACCTTCATTAACAAGTTCCAATTCATGTGAATTAATTGTCTTATATATAGCTTTCGTTCCTTTTAAATATTCTTCATATTGTTCTTCTAAATAACTAGTACCAACTACATCATTTAAAGAATATCCCTTAGCAAGATAAGCATCTTTCTTTTCACTAGGAATATTTCCTATATTACCTAAAATAGTTCTAAAAGTATCTCCATAGTTATAAACTCTTTCCCAATCTAGTTTTGTGTTAAATCCTGGTAACTCTTCATTATTCTCCGCTATATAAGCATATTCTTCATCCGTAACATCTACATTTTTAATAATTTTATCATCATAAGAATATCCCTTATTCATTAAATAATATAAATAACTTGCACGTATTTCATCTTCAGTAAAAGAATTTAACTCTTCATTAGTTACTCGTTCTATTTTAAGTTCATATATATCATCAGAACTTAATTTTCTTTGTTTATATTTATTCCACTCTTCATTAGTAATTCTATCATTCATATCGCTATTATTTTTAGCGACAAAAAATTCCCTTTTATTTCTATCAGTAACTTTATTATAATTTAAATTAAGATGTTTAGAAACAAGATAGGCAAGTTCAATCTCCTCTTTTGTTCCTCTACTTTTATCTTTATTGTAGTAGATAGTCTTAACTGCCTTATTATCTACTATTACTTTTCCGTTACGATCTAATATTCTTCCTCTAGGAGAACTAGGTCCTTCTACAGTTTGTGTCGCAAGGGTTGTAAGTTCTTCTTCATAATATGCTTGTTGTCTTAACATAACACCATATAGACGAAAAGAGATTACTGCAAATAAAACTACTAAAATAACACCAAGAAAAACAAATCTTTTTCTATAAGTTAAATTACTAACAGTGTATTTTCTTTCTTTTCTGTTAATATTCTTTTTATTAACTTTTTGTTTTATTTTCAAACTACAACACCTTCTTTCTATACTAATTTATCACTTAAAGTTTTTAAACATTCATAGGCTGATATTACTAAGAAGAAAATTCTGATTAATTCTTATTTGGAAAGCTATAAATGTCTTTACTATGTTATGGCTGTGTTTTACCTACTTTTATTATAGTTTTCCCATACTATCTTGATTTATACTCAAGTTATCTTACAAATATATGCCATAATACTTACTATTAAACTTAGGAAAACTACATTTTATAGAGCTAATTATAAGTATTATTTAAGTTTTTAAGTAATTTATAAAGATAAGGTATTTTTCTTTTAATCTCGGCAATGAAAGTTATTATAATAATTATAAATAAGTGCCAATGACCAAGATTTTCACTTATTTTTATTATTAAGTTAGATAAATACAATATCTATATATTTTTCCATTACTATCACACCATATTTTATAAGAATAGTATGTTTGTTCTGCTTTCTATATGTATATATTAACATGCAATTTTACACATGTATAGTATTTATTTTTTTATAAACTATTCAAGACTAAAGTTCACCTAGATTATTAGTTTAGTTCATAAATTAAAATTTACTACATATAAATTAAATAAAGGAGAAAAATATGATAGAAAGAATAATTAAAAATAACATCAGAATATTAAATCCCCATTTAGTAATGGGATACTTAGAAAGTAAAAATATTTATCCAACAGAAGATGAAGCGATTATCATATGTAATTTTTTAAAAGAAAATTACAATATTTTATTAAAAGACAATAGCATTTTACTTAATCTAAAAGGTAATATTAGAGATGATATATATAACGAAGTGTCAAGAACTGTTCTAAATTTAAAGAATACTTATCTTTAATAGATAAAAATATGATATAATTCTATCATAGGAGTGATAGGATTATGAATAAAAAAGGATTTACTTTAATTGAATTACTTGTAACTATTGTAATTCTAGCTTTAATTCTTCTTTTAGTAGTTCCTGCTATTACAGCCTTACAAAATAATAATAAAAATAAACCTTATGAATATTATGCTGATAGTTTAGTAGAAGCTGCTAAAATATTCATTGATCGTGAAGGAGAAGACATTAATTCTATTGGTGCAAAAAATTGGGTTGGTTGTGTCGATATAACTTATCAAGAACTTTTAAACTCGGATTTAATTAAACCTTTTAGCGATGAAAATATCGACTGTAGTAATGCCACTATCAGATACACAAAAAGTGAGAAATCTAGCAATTATAATTATGATATGACTTGCATTAATACTAGCAATAATGAAATTGTATATGAACATAAAGAATTAGAAAATAAAACTTGTTCTATTATAGATACAGATGACAAAGTACCACCTACTTGTGGAGAAGTAATTGGTGAGAGTACAGAATGGACTAAAAATGATAGAACCATTACTATTAATTGTAGCGATGATAGGAATGGATGTGAAAGTGTAACAAAAACATTCAATTCTACTACAAAAGTTGGCTATATAGAAATCAAAGATGGTAATAATAATACTACTAGTTGTCCTGTAAATGTCTATATAGATAAGACTCCACCATCTAATTTATCTATAACTGGTAATCCTGGTTGTGTAAATCAACCTGCTACTATTTCCCTTAAATTAAGTGCTAAAGAAGAGGAATCAGGAATAGCAAAGTGGCAATATGGATATAGCACTAACAGTATGATTGATTATGCTAATTCTAGTTCTAATACATTTACAACGACGCCATTTTCAGCGGTAAGAAATCAACCAGCATACTTTAGAGCATGTGATAAAGTTGGTAATTGTAGTAGTTTTGCTTCTACCAATATATGTATTAATAGAAAAACTGCCTCAATAGGTGGTAATGCAAGTAATTGGGTCGCTATATATAAACCAAGAGGAAATGATGGTTATGCAGCATGCGCTGGTTATGTTTGTGGTAATGTTATTGGAAAATTAGATATTTCTTGGTCTAATGATTATGGATCTGTCAGTTGGTATTTTGGAATAGGACCTTATACTTGGTTAAGTACTGGTTACTACGTTAATTTAAATATCTATAAAAATGGTAGTTATTATTATACTGCAACATTAAAAGATGTATATACAACATGGAGTGGTTCTGGTAATGCTTGGCCATCCGGAACAATTAGTGGTCTATATCTACCTTCTGGAACCTATGAATTCTATTTTTCTAGTAATTCTACTGATCCTAGTTTTAATGTTAGTATGGGTACTGTTGTTGTAAGTTAAAAAGAATCTAGCTGTTAGATTCTTTTCTTATTAGTTCTATTTCTTCTTTATAAGGAGCAACTCCATCTATATATGGTGTTTCTAATATTTTAGGAACATCTTTTAATTTAGGGTTATTAATAACTTTCATTAAAGTATCTAATCCTATTGTACCTTTTCCTATATTTTCATGTCTATCTTTATGAGAGTCTAAAGAATTTTTGCTATCATTTATATGGATACATTTAATTTTATCTATACCAATAACTTTATCAAAATGATTAAGCACATCATCAAAATTATTTAAGTCATAACCTGCATCATTTAAATGACAGGTATCTATGCAAACACCTATTCTTTCTTTTCTAATAACTCCATCAATAATTCTTTTTAACTCTTCAAAAGTTCTCCCAATTTCACTGCCCTTTCCTGCCATTGTTTCTAGTAGTATCATGACATTACTATCATCATTTGTTAGAACAAGATTAAGAGCTTTAATGATGTTAGAAATACCTACATCTATACCTAATCCTACATGTGAACCTGGGTGTAAGACAAGATATTTCATTCCAAATGTATTAACTCGTTTTAATTCCTCACTCAAGAAATTACATGAAAAATTAAACTTACTTTCATCCCCATTAGCAAGATTTATGATATAAGGAGCATGAACTACTACATTATCTTTATTAATATTATTTTCTTCCATAAGTTTATAAGCTTCTTTGACATTTTCTAAATCTATACTACTTCTAACAGTATTTTGAGGAGCGCCAGTATAAAACATAAATGTATTAGCCCTATAACTCAAGGCTTCCTTAACACTACCTACTAGACCACTATCTTTTTTATATCCTACATGAGATCCTATTATTAACATACAAAACCTTCTTTCTA
>CALVVB010000040.1 GCA_944363735.1 uncultured Bacilli bacterium | reverse complement strand
GCAAGTATAAAAATATAAAAAAACTAGATTTTATCTAGGCTTGCAAAGATTTTTATATTAAAACTGTCAAACTAGGGCAAAAGCAAGTAAAAGGATTATTATAATAACACTTTTGATCATATATTTACGATAATATTTTTGATACATAAAAACACCTCTTTTTAATTATTGTAAAGCTTTTATACAATTTTAGTCAATGAAAAGAAATTTTTTTACAAAATATAGTGTAAATTTTAAAAAAACACTTGAAAAAGGTAATAGTTTGTTATATATTATTAATGTCTTATTTGTCCGCGTAGCTCAGCTGGATAGAGCAATCGCCTTCTAAGCGATCGGTCACGTGTTCGAATCACGTCGTGGACACCATTATGAATATTACCCTTGCCTAGCAAGGGTTTTATTATATTAAAAATTATTTATATTTTATACATGGATAAACTAATCCAACAATAAAAATAAGAGCAACTACTAAGAAAATAATACCTATTAGATTATTATCTTTGCCAAAATAGATAGCACCTATCAATAAGCATATGATAATTAAACTTAATATTAAAACGTAAAATATTATATATGGTAATCTCTTTTTTTAAAGTTTTCTTTTTATCGAAAGCTCTATCTAATATAAATTCAGCAATTAAATCAAGTAAGCATTCTACTACAATAAGTATTTCATCAATAGTCGATACCTCTATATATTTAGTAGTTTTTATATATTGTATTTACCTATTTTGCTATTCAATTTTAATTATTACAATACTCTAGGTAGCTTAGATAAAACATTTCATTTCTTGATATACTTATTTCTCTTAAATCATTAAAAAGTATACTCAAATTAATGAGCATACTGTACTGTTTTTTCTACTACTTCTTTTATATCTCTTTCATTAAATGGTTTTCTTAAAACATCTACTATCGGATAATTAAAAGCTTTAGCAACTAACTCGTCATCGCCAACACCTGTAATTATTGAAACAGGAATCAAATCAAATAAGTTATTATTTCTAAAATACTCTAGCACTTGAAAGCCATTAAAATTAGGCATATTAAGATCTAATAACATTCCAACTATTTTTATCTCTTTGTTATTAGAAATCATCTGTAAAGCTTCAGTACCATCACTTGCCATAAGTACTTCAAATTGGTTATTAAAAATTTTACTAACAAAGTTCTTAATAACTGCTGAATCATCAACTACAATAAGAGCCCGATCTTTTTTTTGAACCACAAAAGTAGTAGCAGTACCAACTTCTTCTAATCCTAAATACTGCTTAACTAGGTGGACAATTCGATCGAGCTCTGTTATTAATTCATCAAAATGTTCAATTACATAGTACATATTATTTTCTTTACTGGCCATCTCATGATTATATGCGAACGTAGCTAAAGCATCAAAGCCAAAATATTTTGCATCACTTTTTAGACCATGAACTAAAATGGCATAGTTAGCCATATCACCAGTTTCTTTTGTTTGTTTAATTTTAGTCTCTTTTTCATTAATATCTTGAAGGAAATCGCCCAATGTATCATCATAAGTCGACATGTCTCCAAACAACTCTAAACTTTTTTTAACATTTACACCATTATTAACAAGTAAATTTACATCTCTCATAATAATACCCTCCATATTATGAGTATATCATAAATTACTGATTATTCAAGTACTTATTTATAACATTATCTAGAGCTTTACGTTCAATAGGTTTTGATAAATAACTGTTAAATCCTTCACCTAAATACTTCTCTTCCATACCAGCAATGGCATTGGCAGTAAGAACTACGACAGGAATATTAAAGTTAGGGTCTTCTTTTAATTTATGGAATGTTTTTGTTCCACTCATTTTAGGCATCATATCATCCATAAAAATTAGATCATACTTTATAGATTTTACTTTTTCTAAACATTCAGCTCCACTTAAACAAGATTCTACTGTTATTCCATACTCTTCTAACAGTCTTGTCGCTACTTTAATATTTAGTTTATTATCATCAACAACAAGAACTTTTTTACCAATAATATCTTCATCTTTTGCAAGATCTTCTCTAGATACTTCCATTGTATCTTCTAGTTTAACATCAGATGGAGCGATTTTTTGATCAATTGATACTGTAAACTTACTACCTTTTCCATATATACTTTGGACAACTAACTCTCCATACATAAGTTGAACTAATTTTTTAGTAATAGCAAGACCAAGTCCAGTACCTTCTATTGTTGTATCATGATCTTCATCAAGACGTTTAAACTTATCAAATAATTTATCAATTTTATCTCGTTTTATACCAATACCTGTATCTTCAACTGATACTATTAAACGACATATTTCGCCTTTAATTAAGGAATCAACTTTGAAAATAATTTGCCCTTCTTTAGTATATTTAGCAGCATTAGTTAAGATATTTAGTATTACTTGCTTAACTCTTGTATGATCCCCATAGAGAACTTTTGGAATGGTTTCATCTATTTTAACAATTAGTTCTATTGGTTTTTCTCCAATTCTAACTTTAGTTAAAGTAGTTAAATCATTGAACATTTTATATGGATTATAATTATTATTAATTATTTCTAATTTATTCGCTTCTATTTTAGATATATCTAATACTCCATTGACTATTTCAAGTAAACTTTCACTAGCCATTAATATATCATCAACATCTTCTTTTATTCGATTAGGTAAATCTGTTTCTTCTTTTAAAGCTTGAGAAAAACCAGTAATGGCATTTAGTGGAGTTCTAATTTCATGAGACATATTTGATAAAAATTCAGTTTTGGCATTATTAGCTTTCTCTGCTTGTATTCTAGCTAGATTTAGCTCCTCTATCATTTTTACATCTGGATTTTCTATTGTGAAGTATGTTAACACTGTAATGAATACTGCTGAAGATGTAATGAGTAAAATATCAGGAAAAGTTGATTGTATAAAAGCTGATATTCCTCCTAAAGCAATAAAAGAAAAGGCAGGAAGATATTTTTTATCTTTAATTTTCTTAATATTAGAAAATAAACACCCTAACCATATAAAAATACAAATAGCAGCGATTGAATAACCAAAAACTGCACTAGGACCATAGGTATACATCTTTTTATGATCGCTAAATATATATAATGGTAATATATAGATTAATAAAGACACTATCAAAAGAATTATTATAAAAATCCACATTAATTGTTTAAAATAAGGTAAATTTTTATTTTCGGTTATTTTAATATGTCCTGGATTTTTTCTTGAGGAAATAATAAATATATAGTAAGTAAAAGTTATAACCCAGTCAATGATACAAATTAAATAGAATTTACATAATGGATTAGCTAATACACTTTCAGGATTAACAAGACCAACACTAACACTAGCCATATCTACAATTAATGTAACAAATGTTATTCCTATTAACACTGTATATATTCTATTTTCAATAGTATCATATTTTTGTTTCTTAAAATAAATGAAAGCAATTAATCCCATGTAAAAAAGGCTTGAAATTTGAAAAAATAAACTACTCACATTAAATCACCTCTACTATTATTTATAATTATAACATGTAAATTTGTTAAGTAAAAGTAAAATGTGAAATAGTTTACTTATAAGTATATTCCTACCATTGTTTCTTATTAAGAATTTTAACATCTCTTTCGCATTCTAAACCATGAACTGAACTAACATTGGGAATTAGAGAATAAATATCATCTTTTCTAATAATTCCACTTTGACATATCTTTTCAAGTTCATCTACTATATATGCACCATCTTCTAAAGCTTTAAAGTATAAATCAACAAATGATTCTCTTGATACAACACTAGCATCAGCTGGATTTAACCACTCTTCATGATTAAGATTTAAATAAGGTAAAACCTCATCATAGTCCCTATGATAAGAAAATGCTTTAGAGCATTTGGCAGAAGGTCCTAATACTTTATCAAAAAATTGTGTTTTTAAACCCAAACCATCATATTTCAGTAATCTCATATAAAATTCTAATTGTTTAAAAGCTTTTTTAAATATGGGTCCTCCTCCTGCTATTTCATATGTCTCTTCTAGACTATAATCGATAGTTTTAATAAGTTCATCACTAATTAAAGCATCATCTATTTTAAAATCTTTATAAACTCTATAACTTTTAGCGTCTTTTCCTTCAAAAGTCTCCATCATATAAATATCTAATAAGTTTTCTACAATTCCATGATTCCATACTTTAGTTTCCGGATCTCTTTTGTGATCGCCTGAATAATAGATTATTAAAGGATGTGTATAAGCATCAAGTAAATGGTGCATTACATAACCTGGTCCTATAAATAATCTTACATCTTCTAACTCTAGAGTTCCTTTTTCTTTAGCATTTTGTAAGTAATTGTAAACATACTCTTGAAATTTATGTTCTTGTAACTCAACAGATAAATCAATATTTGCATCACGCACTTTACTATTATAAAAATCATAATAGATTAAAAAATCATGACCTTGTACAAAGATATTATATTTATCATAATTAGGAAAAGCTTCCAATGTCTTCTTATTTAATTGTTTTTTTAAATTCTTATAAAATACATCATGTGTTTTTGGTCCTGGCATAGTCATATTCCCCCTTTTTTAGACTACAAGCTCATATCTTTTTTATTAATAACTGACTTTCTTCATCTTCTACATAGTCTTGATATTCCAAATTATTATAGTATGGATATTCAACTACTGGCCCTTCATAAATTATATGATCTTTTAAAGCTATATAAAAATCAAAAGGCCTAATAGAAACAGTTTTTTTACCCTCAAAGATATCTATATTACTTTCCTGTAAGACTGTGGCAACCCATTGTGAACAGAAAAAGTTATTTTTAGGTGCTACTCCTTTTCCAACCGCTAACATAGTAAGGATTCCTAAAAAATTATAAGAATATTCATCTTTATGGTTCCAATAATAATTCATACGGCTAGATACTTTGTTATATTGATCTAAAGTTACAGGTAATTCCATAACTACAATTTTACTTTGTTCTTTATCAAGTGCAAAAACATCTTTTCTAATATCTTCTTTAATAAAACCACAATTTAAAGGACTGTTAATCTCTCTTCGGGCAAGGCTCATCATATTACCTAGTTTTATATCTCTTGATAATGATGTGTGTGAGTATGTATCTCCTTCATATCTATTCCAAAATTTTAATGCTGCTCTCCATTTTATAATTTTACCTGGTACAGTATTAGTAAAGCTATTGACTATATAAATGTTTTGTTTATCCATAATGCAACCTCTCTATTCTTATATTTTATACCTCTTTACTACCTCTCCATTCCTTGTGTTATAAATACTGCCCCTAACATTAAGAATGTCTCTTGCTTGTTTTGCAAATATATCATCTTCTGTATAAAAATCACCTGTAATAGCATTAATATTAGACAACCACTTTACTTCTTTTCCTTCTGTTGTATATACGTCACCTATTACAAGTTTTAAAGATGCTAATTTAGAAAAATCATGAAGTTTTTCTAAATAAAGATTCCCCCAAAAAATTTCAATATTCTGTATTGCTTTTCTAGTAGTTGTTATGTCATATTGAAAATCATTTACAAAGGCTTTAATACTACCTTTAGAATTTAATAAAGTAGTTAAATCGCCTGTAATTTCTTTTTTGGGTATTCCAAATAACCTACTTATTTGTTTTGTTTTTTCTTTCTCTTCTAAAAAATAATTATATATTGACTTCAATGCATAAAAATAAGCGCTAGGTATTTCTAAACCCCTTAATACTTTACTATTCTTAGAGTTAATACGTTCTAAAATAGATATGCATTTGTCAACTGCTTTTTCTGATTTATTATAATTAGTATTTGAAAGCATATAAACATCACTAATACTTATATCTTCAATACTAATAGAATCTAATTTTTCCATATTAACCCCCTATTTACTTTTTTGAATAATTTCATCATATGTATAAGATTTAACTTTATCATTAACCTTAACTTGATAGATATTACCTATTCGCATTACAACTATTCCTTTTTCGTCAGTATCTTTTATTATAACTTCTGTTCCATTTTCAATTTCATCATCAACTTCATCAAAAGTAGTGTTTTTGATAATTAAACCCATAGATACCAAGCCCCTTTCATGCCAATATTATACACTATTTTCGTAATTTGTCAAATAAAAGTATATTTTTCAGTAAAAAAGAGTAAATTTTTTTCGCAATAAATTTGATATAATTACTACATAATAAAAAGGTGGTATGTAGTA
>CALVVB010000039.1 GCA_944363735.1 uncultured Bacilli bacterium | reverse complement strand
GCAAAAACTACATATATTTTTGCATTGATTTCATCATTTGATTAATTTGTTTTTGATTAGGTTTTCTACCCATCTGCATCATTAAAGCTTTAATCATTTCTTCATTAATAGGTGGATTCTTTTTCATATATCTTTTAGTAACATATCTTGCAATAAAGAATCCAATAATCGCTCCTATTACTAAACCTATTAAAATCATCAATATATCGTGTAACATAATAACACTCTCCTTACAACAATATATTACCTTAAATTAGAAAATTAAACAAGAATTTTCTTACTATCTAGGAAGAAATAGTCTTGATTTTTAAAATCAACGGCAAAATAAGTGTTATTGATACTATTTAACTCATCAAAGAAGAAACAGTCATAATAGTTAGTTTTAACTAACATATAGGCACGTTTTACTATTAAAGTACTAATCTCATCATGTGCAGGATTATTATAGTAATGAGTTTCCCCTTTCTTACTATAAGGGATACTTTGATGATATTTAATAAATAAATATCTATCAGTCTTATCTTTATCTATTTTCTTAGTTAATTGTCTAAAAAGACTATAGCCATAGTTTAACTCTTCTTTTTTTAAAGTATAGATTTGTTCAAAGATATTATATAGAATACTAGGTTTATCTATATATAGATTCTTAAATTCATCTTTAAGTTCAAAAATAAAAAACTCTCTCATTATAATCACCATCTTAACTATAACAAGAAAGTTTTAAAAACTTTGTCGAATTATTTAATTATCTCTTCTATTTTTAGAGCGATTTCTTCACTAGTAAAATTAAACTTAGCATTTATATCACTAGCTTTACCACTGTATCCAAATCTATCTACTGTAAATAAGTAGTTATCATTGTAAGCGAAACGATACCATGAGTAAGCAGATGATTTTTCAATAATAAATTTCTTTTTACCAATAGGAAGTAACTCCTCTTTTTCTTCATCACTTAATAGATTATATCTTTCAATACATGGCATTGATATTATTCTAAAGTCATATCCTTTTTCAAATAAAGCATTAACTACATCAAAAGCAAGATCTACTTCTTCTCCTGTTGCAATAATAATACCATCTAGCTTTCTTTCTTCATGTTTTATAATGTAAGCCCCTCTAGATACTAAAGGAACAGAAGATGTTTCTCTTATTTTAGTATCATTACGTCCTAAAATAATACAAGCAGGTTTATTTTCTTCAAAGATAGTCTTATAAGTACCAATAACTTCATTACTATCACTTGGTCTAAACACTTCTAAATTAGGCGTTGCTCTTAATCCTACTAATTGTTCAACTGCTTGATGAGTAGGCCCATCCTCCCCTACTGTAATTGAATCATGAGTAAAAATATAAGTAACTGGTAAATTCATAAGACAAGATAGTCTTAAAGCTGGTTTTAAATAATCACTAAATGTTAAATAAGTAGAGACAAAAGGACGATATCCTGATAGAGCAAGACCATTAGCGATAGATGCCATAGCAAATTCTCTAACACCAAAGAAAATATTTCTACCATTATAATCGTCACTTGAAAAGTCTCCTTTATCCGTTAGATAAGTTAAGGTTGAACTAGAAAGATCAGCTGCTCCGCCAAATATTAATTTACTAGAATTGGCAAGAGAGTTTAATATCTTATTACTAGCTTTCCTCAAAGACTCTTTCTTTTCTTCTGGATAAGCATAATCTAAATTAGTTAATTCTATTTTTTTATCACTAGAAATTATTGAATCTAATAATCCTTTAGCCCTCTCATCAAGATTATTGTATTTTTCAGTAAAATCATTTTCTAAATTACTACATCTATCATCTATAAGTTTTTGAAAATCTTCTAAAGCCTCATTAGATATAGTAAAAGGTATATCTCTTAGCCCTAATTCGGTTTTTATACTAGTAATATCTTCATCATCAAGTGGTTTCCCATGAACAATATTTTTACCAGCATTACGAGAGTATTTTCCTATCGTTGTTTTAACTTGTATTAAGCTAGGTAAATCACTTATTTTTGCTTCTTTTATTGCTTTATCAATCTCTTTAATATCATCACTAACCGTACTAACATTAAACCCTATCGCTTTAAATCTAGCTTCAATATCTTCAGTAAATGTTTTCTTAGTATCACTATCTAAA
Organism: uncultured Bacilli bacterium; assembly: GCA_944363735.1. GTDB lineage: Bacteria > Bacillota_I > Bacilli_A > RF39 > UBA660 > Onthousia. The sequence goes on along the minus strand of CALVVB010000039.1, from coordinate 4,358 downwards.
CATACATGATTAGAGTCATATAGAAGTATTAAGTTATTAAGTTTAAGATTTCCTGCAAGGGATAAAGCTTCATAACTCACACCTTCCATTAAATCACCATCACCACATAGACAGTAAATTTTATAGTCTATAATATTATTTTTCTTATCATTAATTAATGCTTCTGTATGTTTTTCAGCAATAGCCATACCAACAGCCATTGCAACTCCTTGCCCTAAAGGACCCGTTGTTGCATCAACTCCAGGTGTAACACCATATTCAGGATGTCCTGGGGTAATAGAATCTATTTTTCTAAAGCTTTTTAAATCATCAAGTTCAATATTAAATCCTGCCATCGCAAGAGTTGCATAAAGTAAAGCTGATCCATGTCCTGCACTCATAACAAACCTATCTCTATTAAAAAAGTTAGGGTTATCTTTAGAAAATCTTAAGTGATGAGCATAAACAGTATAGATAATGGAAGCAGCACCTAAAACAATACCAGGATGTCCACTACTTGCTTCATGAATCATATCAATACCTAGACCTCTTATTTGATTAACTATTCTTTCTTCATTAATATTATCTTCACTACTTTTAGTAAAAGCTAACATATTATCACTCCTTAGTTAATACTATCATATCATATTTAAGAATTAAGTCAAAAAAACTAATATTTTGTTAAATCATAATTGATGGTATCTATTTTTGTAAAATAACATTTTCATTTTCAAATAAATATGTTTTATTAGATAATAAAGCTATGTCATCTTTAATGTGTGTTGATATTATAATTAACTTATCTTCTTTTTTCTTTTCCAATAAATAATTTCTTATACTTTTAGCACTTGCATCATCAAGACCATTAAAAGGTTCATCCAAGATTATTAAATCTGGATTTTCCATTATTGCTTGTGCTATACCTAATTTCTGTTTAGTTCCGAGAGAATAAGTACTGTATTTATTATTTATATGTTTATCTAATCCTACTATTTCTACAATTTTATCAATGTCTTTTTCTGTTACTTTGTTTTGAATTTTTGCTAATAACATTAAGTTTTCTTTTCCGGTTAAATCTGGAATAAAAGTTGGCTTTTCTATTAAAGCACCCGTATTCTCTGGATAAGTTTTTTCTTCAATAATATTTTTAGAATTGATTAAAATTTTCCCAGACGAAGGAGTATAAAAGCCACATATCATCTTTAATAATACTGTTTTTCCACTTCCATTTGGCCCAATAAAACCGTATATATTACCAGACTCTAATTTTAAATTTACGTGTTCTAAAACAGCAACTTCTTTAAAATGTTTTGATACATCAATTATTTCTACGATAACACTCTTATTATTTTTTTTCATATTTTAACTTTCCTTTCAAATAATACTTCTTTATTTTTTATACACTTCTTTCTTATAAAATAAAATATTACTAATAAAAATACAATATATAAAATTATTTTATTATTGATTTCAATTATTGATAAGCCAGTAAAAGCTGTTGTACTTATTGACAATCCAATTAACAATATTCGTTCTTTCCAATTGGATATATATAATAAAATTAAAATTTGTTGTAAAAAAACTGTTATTATACAATCATATAAATAAAATTCTAATAAATTATGAACCTCTATTGAATATATTATTGAAATTATATAAACAACTACATAAAAAATTGCTTTAAATATACAGCTTATAAAAGTAATTGAAACAATTTTATATAAATACCAAGTATTTAATTTTATTCTTAAAAAATAATTACATAATTGATATAAAATATCTTTTACAAACAAATAAAATCCAATATAAAGAAATAAAAATATATATACAAGAAATAAAAAAATTGCAATTATATCAGTATCTTTATTCAAATTTAACCCTAGCAGATCATATATTGAATTTTCGCTATATAGACTATTAGTCAATATTTTGAATATATAGAAACCAGCTATAATGATAAATGTGCTTATTATAATTTTTTTTAAATTGCACTTTAACAAGCTAATATCATTTTTTAAAACTATTTTTATTATACTTATATAATATTTAAATTTATTTCTAGTAAATATATATTTTACTAATATCATATATAATATTATTAAAATAATTATATAAAATGAAGAACAGAATAATTCAGTACTAATACTACTATATGGTAGAATAGAAAAGTAGTATCCTATATATAATTTCATATTACTTAACCCATCTACTATCATATTAAAATTATATGGATATATATATATTAAAAAAGCATTCAATGCAATTATTATAATCATAGCAATGTTAGGAATTATATATGATAAATTAGCAATTAATACAGAATAAAAAATCATAATTATTATATACCTTACTATGAATATTATTAAATATACATATGGCATATTGTACGCAATTATATACGGATTGGAGTTATTGAAACCGTGTGTAATTATTGTTATACAAATTTGAATTATAATAAATGATAATATCATTAATAAAGTAATTTTTGCTACCTGTTTACTAATAAAAGACATTTCCTCCATTCTATCTTTATTTCTTATTTTATAAACAGTCATTTCATTTAAAACTTTTGTAATTTGAATTGCACCTATTGCTAATAATAATAGTAAAAAAATATTAGACCAAACATTAGTAAAGCAAAAAAGAATGGCATCTGTTGTATTAATTGAAGCCCTCCCATAAACTAATGCTGAATATATGGAATAAATAATTACCAATACATATATAAGTTTAATTTTTTGTTGTTTTAATAAAAATTTTGTTATTATCTTATCCTTTTTCAACTTCTATCAACACCTTTTCTTTATTACGATAACACCAATACAAACAGATATATGATATTATTGTAGAAATAACCATAAATATAATCATATATATTAATCCATAAATTGGTGCATTATTTATAGGAGCTTCATAAGAAATCAAATTATAAAAGCTTGTATAGTAGGCAGCACCATCTATTTGAAAAAGCATTTCAAATATTATAGTGCCTAGTCCAACATTTAATACTATGTTTGTCAAAAAATATACTAAAAGGCTCATTATTATAGCTAAAATAAAATTTTTGGCTTTTTTCACACAAATAAGGCTGATATTACCACAAATTATAGTTAATAAAATCAAATTTAAAACGTATGTTGTCAAAAATAATGGTAATGACTTCAAATATGTATCTGATGGCAATGATATTCCTTGCATAGAATGGTTAAAAGTATAATTAATATCAACAATTCCATCACATAAAATATAAGAAATTATAAAACAACCAAGTAATGTTAAAGGAATAATAAAAATAGTTTTCTTTAATGTATCTAAAATAACTTTTTTCATATACTTACTATATGACTCTCTAATTAATATGTTTTTAACATAACCACTTCTAAATTCTTTATAAAATTGATATATGCCTGGGACACTAATAAATAGTATAAAAAATAAAATCATATAATTAAAATTAGAGGTTTTAATTGTATATAAAGCTTGACCAATTGTATCCATCTTATAATGAACTGGTCTTTGAAGTTCTTTACACTTTTTCTCATCTTTTTCACATTGATTATTATAATATTCTAATTCTATTTTATATAAAGTATCACTATTATTTACATCTTGATATTCCGCTATACCAAACCAACCAACTAATATCAATATTGATAAAATAGACCATATATATTTTTTCATAATATATATCCTCCAATTTCTTATATTAATAGTAGTAGGAAGTATTGGATTTGTATTTTTTAATTATCTAAATACCAAGTACCATAAAAGCTAGAACCAGTCATCAAGCTTGTACCGTTTCTAAGCCTAATACTATAATCAACATTTGCCATTGTCATAGTATTACCCCAAGTTTTTTTACTACCTGCTGGCAATCTTAACCAAGCTGTGCAACTACTTCCTAAACACACTTGAGCATCAATTGCTCTTTCATCATGTGATAAATTGTCATATGCATGAAGTTTATATCCATACTGTTTACTATTAGTTTCTTTGTATGCAGTTGGTCCATAATAAAGGCCTTGGAAATTGGGTATAGCAACACCTGCAAAACCAACATGCCCTGTATAGGCATTAGCTCCTACTACACTAGTTATTCCTGTTACCACCAAAATTAATAACATTACTTTTAAAAATTTCTTCATTTTTCCTCCTACCAATACTAACCTACTATCTACACTATAACACAGCAGCATTACTTTTTCAATTATTAATACCATTGTTAATTTAAATTTGAAGTGCAACACTTCAATGTTTAAAAAAGACATATGAATAATCTTTTATATCTTTTCGGTAAAAATGTGTGTAGTTGTCAATGATGTGAGACCAAAAAGTCGTAAAAAATATTAATTAGGAAGCTGTGCGTTAGCACAAGCTTC
>CALVVB010000038.1 GCA_944363735.1 uncultured Bacilli bacterium | reverse complement strand
GCACCATAGGGAAATTAGTCGAACTAATCGACTTTAAATATATGAAAGGTTAATTTCGGTTAACCTTTTTTATATGCTCGAAAGGAGTTGATTAGTTATGCAGATAATAAAGGAAAAATTAGAAATTGATGAGGTATTAGAACAACGAATTAAAAACACGCTTAAATTTCTCAATATTAAATCTAAAATTATTAAAGGTAATATTATTCACATTTCTAAAACTAACATTGCTTATATAGAACCACATAAGTTAGAAATTAATAATATAACTTATCTATTCTTTAATGAGTGTGAGAATGTTTATGTTAATACATTAGAAGAATTTATACCTTTTAATGATTTAGGAACTTATATTAAAAAGCATAAAAACTAACCCTATTGACAAAGAAAAAATAAGTGATAGAATATAAAACCAATAAATGAAGTGCAGTATTCTCATTTATTAGATTGGTGGGATTCTATGCATTGTAATAAACGATATAGTAATAGAATTAATAACGATTGGTTAAGGAGTTAAAGGTATTAGTTTAATGCTAGTGCTTTTGACTCCTCTTTTTTATGGAAAAAGGAGTTGATGAAATATGAAAAAGAACGCAGCAATCTATTGTCGTGTAAGTACGGAAGATCAAGCCCGTGAGGGTTATTCTTTAGGAGAACAATTAGAAAAGTTAAAAGATTTATGTAAGTTTCGTGATTATAATGTTTATGGAGTTTATGAAGATGCAGGGATAAGTGCGAAAGATATAGAACATAGACCACAATTTCAAAAAATGCTAGAAGAAGTTAAGAATCGTAATGTTAATGTTATTGTTGCTTATAAACTGGATAGATTAACAAGAAGTGTTAGAGATTTAGAAATATTAATTACTGAACTTGAAAAATACGAATGTAGTTTAGAATGTGCAATGGATGATATAAATACTTCTACTGCTAACGGTAGATTCTTTGTAAGAATGCTAACAGTTTTATCGCAATTAGAAATTGAAAGAGTATCAGAAAGAACTAAATTTGGAATGGTTGGAGCAATAAAAGATGGACACATTCCTGTTAGAAAAACTTTAGGATTTATGAGAGATAATAAAAAACTAATAATAAATCCTGCTGAAAGTGAAATAGTTGAGAGAATCTTTGATTTATATTTAAAAGGAAATAGTTATCAAAAAATTGCTAATATAATGAATGAAGAAAATGTATTAAATAAAAAATGGTATGATACAACAATACAAAAGGTTTTAGCTAATCCACTTTATAAAGGAGATTTTATAAGTGGTGGTAGAAATGGAACACCTGTACTTTATGAAAATGTAGTAGAACCAATTATATCTAAAAAATTATGGGAAGATTGCCAAGAACAATCAAGAAAAAATACTCGTAATTATACGAGAAGAAATGATTATATTTTCTTTCAAAAGATTATATGCCCACATTGTCATAGAATAATGGCTTGTAAAGCACCAGGAGGAAAGAAAAAGAAATATATCTATTATCAATGTAATGAATGTAAAACTTATATTAGAGAAGATAAACTAATTGAACTTTTAATAGAACAAATTACAACGATTATTGAATATGACATAACAGTTAGAAGGTTTTTTGCTCCACTTTTAAAACATAAGGTAGAAAATACAAATGAACTTCTAATTAAAGAAATTAATACTTTAAAAGATAAAATTACTAGATTAAAAGATGCTTACCTTAATAAAATAATTGATATGAAAGAATTTAAACAAGATAAAGAATATTTAGAAACTAGAATTAAAGATATTGAAAAGAAACAACAAGAAGAACAAGAGTTAGAACAATATAACTTTACTTTTGAAGATATAATGTTAAAACGAGATTTAGAAAGTATTAAATGTTTAATTAACCCTCTTTATCAAAGTAATTTTGAAATTAAATGGAATGAGTTATCTATATCCGAAAAACAAGATTTAATTATGAGTTATATTGAATCTATTGAAGTAATAAAGAAAGAAGATAACATGTTAGACATCAAGCATATTAACTTTAGAAAAACATTTATTGAAGAATATGCTAATTTATTTAATAAAGGTGCAATAAATCGTTTTCAAGATATTAGCGTTAATGGAGAAACTATGCAAGTTGAAGTGTGTGCTCCTATGACTAGAAAAGAAGTTGAAGATCACATTAAAAGATTACAAGTTAATTATCCTATTGATTATCAAGAAATAAGGAAAGAAAAATATAACGGCCATCGATTTTGCCTAAAATATACAAGAGAAAATATGTTTAATGAACCTTTAAAACTAATACCTTTAATCAATAAAAAAGGATTAAATAAAGTTACACATTATGGAATTATTGAAGTGCCTGTTCCACCTATAACTTATATTTATGCTGATAAGGTGGCGATTGAAGAATGAGTTATGCAATATTTAGAGTTGAACCTATCAATAAATTAAAAGATTTAGGACAAATTGGTGCTCATAATACAAGAACAAAAGAAGCATATAAATCTAATCCAGATATTGATAAAAGTAAATCGCATAATAATATAAATTTAGTTACTATTACTCATAAAGATTATTACACTTCCTATATGAATTTAGTTAGAGACTATAAAAAACAACACGATGAAAAACAAAAAACTGAACGTGAAAATAGAAAGAAAACTTTTAATCAAATGCTAGATGATTCTAATAGTGTTGTTGCTGATGAATTATTATTTACAAGTGATAAAGTGTTTTTTAAAGATATGACAAGAGATGAAATCGTTAATTGGGCAAATTGTTGTATGGATTTTGTTTATAAAGATATTGGTTATGAGAAATGGCAAGTATTAAATGCAACAATTCATTTAGATGAAAAAACACCACACTTGCATTGTGTAGTAGTTCCTTTAATTAAGAAGTTTGATAAAAGAAGTAATAAAGATAAATGGACAATTTCTAAAAAACACTATATGAAAGATAAAAGCTATTTATCTACATTACAAGATAAATACCACGAACGAATGATAAATAATGGCTATGATTTGGATCGTGGAATTAAGAACTCTGATAATGAACACATTGATATTAAGCAGTATAAAAAGATTACTAGGAAATTAAATATAGAACTTACATCTAAAAATGAAAAGTTAAATAAATCTATGGAAGAATTGGAAACTAAAATGAGTTCTAACAAGGAAACTATTTTTGATAAGGAATATGTAAAAATTAAAAAAGATACATTTGACTCTATGAATAAAGTTATTGAACAAACTAAAAAAGTTATGGAAATCCAACCTAAAATACAAAAGGTTTATAATGAGGTTGATACTTATGCCAAATCTTATAAATATCTTGAAAAAGAAAACGAGAATATTCAAAAAGAAGTTAAATATTTGAAAATTAAAAATCAGAAGTTAGAACAAGAAAATAATAATCTTGTTTTCTATATTAAAGTCATTTTAAAGGCAATAAAAAGTTTTTTTAGAGAATTATTACAAATTGGTAATGACAAAGTAAAAGAAGCCACAACAACCGAAATAAAAGATTATTATGACAATGAAGATTTTGATAAAGATGATGTTTACGATATAGCAATAGATACTGATAAAGAAGATGAATTGTTTGATTATGCAGATATTGATAAATATTACTCTAAAGATGATTTAGAATTGTAGAAAATATGATATAATAATGACATTATCTAGTTTTACAAAGGAGGAAATAAATGAAAAATAATGTAGAGATTAATGTTTATGCTGATGAAAGCTGTCATCTTGAACATGATAATGTTGAATTTATGGTTTTAGGATGTGTTTATTGTTTAAAAAAAGATGTTAATTATATTTCTAATAAAATTAAGAAAATTAAAATAAAATATGGACTTAATCCTAATACAGAAATAAAATGGACTAAAGTTTCTGATAATAAAATTGATATGTACAAAGAATTGATAGATTTATTGTATAATGAAAATTTATCATTTAGAGGATGGATTGCTCATGATAAAAAATCCTTGGATCATGAATTATTTCATCAGACTTATGATGATTGGTATTATAAAATGTATTACTATTTACTTAATTATATTGTTTCTGAAAGTATAATTGATTATAACATTTATCTTGACATTAAAGATTCACGCTCTGCAATGAAGAATAGAAAATTAGCAGAAATATTAAGCAAATACAATATATATAATGTTAAAAAGGTTCAGGCCATCAGGTCTAACGAAGTGCAGTTAATACAATTGGCAGATTTGGTAATTGGAGCTATCGGTTATGATATTCGAGAATTAAAAAGTAGTAAATCTAAACATGAATTAGTAAATTATATTGAAAAGAAATTTAATATTTCATTTATGCTAAATTCTTCAAGTAGCAATAAAAAATTTAATATATTTCATTGGAGAAGTCAAAAATAATGAGCTGTGAAATAGATTTTAAAACTTTAGATAGAAAAAAAGATGAAATACTAAAGGATTATCACAATAGAGCATATTTAGTTTTTAAAGATGATTTAATAAAACAAGAAATTAAATTTAATGGGATACCTGTTAAGGTTAGAGAAATTCCTATTGAAGATAATAAAGTTCAAGGTTTCTTTCACGTTATATCCGAACAAGATAAAAGAAGTAAAATTAGATTATATAAAGAAGAAAGAGTAAAATATATTCCGTTTATATCTAAGATGATAACGGAATTTGAAAAATGCAAACATTGTACAGAAGATTGCCCTAAAATAAAAATATGGACTGCACCATATTTAGGAAAAAATTCAATCCTCCGAACAAAAATATTTTTTGAAAAATATGATTATATCGTTATCTTAGAAAAAAGAAATAATTATTATCAATTGGTTACTGCCTATGTAGTTGATAGAAAAGATAGACGAGAAGATTTATTAAAAGAATATACAAAATATAGTTCATAAAACGGAAAAAGGATTGATCTAAAATCAATCCTTTTTCTGATGCTCCTTCTGATACTAGTCAGATGAGTAATTAAAATATATCATAAAACTATGATTTTGTCAAATATCTGACATTATTATTGTATGTTATAATTTACATTATATGTATATAAATTTTATTGATTCCAATAGAGTAACACACTACGCTATTGGCAGAGCCAATAGCGGTGTGCAAAGGGATATTCCCTTTTGAAACCCAATCTGTCTATTGCTATTTTCATTCGTAAACAAACAAAATGTATCACGACAAATCAAAATATGCTAATCATACACGAAAAGCATATTTTTTATTCTTCATCAAAAAACTTCCCTAATGGTTGGCCTAATACAACTGATATTTTATATATTGTACCTAACGAGCAACCAACTTCTCCTTTTTAAATTCTAATCTTCTTACAAAATCATAAGATTTTCCAATATCGACTGCTAGTTGTTCTTGTGTTATGCCTGCTTTTAATCTATACTTTTTTATATTTTTAGAAACAATTTCTTTTATATTTTTATCAAAGTTAAATTTTCTTTTAAATGTTGCCAATACTATCACCCCATAAATATATTGTGGCATTTTAAGAATTTTATGTCCGGTAACTAAAAAGTCCTGTAAGAATATTGTTGAAATATATTTATAGTGGTATAATCATTTTATGAGGAGTGATTGAAATGGGATTATGGAATACTGAAAAATGTCCAATTTGTGGAAAAGAAACAAATGCACTTGGAAAAAGTGCAATAAAAAAAGATAATAGTTATATATGTAGAAATTGTTTTCTAAAATTAACTTCATCAGGAATTAACACATCTAACATTAAGGAACTTAGCGTTGAAGAATTAAATGACATAGTTAACGGGAATAAAAAAACAGATGATATCAAAGAATATGATATGAAAACAGCCGAGGGAATGTATCAATTTTGTGTTGATAATGGATTTGGTCAAGGAATGACAAAATCTTGGGGAGTAAAACATTTTCAATTAATAGCAGATAACTTAAAAAATGAAGAAAAGGTTTTAATAGCTTTTATTGGCCTTCACAATTATATATCAGCAACAAAGCATGATAACAATTTTGCTTATGTATTAACCAATAAAAGATTTATGATGGCACAAAAGAAATTAGTTGGAGAAGCTTTTCAAACAGTTTCTTTAGATAATATAAATGATATAACTTTTGAAAGTGGAATTGCTTTTGGTATTGTTACTGTAGATACGATCAAAGAAAAATTTAATATAGCCTTAGATAAATATTCTGCTAAAAATATTAGTAATAGATTACATGAAGAATTAGATAATTTGAAAAGAATAAGTTATAATATAAACAACAATCAAATGTCTGTTGCTGATGAAATAAAAAAATATAAAGAACTACTTGATATGGGAGCAATTTCTCAAGACGAGTTTGAGAAAAAGAAAAAACGATTATTGAATCTATAAAACTAGTTCCTATTTTTGGTAAATTATTATATAATAAATATAGAAATTAACCTTAATGAAAATTTCCAAATGTGTACCACTAAGGCACCAGATTGATAGATAACTCGAACCTGGGGTTTGAGATTAACATAAAAAAGATATCAAAAGTTAAACGCTGATATCTTTTTATCATTTTAGAAAACACACTTGCACGTTGAAATTATCAATGTACAAGTGAAAATGAGTGTGTAAGGGAATCTGTGTAAATGAGATATCTCCATGATTAGAAGTAAGTATAAATTCTTACTTCTTTTGCTATTTAAATAATAACATACTAACTTTAAATTTCAAAGAACTAAATTCTACCATCAAACATAATAGATAATTCTGATAGTATAGGTCCCCAGTTTCTATAACCCTAGTTTGACAGTTTTAATATAAAAATCTTTGCAAGCCTAGATAAAATCTAGTTTTTTTATATTTTTATACTTGC